>MHBI01000100.1 GCA_001804815.1 Lentisphaerae bacterium GWF2_50_93
ACCTTCCTGTCAGGACCGGTCAGCATCATGCGGTGGCGGAGCAGGTTCAGGAACTCGATGCAGCTCCTGCTGTGGAGAGAGAGGCTCACCTCCTTGTTTTTCCGTGGAAAGTCTAGCATATACACCTGGCCCATGCCCCCATGAACGAACAGACAACACTACTATAACATCATGATAACATTAAGTCAACTATCATTTCGGGGACTTCACTTTTCGGCGGAGACGTGGTAGAATTAACCCATGGGGAAAAGGGGCATGCATATGGGGCAGTCCGCCTGGACAAGGAGGAACTCATGGAAGGCATCGACTGGAGACGAGTGGTTTCAGAACTGCTCGGCAGGCTTCTTGTCACTGAGAAGGAGTTTGCGAAACTGTGCGGCGTGTCCCGTCAGAGCGTCTCAAACTGGAAGCGTGGCAGCAGGAGCCCGGGAATATATTCCAGGAAGAAGATGTTTGAAATAATGGAAAATCTCAAAGTGGACGTGGACGAGTTGTCAGCTTCCGAAAAGGTATCGAAGACCCGGGGCAGGGATGTAAAGACACTTGTTGAAATCTACGGCAGGCTTCCGGAACCCCGGAAGAAGGAGCTCCTGAATTTTGCGCGCTACACCATTGAATCCCTTAAGAAAAACAGGGTCTCCCTTGAGGTCTGGACATTCCTCGCAGGGCTGGCAGCACTTCTTTAAAAAGAGTTTCTTTCCCGCGCCGCTAACAGGAATCCCTCCCCCCACATTGTTTCCAGAGATGGGTCCATGGGATTTGCATCTCGCTTAAGACTGATTGTCGACGATTCTGGATATTTTCCAAAAGACTGGTATTGTTACCTGAAACCGGATAACATAAAACCAGGAGGGGAATATGAGAAAAGGTTCAAAATCCAAAGTCCGCATGGGCGGACCTTCGCAGGTTCCAGCCTACACCTCGGAGGAGAATCTGCAGAGGCTGTCCAGGACAAGCATCCTGGAGAATTTTGTCAGGGATAACGATTGCTCATGGGATCATCAGAAATGGCTTGAACTCTGCAATAATGTCGAGAAGTTCGGCTATTCACCGATTGACTTCGACCAGATGGGCCTCATGCTCGAGGACATAAAGGCCAGATATCCGAACATCTGACCGTACTTTTCACATCACAATCCGCCGCGGTCCAGCAGGCACCATCCAGCATCATCGGAAATATTCCTTTGCCGGCAAGCCAGTTGAAGCGTATCGGATTACAGGAGCTTGACACGCCGGGCGGCCAGGATTAGGTTACATCAGAGGTCGGGTGGCAGGAAATCCGGTATCGGTTTCTGCACTTTTCCCCGAAGCACATTCAAGGAGGTATACCATGAACGACACCGAATCCTTCTCAGTAATGCTTGGGCCGGAGGAGAAGACGATTCCCGTGATCTGCTCATGGTGCCGGAATGTCTTCGACACCAGGAAATGGCAGATACCATATGGCGGAAGGATCACGCCTGACTACGGGATCTGCCTGGACTGCCTCAGGAGGGTACGGGCGGAGTCCGTCGGCCGCCCGGATCCGAAAACCTCCGTGAAGACATTCGGCATACTCATAGTGGACGACGAGGGGAACTTCTGCGGCATGCTGTCCGACATGCTGCATCCCCTGGGATACAGGATCATCATGTGCGGCGGCGGAGAGGATGCCGTGGAATGCTATTCCAAACTGTACTCCGGCATCGACCTGGTGCTCCTCGACTTGAAGATGCCGGGCATGGACGGCTACGAGACGTTCCTGAACCTGAAGAAGATCAATCCCGGAATCAAGGCAATAGTCATGACAGGATACGCCCGCGACAACGATGTAAGAGAAATACTCGCCGCCGGTGCGCTGTGCGTCATGGAGAAGCCGTTCAGTCCAGGCACCCTCATAGAGAGGATCAGGGACGTACTTCCGCCATGATTTCGACAACGCAGTTTTGCATTTTACGCCCTCACTGCTATTCTTAAGCATCTTTAAATATAAACAGGAGGGGGAAATCATGGCGAAAAAGACAGCAAACTCGAAGTTCATGGCACCAGTGACACCAAGCGCTCTGTTGGCTGAAGTCGTAGGAGCAAAGGCGATTCCGAGGACCGAGATCACCAAGAAACTCTGGGCCTACATCAAGAAGAACGGTCTCCAGGACAAGAAGAACAAGCGCATGATCAACGCCGACGCGAAGCTCAAGCCGATCTTCAAGAAGGACCAGGTCTCGATGTTCGACATGACCAAGCTTGTGGCCAAGCAGGTTTCATAAGATCAGTTTCAGTCTCAATAAGGGGCCGTGATGAGCGGCTCCTTTTTTCTGTCTACAATTATTCCCGGTCGCCCGTGCTTATGTCCCGCTTACTTTGATCAGGATGAACTCCAGTTCTCCTGTGCCATGTTCCTTCAGCCTGCTCTGTCATCACCATCATCGCTCCTCGTATTCTTCATATCCAGCGCAATGGGGGCATAGGATTTCAAACTTCCCTCCGGGAGAGGAACTGGCAAGCGTGCCCTTGATTATAGCGAGAGCCTCATCACCCTTCAAAGCTTTTTTATCCACCAGGGCATGCGCCAATGCGTGGACGGCTTCGACGATGGCATCATCGGTGAGGATCTGCAATGTGGCAATGCGGAGATTTTCAATCCTGGCATCCAAGTCTCCGGGACATGAGTACAATAGCGGATCAAGGCTCCTGCTTCATCCCTGCACTTCGATCCTATCATATCCGGCATGGTAGTCCTTCACCGAATCCCTGCAGAAGTGTTCCTGCAACACTGCTCCGGCAAGAGTAATCATTATGTTATGACAAATATGTTTGTCGTGATCAGGAGTCCCTAAATAGAAAGCACCCGCCCGTTGCAGTTCAAACGGATGCCTCCCCCTACAGGAGGTGACTCCTCCCTTGTCATCTGTCTCGACAATGTTTACTTCCACCAGTTTATACCCGAAAAGATATTGCAGGATTGCGTGTCCGGTCTCATGGTAGGCCTTGCCTTCAAGTTCGGTCTCATCCAGTTCTGGGGTGTCCATGGTCATCCTCATGCTGGTTTATGGATGTTGATTTGCCTATATGCCGATACTATCCACCATTCAGGCGCTTATTCAAAGTCAGTGCAGGCATTAGAGAGACTTCTTCTGCAATGCCGGATGGCCTGTCGGCTTGCAAAACAGGATACCGCAAGTATCTTTCCCCATCCGGAACGGAATATTTCAAACAAGGAGGTTTGTTCCGGAATGAGCTGATAAATTTACAGAACATATTTTACGCAACCAGCGTGTTGTTCCCAACTGAAAACGCCAGATTTACAATGGGAAAAGCAATAACACTGGAATGCGCTCATACTTGGGCGCATTCCTTTTGTTTAGCTTTTCCTGGCACTGGCGTGCCACAGTTGGGCGGCAATTGGAATGTCGCCCTCTTCTTTTACAGGGACATTCCATTTCTCTCAACCAAAGGATGGAATGCAATATGATGTCCCTGATACAGATCATGATTTTCTTGTTTACCTTTTCACTACTGTTGTTTGTCATAGGAACAATTCTGTCAAGAGATTTCAGGGAGGCTATGCTCCGGCAGGCCGGCAGGCTGGGCAGAATATTCCTGATAATCTTCATCATATTGATTGCGGTCGTCCTATACATCGCAAGCCCTGTCGATCTTGTCCCCGACTGGATCCCTGTGCTGGGACAGTGCGACGACATAATTATTGCACTGCTGTCGGTAGGCTTCATTGCACTGACATTGCTCTATAATCTCGGAGTCATCGGTTTCGACGTGACTTCCATACTGGGTTCGCGGCGGAATAGCATCAGGGGCCTGCCCAACAGGCAGGATAGGAATAAATAAACACAAGGAGGGGAATATGCCGTTGCTGTATGCAATTCTGGCGGTCGCACTGATCATCATCGGAATACTGATTGACAGGAAAGTGCTCCCGGGCCCGAGGTCTGACGGACATGGTCCGATTGACGGGTTCGTGTATGATTTGGGAAAACCTGTAATGTGGGCGGTCATCGTTGCCATAGCCGTCTTCCTAGTCGCCATGATAATCAGGCACTGGAAGAAGGGGGAGGCTAAAGAAGATGAAAAGGAATAGCGCGTCCCTGCTTTTGATCATTGCGGCATCATGCACCCTGCTGATATCACTTGTAGCATTTGCCGCCAGCGATGAGGAGCATAGGATGCAGGTTCAATATGCCAAAGGGTATGAAAGGGGATTTGCCGCCGCTCTAGGGAGGATAACCGGCAGCGGCGGCGATCTCCAGCGAGCCTTGTCCGACAGGATGTCGAAGCAGCTCATCTGGGTCGCCTTCGCTGTGATAGTGGCGACCTTGTGGGGGCCCGCCGCATACGAATACCTCAGGGCTAGGCTGAAGAAGGTCGATATGCCGCTGCTGCGCACGATAGCCAATTTCGAAATAGAGCTGCTCTATTCAGGATATGTCGCCACAGTATTCCTGATGCTGTTCTTCTCCTGCAGGTATTTTTCATGGTTTTCAAATATCCCGGTCATAATGCTTGCTGCAGCCAGCATCATTCCTTTCCAGTTCGAATTCATATCGGGGTTCAGTCGGGACGACATCGTAAAAAGAAAGATAGGCATGGGCAAGGTTAAGACCATGCTCTTCTTCATGCTGGTCATAATAGCGATGTATTACCTGGTCGACAGGGGATTGAAGAGCCTGGTCGAAGGCATAACTGCATAGTGGCCGGACACTGCCGGGTGCAGCCTTAATTCCGGCTGAATTCCAGGTATAATCAATAGGGTGAGAAACAGCTATTACAAATCAATCACAGGAGGGGTTATGGAAAGATCATTCGCATTATGTTCCTTTTTAATCGGGGCTATCTTCGCAACGCACATCTGCACCGCAGGAGATGAAACCGGAAGGGAGCCTGCCGAGCTCGTGCAGGCACGCGCTGCATGGCAGTCGCAGCTTAAAGCCGCTACAGAGCCTATAAACCTGAAGTACATGCAGACGCTTGACGCCATGAAGAGGAAGTTCGGCGGGGCGGGAGATCTGGACAATGCACAGAGGGTCCAGCATGAGATAGAGTCACTGTCGGGTAAGAAGTCTGCGGCCAACAGTTCTGTAAAGGGAGGCGCAGGCACTGCTGGAAATACGCTGGATGTATTGAATGCCCCGGAACCTGCAAAGCCTAAGGACGCCGGGAAGGTGGAGGGAGTCGTCCAAATTGTCAATGAGTTCCCCGACCGGGTTTTTGAATTGAAGGATGGCCGCATTCCCAACGAATTGAATGTCGAGGCCGTAGACGGAGGATTCAGGATATCCGGAACAAAGGCAACCGACGCTACCGCGATCGAAGGCCGGCTGGCGGGATGGTCGGGGAAAGCTGTACTGTTCCCGGTGCGTGCCTGCAGCGGGCAGATAGATCCCGTGGTTCCGTTCAAGGCGGACCATGTCATGTATTGCGCGGTCTCAAGCGCACCCGGCAACAAGGCGCTGCTACAATACTTTTTCCCGAAGGAAAAGTCCACATGGGCAATATCAAGGGCGAAGGGCGGCTGGCAGCTGCAACTCGGTGACAAGATAATCCCTTTCCCGGACAAGACCACGAAGGTCGGTTTCGGGGCGACAGTCCGATGGCCCGGGGATGTGGCGGATCTGGTCGTAACGATCAAATGAGTTCACCTTGAAGGATTGCGTATCTGGTGTCTGAGCTGAAACAAGGATTTTAACTATGGAGGTGTCAATATGAATAAGATGATTGCGATGTTGGTGAGTGTTCTATTTATTGCTGGTTTGTATGCTGATGACAAGGATCCCGCCGAACTTACACAGGCGCGTAGCACCTTCCAGACCCAGATGAAGGCTGCGACAACTCCGATAGTCCAGAGATATCTGCAGCAGCTTGATGCATTGAAAAAGTCCCTTGGAGCAAAGGGCGACGTCAACGCTGCACTTGCCGTGCAGCAAGAAATGGATTCTCTCAAGGAATCCTCCAGCAATGACACCAGGGCTTCCTCTGCGCTGCCGAAGTATGAGATGAAGATACTTTCCGCTTCGGCGGTTGATGTAGCATCTGCGGCAACGCTCAAGGATGCGGCCCCGACAGTAAAGGCTACTTCCTCCAATGGGGAGTGCCCTGTTTCAAACATTGTCGACGGGAACATTAACACGAATGGTGCCCTGGATGCCCAGACAGGCAGCATTGCAATCAGCCTGGACAGGCAGATCACGTGCCGCAAACTGTATTTGTTCCAGAGGCCTTCAAACTTTGATCCGATTGAAAAAGGCCGGCTGGTTTTCAACGGTAAAGACAGGATGTCCGTAGAAATTGGCAAGTTTGTGACAAAGCAGGTCTTGGTAATTGAGTTTCAGACACCGGTGGTTCTGGACAAAATCGAGCTCACTATACTTAAGGGTGCAATGCGTCCCGGTCTCGCTGAAATATACTACGAATGACAAAATGTTGAATTCAATTCATAAAGGGGGAATTCATATGAAGACGGCAATGATGACGATGGTTCTTATCCTCGGTTTGGCCGTTGCGGCCCAGGACAAGCCCGTGAAGGAGCCCGGCGAACTCATGACAGCCCGCAATGCCTATCTCGCCGAACAGGCCAAGGTCACTGAGAAATATCTTGCCACGCTTGAGGCCATCAAGAAAAAGCTCGGTGCTGCGGGGCGTATCGATGACGCCATAGTTATCAAGGCCGAGATCGACAAGCTCCAGAAGGCCTCTGAAGTTGAGCTCGCGGAACCCGGGAGCGACAAGGCAGTAGGCAAGTGGCTGCTGCGCTACGTAATCAACTACGAGCGCCTCTATGACATAAAGTCCGACGGAACTTTCACGTATAAGGGCGGCAACGAGGACGACAGCGGTTCGTGGGCGTCCCAGAAGGACGGCAGCCTGCTGCTGACTTTCTCAAAGGCCGCCAACGTTGAGCGCTGGACCAGGAAGGGCAAGACATATAATATCGAGAACTGGGATAGTGCGGCTGCAATGGAGGCCGGCGGCAAACCGAAGCTGACCGGAACCGCCACTAAAGCTAAATAGCAAGGATGGTATCATGAAGAAATTGACGGTAATGGTCGTGATGGTTCTCGCGGTCGGCCTCATGGCCGCCGATGAGAAGGTCAAGGTTCCCGCTGAACTGACAACGGCCCAGCAGGCGTACAGGGCCCAGATAGAGGCAGCCACTGCCCAGATCAAGGTCAAGTACCAGCAGAAACTGGAAGCCCTGAAGAAGACCTTGGGAGCACAAGGCAGGTTGGAAGAGGCGATGCAGGTGCAGCGTGAGATCACGGCACTGACGAAGGTCGATGACGTCGAACTCGATGTGCCTGCCAACGGCAAGTCCAGGGCTATAGGAAAGTGGCAATGGGGCAACAGCGGAGTAGTTGAACTTAAGGCCGATGGCACAGTTGCCGGTCGTGGCGTCAACGGTACTTGGAAGACTGTAAATAAAAAGACAGTTGTCAAGTGGAATGACGGATGGACAGATACACTGACCATCTCCGATACAGACACTTCCGTAACTAACAACAGAGGGGATAAGTACAGCGTTAGCAGGGTCGAATAGACGTAATGCGATACCGGAGAAAAGGATAACATCCTTTTCTTTTAGCCCATGCCTTTCATCTGCGAAGCGCCTACAACAAACAGCCGGCACTTCCGCATCAAGATGCCATGCAGCTATCATTCCTTAGAGTTTATACTCTTATTGATAGCAATTTTCCGGGACTCCCGGAAAATCCTGGGTGACGTGTAGACGCCAGATGATTTCCTATGGCATCCGTGCCTTTCCAATAGCCTGTAGATTGTCGACGGGGCAACCGGATTTCCTTTCTTTTCATAGTTCGACTTGAGCTTTTGGAACAGTACCATATCCCGGCGTCGGCGTTTGTCGTATGAACAGGAATCAAGAAGCAGCTTCAGTTCATCGTCCCTGCTCATGTTGCTCCTGCGCCTGCCACCGCGCCGCTTACCGCCTATGAGCGCCTTCGCGCCACCTCTCCTATTGAATGCTGACTGGTTGTTCCTCACTGTCTGGACATCCAGCGAGAGAACGGACGCAATCTTGGCGGGGCTCAGATGCGGCTTCAACCCTTCGCAGAGCAGCCGCCGGTACTTGGTGGCGAAGCGCGCCTCCTTCTTGAGGATCCTTAGGAGCTCATTCCTACAGCGCCTTCTCTGGGCTTTCTCGGTTATCTTGGAGTTGGTCATTCAATAAGCTACATCATGACGTATATAGTGCAATCTAATAGTTATGATTTATGATGTGAATTGAACCTCAATGTTCCGGATGCTGTGGCGTGGTGGTGGTTCGGTGCGCGTGAATCATGGCTTGCAGTTGGTCAGCGAGTTGTCGGCGTCGACACCCCTCCCGGGGGCTTGAAAAGGACAGCCTGGTGTGTGCGGGCTGTAGCGCCAGCTCACGTCTTTCTGGCCTGTTTCCCTGGCCCGCTTCCTTACAGGAAGAGCTTCGGCCCACGTCCAAACCTCGCCGACCTTCACTTCCAGCCGCCAAGGGTCGCCCATCTCCCGTAAGGGAGATGCAGACCTTCCATGGGCTAAAAGAAAAGGCGGCAGCCTTTAATCCTCCGGTCTGGCATCCTAGGAGACTTCAAGCAGAGTCCTGTGTCATTCAGGGTCGCAGTCCGGATAGCTTCACTCTTCCAGACACTCAGCCGTGTCGTGGATGTACATGAAACAGAAGTCTCCTTTGTTGGTGTTACCTCACGGATTGTCAAGGCTAACATTTTCATGCTATTCTAAAGTATCACAAGTCCGCGATGAAAAAAGGGGTATCCGTACGAAGTACGGACATCGCGGACATGGGCATTTCAGGGGTGTTATGGCCGCCTCGCTTCTGGCCGTCAGGGCCTAGGTATCCCTAAAACCCCTGTTTGCCGGGTCTACCCCTTCCGTAAGGGGAAGGGGGCATCAAGGTATAGGCACAGCTTTGTGGCGTCCATGACCCTGCTGACATGTGTCGAGGCCCATCCTGTAGTTCCGCCATCAGCACCAACTGACACGATATCATTCCAATTAAACGGGGATAGGCCTTTATCCTTTCCCGCTGCGGCTGTTTGGCCTGCCCAGTCTCCGGCAGATACTGCGGACCGGCATTCGACCGCGGCCTTCCTGCTCGACGAGTTCCGAACGTTCTCATCCCCGACGGCATGCATGTGTGTGTGGCGCCGTAGCTGATGAACGATGCCAACGACCCGTCAAGATATCTTGACGACCGCGGATGATCGGCTGAAGAAGAACTCAATGTCGGCGTATTCACACGCATATCTCCGGCAACCGGAGATGGATTAGCGTACGCAGCATATGCAAGCGTCTGGGGCTTGATGTCGCAGGCGGAAATAATCCCCTCCCCAAGGCCTCAAAGGACGGGCTGGTGTGCGCGGGCTGTATACAGGGTTTAGGGCCAGCCGCCGTCTTCCCGGCCTGTTTTCAAGGCTGGCTTCCTTAAGGAAGGGCTCCGTGGAATGTCCAAACCTCGCCGACCTCAACTTCCAGCCGCCAAACCTCGCCTTTCCCCCTACAGGGGGAAACAGAAGAACTGGAGAGTAAAAATCTGGATAATAGACCTCGTTTGCAAGTTTGGCGGTAAAACAGGGCACCTCCAAACTGCGGAAACAGGGGTCACTGCGATGCGTCCTCTTGTTCTCGAATCTGGCCGTCCCTTGCCTTGCTTGCTATAGTCTGGACCAGCGTCAAGAGCGTCTGCAAGTGAGGTGGGGCTGGACAAGCAGAATGAACCTCGTTTCAACCATACGGATATCAATACGGTTGGAGACGACGCGTTGGGATATCCCAACGCATGAAACTGTCATCCGCCTCAGCCGTTTCAGTCGAGGGGGTATCCCATCAACTGCTACCCGAACCGCGCGGCAGCCATACAGACTTCCGGCAACCATAGGGATATCCCATCGGTTGGTGCCGACGGCAAAAGCCGTATCATGCTCTGTCTCAGGCTGGACTGCCTCAACGCCTGTCTGTCTATGATAAACAGCAACAAATGTCAACGGATGTCAACGGCAGGAACCGGCATGGGGATGGGTTCTCCTCAGAACTGGGCTTCCGCAGTTAAGCAGATATCTCTACAACTGACTCACTGATCCCCAATTCAACTGGAACGATATCGTGTCGGTTGGTCCGGACGGCAGGAACTATAGGATGGCCCCGCATATATGCCAGCTGGCTTATGGGAAGCAAACAGCTGTGCCGATAGACCCTTTCTTTAGCTATTCCAGGGTTTATACGAAGTATACCCGACACGGAAAGCTGCTGGGCCCAACCTAGACGGTCAGAAGGCCCTGTCCGGGCTTTCCGTCAGCCTCTTACTACGTAAGGATGTCACTAAAACCGACACGGAAAGACCCCCTTTATGCCCTTTCCGTGAAATCTTACTTCGTAAGGAGGGTGCTTAATTCGAGACGGAAAGGTGGATTTAATCCTGCAGTCTTTGGAAGGTTCGGATGGACAGTCAAGATCCCATGAGGTTCTATCGCCACATGCGGTAGTCTTGGGCGCGGATCATCTCAGGAGAGGGCGCAATGTCGCAGTCCAGCAGCGCAAGTTCCAGGCCGATCCCAGCTTCACGTGTCTGTTTATGCGGTCACGTGACTCCGCCGGCAAGCCTGCCGACCTGATATGCCGTGATATCGATCATCTTGCGAGATGGCTACGGAGATGCAGCTCCCTGGATGTCGCCGGACATAAGTTCCATCCCCAGTTCCAACCTCTCCGTGAGAGAGGTTGTGAAAGTCCTGTCCTTCAATCGGCCGTCCTTGATGATCGGCTTGCTAGCTGGACGGCCCCGAAGGTCGTCATCATTAGTTACGGTTTCGCCGCATCCGCACGATACGCGCGGAATAGTCGACAGGTACGTGTCATGAGCCATCCGAGGAATCTTCCGTTGATTCCTTCTATTGTTTTAATAGTCTGTTTTGATCAGAACAGGCTTCCCTCTTCGGCATGCTCCTGCCGGATCTCCGTCTTCCGCTTGACCTTCAACGCGGCTCGTGCGGCTGTGGCGAACTCCCTGCGCCGTACAGCAAGGGACAGATCGCCGGTTGTTGTCCTCTTCGGACGATGACCTAGGCGGAACTCGTGCAGCGGACATCCGGTAATGATGCACTCGCGTACGCCCTTGGGGCCGCCTTCGCATTCCAGACAGTTCATTCGGATGGCCCTGAGTGGTGTGCAGGGCTTAACCTTGGACGTGTGTATATATTCAAGTTCTTTCATATTAACTCCTTCCTGTAATTGTTGTTTCCTGTTCTGCCCGTTTTCGGATGCCCGTTCGATGTGGCTCCGTTTCGCATCAAAGCATGCTCACTACGCCGACAACGAACGGCAAACCGAAAAGAAGCGACGGCCTCGCTACGCTCGCCGCCGCTGGCTGAAACTGCATTATCAGTGAGTACTCAAAAAACCCCAAGATGTGGGTCTGGGATACCGGTCCGAAGAGTATTCTCTTTCGGAGCGGTACCCCTTTGCGGTGTATCACATTTCCGTCCAGGCACTAGCACCTACACGTCCCTTCGCACCAGGTTCCTGCCGGAAACAACATAGAAATCCTTCAGGAGCTTCATGATTACAGTCCTGCTGGATTTCCATGCCTTGTAGCCCAGCAGCTCCGCCACCGCAGTCTTTGACACCGGCTTACCTGCCTCCATGTCCAGCAGGGTGCCGATGCCGCTGAACAGACGCGCTTTCCTTCCGCCGCCATGGACGGCCCTTACCTTGAACGGCGTGAGTCGCCACAGCGCGGTCACCCACTCGGCATCGGGCAGCGGTAGGATTACAGCGACACTGCCGCCATCACGGACTGCCGTCCGGAAGATTCCCTGGTAGAACTCGGTCAAGGACTTCCGCATATAGACATCCTGCAGCTTTGAATTGATGAAACGGCCTTTCCTCATCCGGGGCCTGCCGTCATGGCATACCACTTCCGACCATAGGAAATCTTTGCCCTGCTTCAGCGCGACATGCAGCGCGCAGTCGACCAACGTCGTGAAGAAGCCGGCCGATGGCAGGAACGCGATTGTACACTGCTTCGCGGCGTTGGTGCCGCGCAGCAGCCCGCGCGACAGCCTGAACACACTGAGCCCGTATTCAGCGCCGAGGGCCGCCTCCACCCGGTCAGCCCTGCCGCCGTCATTGCGGTTGGCCACCACCAGCACCCATGTATCCGGTTCGCAGCCCGCCGCAAGGATGTGCTCCGACAGCAACTGCAGTCCGGCGGCGGTGTTGCGGTCGGCACGGCTCTTCGTGGCGTTGGCCGGAACTATGAACAGCGATACGCTGCCCTCGCGCCTGTACTTCTCCAGCTCCCGGCAGCGCCAGATCTTCGCTCGCCCCGACAGCCGTACCATCGACAGCGAAGCCGTGGCATTCAGAATGATCAGCTTTTTGTAGGCTGTGAAACTCTGCAAATCAATTCTGTTCTTCTTGACGAAGACATCCCTGCCATCGAAGTAGTAGGCGTATGCTGCCTTGCATGCTGCTGCACTCCTGAAGAACATGACGAACCTGAACACCAGAAGTTCGTCATCCCTCTTTAGAGTGTGCGTACCCATATACCTTAGGATCTCCGCCAGCGCATGCGCCACCGAATCAGAATCGAGGCGCATGTATCTTGCGGCCGAGTCTGGAACTGGTGCCGCCGCCCAGAACTTGGCACCAGACATCAGCGTGCGTACCAGCTGGCTCACATTGTAGTCTCCTGCCATGCTGAAGATGTCGGCCAGCCGCCGCATCCCCCCCAGTGTGAATATTTCATCGGCGAACACGTTTATGTCCTCATCGCAGAGGATTGTGTGACTGGTGAAGTCGAACCCCTTTCCGCAGAGTACGATGAACGACTCCCTGGTCATGACCACAAGCGGTCGCCTGAGCCCCCTGAGGGACTGCCTGTACAGGCAGAGCTTGCGCCCAGGGCAGCGTGCACACGCCGACTTGGAGCCGGTGCGCATGCATTTGTCGAACGTGAGGTTGCGGCCTGAAAGGCTCTGACATTCATCCTGGTTCCAGCCGAGATAAATACCAGCTGCCTCGCCATTCGTCATCTGGGTTAGGTTGGATGCCGCCCTTGTGACCTCGTCGCGCGTAGGAACGACATACACGTGCGGCGTGGCTTTCGACGCATATGCCGCGCATCTCGCGTGCGCCCACGAGCTCTTTCCTGTGCCGCAGTCGATTTGAATCGCCGCTTCGTCAACCTTGTCGACGATGTGATTGATGAAATCGCATGCGTCAACCATCTTCTGTGATTTGACGGCACCTGTCAGCGCGCAATATCTGTCAAGGGCATCTGTGAAGTTCATGTTCATCGGATGTCCTCCAGACTTATATACTCCACCGGGTTCGGCGGAGCGAGACGGGTGGAGTCCGCATCCATATCATCCTTCTTCGTTATGCAACGGACGATCTCTTCATCGAACCTCCCGCCGTACTTCTCGGCGAAGGAAGGGTTCCACATCAGCATCCCTCGGATGCAGTCCAGCGTTGCGCCGCAGTCGTAAAGGCCGAGCACGGCCCGGAAGAACGCTTCCGAGCGCGTACCTTCTGGGTGATCAGTGTCGAGGATCTCCTGGAGACTGGCTGGAATGTCAAGGTCGTCGGGAAACGGGATCTTGCCGAACTCGACATCACTCACCACGACCTTCTGCGTCCGAATTCCAGAACTACGCCTTGTATGTGACTTGGCGGGTACCGGCGGAAGCGCTTCGAACATCTCATCCAGTGAGTACCGGATCGAAGGATCGAGCTGCTGGATCACCACGCCCATCGCAGGCGGACAGTCGGGGAAGCTCTTGCTCTTGTCGTTGACCGTAGCTGGTACGCGGAACAGATGCTCCCTGGAAGTCGTGCTGTCTCCACGGAAGGCATGGTTGATCCTCCGCTTCGACTCGTCAAAGATCCCGGTCATCTCAAGGTCTGTGAAGTGGACACTCCTGTCAAGGAGGAATGCCATCTGCACGCCGTGGGCCGTGTCCCATATCGCGCTCGGTCGCAGCTTCTGTTCGAAGATGTGTTGTAGGGCTGACTTGCGGTCGGGGAACGGCGACTTCCGCTTGTGTCCCAGCGTCCCATAGTCGACGTCGAGTAGGATGCTCTTGGTGGACACGCAGTTTCCCACCTTGTATCCATGACCGTCGAGAACGGACGCGTTGAACCACAGATTGTGGCTGAAGAGATGAGGCCTTGTCTGGAAGTAGGATGCTACATCCTTCATCTTCACACGGAATCTGCGCTTTCCATTCTCATGCGCAAAGCCTATTGTCGATTCCTCCTCAGTTCCGAGAACCTCCTTTAGGAAGACCGACAGGTCGAGGTACTTTTCCATGATGAGCACGCAGTCTTTATCCTGTTGCAACGAACTTGTGGAGGATGAATTATTCATGGTTGCCCCCCAATCTCTTCAGTGTTACGGATGTCAGCAAGCTTTGTAATGTCACCTAGCGTGAATCGCACAGACCTCTTCCCGATTCGCCGTTTCCGGAGGAAGTTAGCTTCAGTTAGCCTGTCGACTTGCCGTAGGCTGACATTAAGGATCGTAGCGACATCATTTCGAGTTTTCAATGGCTCTATCTGTTCATTCTTTACAGCGGTTTCTTTGATGGAGACTCGTTGACGAATGTCATTGAGATCTTCCAGTGAAATAACGCTCGATTTGTAGAGGGACTCGGCATGATCAAGTATCAATGTATGGGCATTTAAACGTGACATAGTTCACTCCTGCAAGCGGAATTGAAATGGACATAGTCCACATCAAGATCCGGATGCTAACTGGTTTAAGTTCTTGGTTCGGTCGAAGGTTCAAAAAGGACTGGAAATCCCATTTGGGATTTATCCTTTAAGCAGGAGAGAAGCAGTAGCCTCAGCTCCGGAACCTACCGACCGTCGCGTTTAAGCGATGGGAGTGAATGCACATAATTATGTCGTCATACCGATGCGATATGAGGGGAAGCGATGCACCTCCGCACTCATTAGGTAAGGTCAGTACCCATTATTAATAATGAAGGTACGAATGTATAAATGGACCTGATTATTTCGGATCAGTAACCGTCCTCACAAGCCTCCTTTCTTCATGAATTGTTGTTGAACTGTCTCGCCATAAATTGGCAGGCATTGATAATTATAGGCAAAGAAATTTCGTTGTCAAGCTCCATTTGCCACTTAATTATCCTTTGACAGGGCGTTAGCCTCAAATCGTTATTGTACTATTTATTGTACTATTTTGCAGAAGTATGGTACTATCAGGAGCTGACAGGAACAGACACCCTTTACCGGGCTGTGATTGCGTAAGTCCTTATTGGCAAGTATCTTTGAGGCTAAAAAACTGGAGCCAATGATCGGATTTGAACCGATGACCTGCTCATTACGAATGAGCTGCTCTACCAACTGAGCTACATTGGCGCAAGGACGTAATTATAATTCAAAAACCCGTTTAGTAAAGCGAAAATACAAAATCAATCACAGACGGGAATGCCTGCGCTACTTCCTGATCTCACTGACGGAGTTCAGGGCATCCTCGACGGTTTTACGCCATTTTTCGAGATCGTCATCGGAAATATCGCCGGGAATGCTGATGGAATCTCCAAGTACGGCAGATATCCTCGCCCAGGGTTTTGGAATCTGGAATTTATCCCAACTCCTTAATTCCCAATACGATGAATAGTTTATTGATACTGGAACCACAGGATAGCCTGTTTTGCTCGCAAGAAGTATCGGCCCCTTGCTCATCTTGTAGCGGGGACCGCGGGGACCATCAGGTGTTATGCTGATATTGCAGCCACTCTTTAGGAACTTAAGGGCATCGTTGAAGGCGGCAAACCCTTTCTTTGAACTTGATCCTCTCACGCTCTGTATACCGAAAAGCCTGCAGATATCTGATACATACTGCCCGTCACGGGAGGCACTCACCATGGCGACAGTTCTTTGCCTGTCGGCTTTTTTAAACATTGCAGGAAAAAAGAGGAGCCTGTTGTGCCAGGTTACTGAAATATACGGGAATTTTAACGGATCCAAGTTGTTATAAGGGTCAATAATTTCAGTTTTCATGCATATTTTTGCCAATTTTATGAATAAAACAGGTAAAATGAAGAGGAAATTTGGGAGTTTCTTAGTATTCCTGATTTTTTTCTTTAGGTATTTGAACATTTAAACTTTCCTGTATAGTAATTTTCTTTGCGAAATCCGCAAAGAAAATCAATAATAAAAGACTAAAAACATGGAATTCCTTGCTGAAAACGAAATAATAGACCGTATAAACGAGCTTCGCAAGCAGAAGAATGCTATTATAATCACCCATAATTACCAGCTTGGAGAAGTCCAGGACATAGCTGATTTCACCGGAGATTCCCTTGAATTGAGCATAAAAGCGGCTGATACAAAGGCCGATGTGATCGTCTTCTGCGGCGTCAAATTCATGGCCGAGACGGCATTTATCCTTTCTCCGGAAAAGACTGTCCTGCTCCCAGTAATGGAATCAGGATGCCCAATGGCCGACATGGCGAACGCCGAAGATCTTATAAAGATGAAGAATGATCATCCCGACGCCCTTGTGGTTACTTATGTAAACAGCTCTGCTGAAGTCAAGGCGCTGACTGATGTATGCGTTACTTCCGCAAATGCCCTAAAAATCGTTTCCGCCCTACCCTCCGACAGGGAAATAATATTCGTGCCCGACAAGAATCTAGGCGGCTATATACAGAAAAAGACAGGTAGAAAAATGATTTTATGGCCTGGTTTCTGTCCTACCCATATGCGGATAACTCCTAAGATCATCCTGCAGAAGAAACAAGAATATCCTGATGCGAAAGTCATGATCCATCCGGAATCGAGGCTGGACGTAATAGACCTTGCTGATGAAGTACTTAGCACAGGTGGAATGTGCAGATTTGCAAAGCAGACGGATGCAAGGAAGATAATTGTAGCCACTGAGATCGGCCTGATTTACAGGCTTAAGAAGGAAAATCCGGACAAGATGTTCATACCGGTGACAGAGCAGGCGGTATGTCCGAACATGAAGATGCACAGGATTGAGAACGTACTTGAGTCTCTGGAAAAGATGAGATACAGGATATCCGTCCCAGAGAAAATCCGGATTCCTGCGGAGAAGTCCATCAGGAAGATGCTGGAAATGTCATAAATTTTTCGAAGATGAAAAATTTATAACTACATTAAATCCAGTTCCCGGATTCTTTTTTCAGCAGCCGTCCATTTTCTGATCAAATCAGCGCCTTTCCCAGTGGTGTAGTCTTCAAATTCGAATCCTGGACATACGACAGCTGAAAAGAGTCCCCAGGAATCAGGCTCCCCGAGGACTGTTGCCTGCCAGACTCCCGCCGGTATAATACTCTGTGGCTGTTGATGTTCTGCGAAATTCGCACCGATCATGCGTTCCTCCCATCTCCCATCCGGAAAAAGGAGGATTTGGATGCCGGGGGAACCGCAGTGGTACAGCCAGATTTCGTCGGATTTCACTGAATGCCAATACGATTTATTTTTACCATCAAGAAGGTAGTATATGCAGGTACCTGAGCAACGGTTTTCAGCTGATGATGAAACATCCGATCTGAAAGTCTCGGAATAGTATCCTCCTTCCAGTGGAAGAGGTTTCAAATCAAGAAGTTCTATGATTTCCGATGATTTCATATGTTTAATATCATGTGGATTTGTGAAAATACAAAGTTCTTGGTTGCAAGTATTGAATTCAACGTGTATAATCCATATGCTGTATCTGACGTTAAATCAGTACTTCCAGGGGGGATTCATGAACTATAGCGACAACAGCATTGCCAGCAGGCAGTTATCTGCATGCCAATCCGTCCTTTTATTTTCATTCCCGGAATCCTGACTTTCAAATTCGATGTTATCTGTTTTGATATAGGATTATTTTGCCGGTGCGTCTACGCCGGTTGTCAAGGGTGGAAAGGGGAACTTCCTGTGAAGAAGAAGAAAAAAGAGTCTTTGCCGCAAGCTCAAGCCGGCGATGAGGCATACCAGATGCTTTTTGAGAATGCCGGCGACCCCATATTCATCCACGATGAGGACGGAATTCTTGCCGTAAACGCAAAAGCCTGTGAACTTCTTGGATACACTAAAGATGAACTCCTGTCGATGGAACCTTCAGACGTCGACACCTATGAAGAGAAGATTAATATGCCTGGGCGCATAGCCAGGCTCAAGTCACGTGGAACTTTGAATTTCGAGACGGTTCATCTGAAAAAGGATGGGACGACTGTTTCTGTTGATGTCACTGCAAAGCTGGTAATCTGGTATGGAAAACCTGCCGTAATGAGCATATGCCGTGACATGACCCGGAGGAAGCATGCCGAAAACATACTGCTTACTGCGGCTTTGGAATGGCAGACTACTTTTGATTCCGTAAGGGATGTAATATTCCTGTTGGACTCCGAGGCCAGGATCCTTCGCTGCAACAAAGCTGCTTCAGACATGTTTGGAAGTCCGGGAAAGGACTTGCTTGGAAGGAAATGCTGTGAAGTTGTCCATGGGAAGGCTGAGCCAATTCCCGAATGTCCAACGGACAGGATGAAAAAAACCAAGAGAAGGGAATTATTGGTAATAAAATCCAAGGACCGCTGGCTCGAAATAACGGCTGATCCGATCCTTGACGAGGAAGGGGAAATTTCCGGTGTAGTCCACATCGTTTCAGACATTACCGAACTCAAGAAGAAGGACGAGGATCTACTATCATCCTATGGTAGGTTCAAGCAGATTCTGGAAGGTGCTTCCGAAGGTATTCTGATTGCGGACATAAAGACCAAGATGATCAAATATTCCAATCCGTCCATATGCAGGATGCTGGGATATTCTTCTGATGAGTTGGCTGATATGTCCATTCAGAAGATTCATCCGGCGGCTGACTGGGCCCATGCGCTGTCTGAATTTGAGGCCCAGTCCCGAGGAGATAAGACTTTAGCTCCTGAGATCCCGTGCCTGTGCAAGAATGGAAGGGTAATTTACGCTGATATAAACACAACTAGGATTACCCTTGATGGAAATGAATGCAATGTCGGTTTTTTCCGGGATGTCACTGAACGTAAAAAGTCAGTTCAGGAACTGAGTGACAGCAGGATGCTGTACCAGGATATCCTTGACAACCAGGCGGCAGGCATATACCGGATTTGCGTGAAAAAGTCAGAATCGTGGTCTTCTACCGATGATCCTCCCTACTCATATGAATTCATGAACGAACGGTATTGCGAACTTACAGGTGCGACTCGCGAAGAACATATGGCCGATCCAACCCTTACCATGAAGCTGGTACATCCTGATGACTGGAAAAGATGGATTGAAGACAATGAGGTGTCTCATACGAGGCTAAAACCCTTCTTCTGGGATGGACGCCTGATAGTAAGAGGCAAGGTCGTATGGGTACATTATGAATCACGTCCAAGGGAACTTCCAAACGGGGACAGGGTCTGGACCGGAATTCTTCTGGATATTTCCGAACGAATGAAGGCAGAAGAAGGCCTGAACCAGTCATTGTCGCTGCTTAATGCCACTCTTGAATCTACTACTGACGGAATCCTGGTTGTTGACAACAACGGGAAATTCAGTTATTCGAACAGCAAATTTGCCCAGATGTGGTCCATCCCACAAGAAATAATGTCCAGTAGAAATGATGATATGGCGCTCAACCATGTTTTACAGCAGCTGAAGAATCCGGAATTGTTCCTGAACAAGGTCAAATATCTTTATATTCATCCTGAAGAAGACAGTTTTGATGTAATCGAGTTCAAGGACGGCAGGATATTCGAGCGCTATTCGCAGCCTCAACGAATTGCCGGCAAACCAGTTGGCCGTGTATGGAACTTCCGTGATGTTACAATGGCCCGGAAGGCGGCCGAATCCCTTGAAAGAGGCGAGAGAAAATACAGGTCCCTGGTTGAAACGACGAATACAGGATATGTGGTCATTGACACCGAGGGAAGGGTGCTCGACGCAAATCAGGAATATGTGAGGCTGGCGGGCAAGGACGAATTAAAGCAAATCGTTGGAAGGAAAGTGACTGAATGGACTGCCGATTATGAAAAGAAGAAAAACGCCGAGGCTGTAAAGAAATGCGCCATTGACGGACATGTAAGGAACTTAGAGATAGATTATGTCGATTCATCCGGGAAAATAACACCAATTGAGATAAATGGAACCGTCGTAAATTCTGATGAAGGACCGAGGATACTCACCCTTTGCCGTGACATAACAGAACGCCGCAAGGCCATGGAAGCTCTGCAGAAGAGCGAAACCATTATCCAGAATATCAGCAACAACCTGGCTTCCGGGATGATCTATCAGGTCGTTGTCATGAAAGACGGCACACGCAGGATAACCTATCTGAGCCATAATGTCGAGCGTTTTTATGGCATAACTCCACAGGAAGGCATTGCAGATGCCAGCCTGATATATGGAAGGATACATCCTGAAGACAGGGACAAATTAATCCACGACGAAGAAGAGGCGATCCATAATATGTCCGTCTTCAGGAGCGAGGTCAGGATGATCAATCCTGATGGGGGAATCCGGTGGTCGTCTTTTGCTTCCAGTCCCCATCTTTTACCGGATGGGACGACCTGCTGGGATGGAATAGAATTCGACATCACCGGGCTCAAGAAGGCTGAAGAGGAGCTGAGAAGGCACCGGGATCATCTGGAGGAGATGGTTGAAGAACGTGCCACCGCGCTCGTAGAAAGCGAGAAGAATTATCGTGAGCTCGTCGAGAACACCAACAGTATAATCCTCAGGATGGATAACGTAGGGAAGGTTACTTTCTTCAATGAATTTGCCCAGTCATTCTTCGGTTTCAGCGGTGAGGAAATCATCGGCAGGAACGTTGTAGGCACGATTGTTCCTGTAAAAGACACGAACGGGACAGATCTGGAGGACATGATTTTGGAGATTGGAAATCATCCTGAGAAATTCAGGAACAACATGAACGAGAACATGCGCAAGAGCGGCGAACGCGTATGGATAGCCTGGACCAACAAGCCGATATTCGACGGCAATGGTAAAATTGTCGAAGTCATGTGCATCGGAAACGACATTACCGAGAGGGTGAAAACCGAAAAGGAGCTGGACAAGTATCGGAACAGATTGGAAGAACTCGTTGAGGAGCGTACTGAAGAACTCAGGAATAGCGAGGATCGCTTCCAGAAGATCGTAGAGCAGTCCCCCATGTCAATGGCGATAGTCGGAATGGATGGCACAATTGAATACATCAACAGGAAGGCCGTTGAAACATTCGGATATCTACATGAGGACATTCCGAATATGGACCGATGGTATGTCCAGGCATACCCGGACGAGAAATACCGCAAGGCGGTGATATCGACATGGATGGGGCTTGTTGAAAAAGGAATAGTTGGAAACCACGAGATTGAAGGCAGGGAATACCGGGTGACCTGCAAGAATGGAATTGTAAAGACTATGTTCATATTCGGCGTTCCTGTTTCAAACAAGGTGTTCGTAATGTTCGACGACATCAGCGAACGCAAGCGGGTGGAAACCGAACTCATCAGGAGCGAAGAAAAATATCGGCAACTCCATGAAAGCATGATTGACGCGTTTGTCCTGACCGACATGGAAGGAAGAATCATGGAAACAAACCGTTCGTACCAGGATATGCTCGGATATTCGGAGAAGGAGTTGCACAGCATTGCCTACTCGGATCTGACCCCCTCAAAATGGCATGACATGGAGATGAATATTGTCAACGAACAGATTCTTAAGAAAGGATATTCCGATGTCTATGAAAAGGAATACCGCCGCAAGGATGGCGCGGTCATTCCGGTAGAATTGCGCACCTTCCTCATCCTTGATGAAAACAAATCTCCAAGCGCAATGTGGGCAATTGTCCGCAATCTTACCGAGCGAAAGAAGACTGAGCAGGCGCTGAGGGACAGCGAGGAAAGGTTCCGTACGATATTCGAAAAGGGACCGATCGGAATGGCCACAGTTGATCGAAACAATAATTTTATCAAGGTCAATCCGACATTTTCCCGGATGCTTGGATATTCGGAACAGGAACTTGGCCTACTTTCATATAAGGATGTCACCCATCCGGAGCATATTGAAGCGGATATAAGGAATGTCGAAGATCTCTCCAAAGGAAGAATCAACGTATATCAGACAGAAAAGAGATATGTCCGCAAGGACAAGTCGTTGATGTGGGGTTCTCTGACACTTTCCGCGATAAATGATCATAACGGGAAATTCCTCTATTTCCTGGCGATGCTGGTAGATATAACCGAACGGAAGATGATTGAGGAAAGGCTGCGCCAGTCCGAAAAAATGGAGGCTATTGGACAGCTTGCGGGAGGAATCGCGCACGACTTCAACAACCAGCTGATGGGGATAATGGGCTATGCGGAGATGTTGTATGACCGTCTTGACGATGAATCTCTGAGGAAGGATGCCGAAAACATTTTAAGAATTTCCAGAAGATCATCTGATCTGACAAAGGAAATGCTGGCATTTGCCAGGAAAGGCAAGTATCAGGCCGTACCTGTCAACATTCATAAGCTCATCGAGGAAGTTATCAGCCTCCTTTCCCACAGCATAGACAAGAGAATTGAGATCAAAAGGATTCTAAAGGCAAGTCCGGCAACCATAATGGGAGATCCTACTCAGCTGCAAGG
Source organism: Lentisphaerae bacterium GWF2_50_93 (assembly GCA_001804815.1). Lineage (GTDB taxonomy): Bacteria > Verrucomicrobiota > Lentisphaeria > Victivallales > GWF2-50-93 > GWF2-50-93. Next base: position 22,632 of record MHBI01000100.1, read on the forward strand.
CGCCATCCTCAATCTGGCGATCAACGCCCGTGACGCAATGCCAAAGGGAGGAGAACTTGTATTCACCACTGAAACGATGGAAATGGACGATTCTTATTTCAGCGATGTCAAAAAAATATTATCCAACCGCTACCTGAAGATATGCATAATTGATAATGGGACAGGCATGGACAGCGAGACAATCAAGCATATCTTCGAACCCTTCTTCACCACCAAGGAGCCGGGAAAAGGGACGGGCATGGGTCTGGCTTCCGTCTATGGCACCGTAAACACACATAATGGAATCATCAATGTTGAGAGCACCCTTGGAAAAGGCTCGGTTTTTTCAATTTTCTTCCCTCTTTACGAGGAGGAAATAGAATCAGAGGAATCAAAGCCGGAACCTGATGTCATCAGGAAGGAGGCGAACATACTCCTGGTCGACGACGAGGAAATCGTAAGAGACATGGTTGCGAAGATGCTGCGTTCATTTGGTCACAAGGTCGTGATATGCAAAGATGGACTGGAGGCGCTGGAATACTATAAGCAGTCCTGGAGCAAGATCGATCTCGTCGTACTTGACATGATGATGCCGAGGATGAATGGCAGGGATTCATTCATAGGCATGCGGACCGTGAATCCGGATATCAGAGCTGTTTTAATGTCCGGATACAGCATCGATGAGGAAGTCCAGAGCCTGCTTGACGCCGGGATGAAGGGATTCATACAGAAGCCTTTCAACACCAAGGAATTGAACAAGGAGGTCGAGAGCGCCTTGAAGGGTGGAAAATAGGAAAGAGACCGCAAGAAACATTTGGAGATTGAGTAGGGCGGTCATTCCTGGCCGCCATCTTGTCGGACTGGAAAGCCCAACCTACTTATATGGAGCATCATGCGAAACGAGAACAACTCGGCTGGAAAAGAAAAATGGCTGCCCTGGACCTACTTTGCGGCTTTCATGCTGCTTACCGCAGGGATTGGAACAATAGGATATTTTTATCTCCAGAATCAGATCATCAAGTCACGGCAGATGGCTGAAACCGAACTTTCCAGCATTGCGGGCCTCAAGGCCAGGCAGATATCCGAATGGTACGCGGAGCATCTCAATCATGCCAGATTTTTCCGCGATTCCAGAGAGATAGCCAGTTTGCTCAAGAAACTTGAAGACGACCCTTCAGATACTGAAAACAGCGGCAATCTTGTCCATTTCATGGATTCGGTACGGAATAATTTTGGGCACAGGCTAGTACTGATGTTCAATTCCGGGGGCAAGCTTCTCCTTTCATCGCCCAGCGATGAAAACTGGGTTGGACCCACGGCCATGGAATCGATATCCAAGACCTTGAGCACAGGAGAAATAACTGTATCCGACCTCTATGTCAGCAAGGAAAAACCGGGATTTGTGAACATGGATTTCTTCATTCCTATAAGATCGGTGGAGGAAGGAAAGAAAAAGCTGCAAGGCATACTCATGATGGAAATTGATCCTGGTGAATTCCTTTTCCCTCTAATCCAGTCTTGGCCGACTCCAAGCCGGAGCGCGGAAACCCTCCTGGTGCGCAGGGATGGTGACGAGGTGATATATCTGAATGAACTCAGGCATCGCAAGGATACCTCGTTAAGATTGGCCTTCAAGATAGACAGCAGGAAGCTTCTGCCGGCTGCAATGGCGGTAACGGGAAAGGAAGGGATCGTCGAGGGTATGGATTACCGCGATGTTCCCGTGCTGGCTGACCTGCTCAAGATTCCCGGCACTCCATGGTTCATGGTCTCCAAGGTGGACAAGGAGGAGATATTCGCGCCAATCAGGAAACAGTCACATATAACCATGGTGCTCATCCTCATACTTATTCTAGCAACATTTCTGGGAGTCGGCTTCCTGTGGAAACAGAGGGATGCCGACCTCCTGAGAAAATCCCACGATGAAATGGAAAGACGCGTCATAGAACGCACTGCTGAATTAGCGGTTGTGAACAGGGAGCTTGAGGCTTTCTCATATTCGGTATCACATGACCTCAAGGCGCCTCTCAGATCCGTAGATGGATTCGCAAGGATGCTGGAGGAGGATTATTCCAGTAAATTGGATGAGGAAGGCAGGCGCCTGCTGAAGGTCATCCGTGACAGCGCCAAGGACATGGGACAGCTCATCAGCGATCTCCTGGAATTTTCCAGGATGAGTCGGAAGGATCTGCATAAGACCAATATCGACATGAATGAACTTGTCAAGGAAGTCTATGCCCAGCTTGAACACGATTTGAAGGGAAGAACTGTCAGTTTGGACACTGGCTCTCTTCCGGAAATATATGGAGATCCAGCAATGATCAAGGAACTGCTTGTCAATCTGCTGTCAAACTCATTTAAGTTTACAAGACCCAGGAAGGTGGCGACTGTAAAGGTAGAAGGAAGAGATGATGGAGATTCTTTTGTCTTTACAATAAAAGATAACGGTGTAGGTTTTGACATGTCCTACAAGGACAAGCTGTTCTGTGTGTTCCAGAGGCTGCACAGCGCCTCTGAATTTGAAGGTACCGGCATTGGACTAGCCTTGGTGCAGAGAATCATACAGCGGCATGGAGGAAGGGTTTGGGCGGAATCGGAACTGGGAAAAGGAGCGACATTTTATTTTTCGCTCCCAAGAAAATTTTAAAATATTTTTTAATGCAGGGTATGCTGCGTTAAAAAATAAAAGTATAAGGAGGATGCATGACACAGAACATCATCGAGATCCTGCTGGTGGAGGATAATCCGCGCGACGTGGAGATGACCCTCCGCGCCCTGAAGAAGCGCAACCTTGCAAACAAGGTGCAGGTTGTTACTGATGGCGCAGAGGCGCTGGACTTCATTTTTGCGAAAGGCAAATACTCTTCACGCAACCTTGCCGACGGCCCAAAGGTGATCCTCCTTGATCTGAAACTTCCAAAGATCAGCGGTCTTGAGGTGCTGAAGGCAATAAAATCCAATGAGACCACAAAGATTATACCTGTTGTAGTCCTTACTTCTTCACAGGAGGAAAAAGACCTGGTGGAAAGTTATAAGTTTGGAGTGAACAGCTACATTATCAAGCCTGTTGATTTCGACAAGTTCATTGAATCGGTCGGAGAACTCGGACTATACTGGCTGCTGATAAACAAGCCGCCGGTGTGAAGTAGGTACGCCCTTCAGGGTGTACCATCTTCAGTATTTAAATTCAATGGTACAGGCTAAAGCCCGTACCTACTTAAAAATGGTTCAATCCATGGGTAAAGAGGTCAAAAATCCAATAGACGGCAATGTGGCACCAAAGCCGCTGCGCCTTCTTATCGCAGAGGATTCGCAGAATGATGCCGATCTTCTGATCCGCGAACTGAAACGCGGAGGATTTGATCCGATATGGAAACGCGTTGAATCTGCATGCACCATGGAAAACGCCCTTGATGCCGAATCCTGGGATCTTATAATTTCCGACTACAAGATGCCTAATTTCAGCGGACTTGACGCACTTCATCTGCTCCAGAAGAAAAACATTGACATCCCTTTCATAATCTCATCCGGCACCATAGGGGAGGAGATGGCTGTTTCCATCATGAAGGCCGGAGCGAGCGACTACATCATGAAGGATAATCTTTCAAGGCTTGCCTCGGCCGTGGAACGCGAACTCCGCGAAGCGGAAGTAAGGAAATCCCGCAAGAAGGCAGATGAGAAATTGATCAAAAGCGAGACGCTGTTCCGGACACTGACCAGTATGACTCCGACGGGGATATATCTTACGGATCCTAAAGGCAATTGCATCTACGCCAATGAGAAGTGGCTGGAAATGGCTGGAATGACTCTTGATGAAGCCTTAGGCGGCGGCTGGATAAAGGCGCTTCATCCTGATGATCGCGACAATGTCATCTCCAGCTGGAATAAGATGGTTGAGTCCAATGGAAGGTGGAGCCTGGAGTACCGGTTCAGGACACCTTCCGGCAAATCCACGACTATGCTTGGACTTGCGGCGGAAATGCGCGATGAAAATGGGAATATTACCGGATATGTCGGTACAAACATAGACATCACGGAACGCAAAAGAGCGGAGGAATCCCTTTATCGGAGTGAACAGGAATACCGTACATTGGCTGATAACCTACCAGATGTTATTGCCCGTTTTGACCGGCAGTTCCGACATGTCTATGTCAACCGCCATATCGAATCAGTTACAAAATTGCATGTCTCTGATTTCATTGGCAGGACAAACCGGGATTTAAAAATGCCTGAAGACCTAGTCAGTCTATGGGAACAGAGCATCAGGCGGGTATTCGACACAGGCCAGATTGCAAGGATTGAATTTGATGTGCCATCTACATCCGGCATAATGTCTTTTGAATCCAGGCTCGTACCCGAATTCAGCTCTGATGGCACAGTAAAATCGGTTATGAGCATTGCCCGCGACATAACCGAGCGCAAACATCTTGAGGAACGCCTGCGCCAGTCGGAGAAGATGGAGGCTATTGGACAGCTTGCCGGAGGTATCGCGCACGACTTCAACAACCAGCTCGCAGGTATAATGGGTTATGCTGAAATGCTGGTGGCACGTCTTGATGACAAGAATCTCAGGGAATATGCTGAAAACATATTCCGAGCCTCACGCAGGGCGGCTGACCTCACAAGGAATATGCTCGCATTTTCAAGGAAAGGCAAGTATCTGACTGTTCCTGTCAATGTCCATACGCTGATTGAAGAGGTTATCAGCATTCTTACACACAGCATTGACAAGAAGATAGAAATAAAGAGAAAATTAAGCGCAAGTCCGGCCATGATAAACGGAGATCCTACCCAGCTTCAGAACGCACTCCTCAATCTTGCAATAAATGCACGTGATGCCATATCAGGACAGGGAGAAATCATCTTTATAACTGAAAATATATCTATGAATGAAGTGTTTGACAATGAAGATGTTAAGAACACGATAAAAGGTCCCTACATGAAGATTTGCGTATCTGACAACGGTGTCGGCATGGACAAGGATACGATCAACCATATTTTCGAGCCCTTCTACACGACAAAGGATATTGGGAAGGGTACTGGAATGGGATTGGCATCAGTGTATGGAACAGTAAAAAACCATAATGGCGTGGTCAAAGTAGATAGCAAGCCTGGAAAAGGAAGTGTATTCTCCCTTTATTTTCCTGTTCTTGAGGATGCAGTTGCAAATGAGGAAGTTAAGTCTGAATCTGTAAAAAACTTACACGGCCTGCGCATACTGCTTGTAGAGGATGAGCAAATAGTAAGCGACATGGTAGCAAGCATGCTTCGTTCACTTGGACATAAGGTTATAGCATGCTATGACGGCATTGAAGCGGTCGAATTTTATCGTAAATCCTCTAAATCCATAGATATTGTCATTCTCGACATGGTAATGCCGAAAATGAGCGGAAAAGAAGCTTTCATCACATTGAAGGACATTAATCCTGGCATAAGGGTAATTCTCTCTTCAGGATACAGCATTGATGGTGATGCCCAGAGCATAATAGATGCCGGTGCAAAAGCCTTTATACAGAAGCCATTCAATATGAAAGACCTGTCAAAATGCATTGAGGATGCTCTAAGTGAAGACATTGAATGACATATTCAGGAAAACTGACATTATTCCCTGATTTCTTGAAAAATATGCCGATGGTGATAATTTACCGCTCTTTTGATTTATATGGCGTGGTAGCCAAGTGGTAAGGCAAGGGTCTGCAAAACCTTTATTCGTGGGTTCGATTCCCACCCACGCCTCCAGTTTCCATCATGATATGAGGTGTCTTCATGAAAACAAAGCTCATATTGTCCATCTTTTCCGCAATAGTCCTGGTTGCTATCTTATCGTCCTGTCAGTCAGGCAACGGCAATCTTGAGTCAAACCTCGGAAAAACCGTGGCTGTCAACGGGATATTTGTTCGCGGACTTTCCGGATACATGATTTTCAGAGGAGAGGATTTGGATTCCGTCTATTTGATTCCCATGGCAAAACAGGATGAAAACAGCAAGTTCAAGTCTTTCGTGCTTCAGAACGACGGCAGAAGGATTAATGTCACTGGGAAGCTTTTATTCCATAAGTCTCAAGTCGCCAACAGATTCCCCGAGGAAACCATAAAAATATCCCCTCATTATTACTACATATTCTGGGATGCAGAAGATACTGTGATAGGGCAGGACGCCAACTCGGCGTCAAAATGACATTTCACACATTGAAGATCTTCTGTCCGGGCTTCATCATGGACAACATGTCATTTTCAGTGAGGCTCTCAAGACGGTGCAGCTTCCTGTTCGACCTGTTGACTTCATCCAGATCCATGGTGTGATGGTTGCAGAACTTCTTTATAAACGAGATTGCCCCGTTCTTAGCCTCATCGAAACTGGGCCAGGAACTGTCTTCATCAGACAGATGTATGACAATCGAATGTATGTACTCATTGCCTGAGACCTGCTTGCTTATACCCGGATGATGCACGTCCCTCGCCGTCAATACTAGTATCTTATAATATGTCATGAATTAAACCACTGCCGTCCCATGGATGAATGGATGACTGGATTGATGGATGGTTGGGTATCAAAGACATAAGACCAAAAACAGCATGTATAAATTATCCGAAATGCTTTTCTAATAATTCTCATGTATCTCCATGGCTTACGTGTTATTTTGAATTCAAACCCAATCATCCATTCATCCAATAATCCATCCATCCGTCATCCTGTAGGATGACACTGGAATTAAACATCAAATCCCATGTCTAGTTAGAGCCGGCTCGAAAAGGGGTAACGCGGACATTCCTGTCTGCGGTTGAAAATGAAATTTGAGCCCACAGACAAGAATGTCTGTGCTACTTTTTAGACAAATTCCATTTTGAGACTACCTTTTCGAGCAGGTTCTAATTAAGCATCTAAGATAACTTCATCATCGGAAAAAGGCAAGAGAAAGACAGATTATCAGACTTTTCTGGAAAGATGCCTGTAGCTGCGGGGGGACATGCCCGTGATGCGCCTGAACTGGCGTGAGAAATAGTTGCTGTCGCTGAATCCGCACGCATATGCCGTTTCCGTTATATTATGGGTGCCTGACTGCAGTATTTTCTCCGCATGTCTTATCCTGAGATGTATCATGTGTTCAAGAGGGGAGGTCTTGAATGTCTTCTGGAACATCCTGAGAAAATGCCTTTCCGACATCGCCGCCCTGCGGGCCAATTCTGGAAGAGTGGAATGCTTCATGTAGTTCTGCTCCATCCAGGCTATCGCCTCGCTGAAGCGCAGAAGGCCGGGTTTGGAGGTTTCCGAGAACGATATGTATGCCCTCGACAGGAAAACTACCAGTTCAAGCAGGTACGCATGGCTCGTGCAGTCATATCCCGGCGAACGCATTTCCATTTCCAGACGCAGCCTCTGGACTTTTTCAAGGGTCTCCTTCAGGCGCACGCTGTCCAACCGCAGAAGGCTGCGGAACTCACTGTCGCTCCTGCGGGCGGGCTCAAGCACGAAAAGAGCCTGGTATCCCGGAAGGGTCTTAAGCCTTTCAAAAGGAAAACTGACAAACTCAGGCCTGTACATAATATTGCACAGCCTGAAATCACCGCTGGTGTTTCGAAAGCCATGCTCCTGGTTGCCCTGCATGACATATACATCCCCGCTCGAAACAGAATATGCCTTGTCGTTTATGAGATGCTCGGCACGGCCACCCAGGATCACGACAATTTCAACATAGTCATGGGAGTGCAGGGGGAAGCCAGATATGAGATTATGGACATTTACCTGGCAGAAATCCCCCTCCTGCGCGAAATGTGATCTGGCTGAAATCCTGTGTGTCATGGCGGTATCGTACTAATATTTGTCGTTTTTGTCAAGGTTTACAAGTATTTTATACAGTAATTTTGCGTTATTTAAATGACGGTATTGGGCTTATTTATTTTTCAAGGAGAAATAGAATGAAGACATTGACCCTTTCAGGCGAATGGAAACTGATCCGACTTAAAACAAAGGAGACCGTGCCAGCACAGGTTCCAGGAGATACCCACAGCGCCCTGCTGGACGCCGGAAAAATCCCCGACCCATACTGGGCCGACAATGAACTTGCAGTTCAGTGGATCGGACGCGAGGACTGGATATACACCAGGAACTTCAATGTCGCCTCTGGTATGCTTTCTGAAAAATCGATATTCCTCAACTGCGACTGCCTTGACACTTTGACGGAAATAAAGATCAACGGAAAGAAGGTCGGAATTACGGAGAACATGTTCGTCCGCTACCGTTTCGAGGTTAAAAATTTCCTTGTATCCGGAAAGAACACGATAGAAATCCTTTTCCATTCGGCTGAAAACGCCGCAGTCCAAGCTTCAAAGAAGCTGAAATATCCGATTCCCTTCGGAAACAATCCAGTACAGTCGCCAAATAGGAACCTGGTCCGCAAGGTGCAGTGCCATTCCGGATGGGACTGGGGTCCCTGCCTCATGGTCGCCGGCATATACGGTGATATCTACCTCGGAGCATATTCTGATGCCCGTATCGAGCATGTCTATTGCGACCAGAAACACTCAAAAGGCCTCTGCGAGGTAAAAGTCAACTGTGAGGTCTTTTCTCCAGATGGAGAAAAGACAAGTATGAAGATAATTCTTGGAAAAGAAGAATTTACCAAGGACATCCAGCTGAATCCTGGTCTGAATAATATTACAGGAACTGTAACCGTCAAAAATCCCCAGCTCTGGTGGCCGAACGGCTTCGGAGCCCAGCACCTATATGATCTCAGTGTCTCGGTAGGAGAAACTGAAATCAAAAAGAAACTTGGCCTTAGAAAGATTGAACTTATCAGTGAAGAGGACAAGATAGGGCTGTCAATGATCTTCCGCGTGAATGGAGTCGACATCTTCGCAAAGGGGGCGGACTGGATTCCGTGTGACGCCCTGCCCCAGCGGCAGACCCGCGAGGCGATTGAGTATCTACTGGACAGCGCAGTAAAAGTCAACATGAACATGCTCCGCGTGTGGGGTGGAGGACAATACGAATACGACTATTTCTATGAGATGTGCGATGAAAGAGGGCTCATGATCTGGCAGGATTTCATGTTCGCCTGCGCCCTTTATCCGGCTTCGAAGGAATTTCTTGATCTTGTACGGCAGGAGGCCGTTTACCAGGTCAAACGGCTCCGCGACCATGCCTGCATCGCGCTGTGGTGCGGAAACAACGAGAATATAGCCGCCCTCAACTGGTACAAGGAAAGCAAGGACTGCCGCGACCGCTATCTTGTCGACTACGACCGCCTCAACGAAGGTGTCCTTGGAAACGTTGTCCGTGAACTCGATCAGGACCGCGTCTTCTGGCCAAGCTCACCATGCGGCGGACCTGGAGATTATTCCGATGCCTTCCATAACGACAACCGCGGCGACATGCACTACTGGGGTGTATGGCACCAGGGGAAATCGTTTGACAACTTCCTGAAAATATTCCCAAGGTTCTGTTCTGAATTCGGATACCAGTCCTTCCCTTCCATGGACACCGTCCAGACATATGCACCTAAAAACCAGTTCAACGTGACATCCCCAGTCATGGAGCACCATCAGAGGAATGTCGGGGGAAACTCAAAGATAATCGAAATGTTCTCCCGTTATTTCCGTCTGCCAGAGGGATTTGAAAACTTCGTATTCCTCAGCCAGGTGATGCAGGGGATCGCAATCAAGACGGCGGTCGAACACTGGCGCCGGCTTCGTCCCCGCTGCATGGGCATAATCTACTGGCAGTTGAACGACAACTGGCCGGTCTGTTCCTGGGCCTCCTTGAACTACCAGGGATCCTGGAAACTCCTCCATTATATGGCCAGACGCTTTTACGCGCCTGAACTCCTCTCTGTAATACAGGATGAGAAAGGCAAAATCGAGATTTTCCTTACCGGTGATTCAATGAAAGAAAAGAAGGCCATAATCACTGTAAAAGTCCATGACTTTACCGGCAAGGTGACATTCGAAGACAAATTCTCAGCAACTGTACCGGCCGGCGGCGCCAGGATGGCCAAGGAATACTCACTCGAGAAACTGGCGGCAAAACCCAATGAACATTTCATGACTTTGGAAATGGAAATCGACGGCAGTGTCTCCAGGAACGAGCATTTCTTCTCAGTCTGGAAAAAATGCGAACTTCCAAAGGCTGATGTAAAAGTTAAAGTCAGGCAGTCCAAAGAAGGATTCGAAGTATCCCTTCAAACAAACAGCCCTGCATTCTATGTAGGTCTTTTTGCCGACAACATCGGGGGGGAATTCGATGACAACTGCTTTACCCTGCTCCCTGGAGAAGAAAAAATCTTAATCTTCAGGCCAAGACGGAAAGTGACAACTGAAGCCTTCAAGAAAGCATTGTCTGTCAAGCACCTGCGACAAACTTACGCTTGATTGTAATTATTTGAAAAGGGCTGGAAAACTGGATTTCTCCAGTTTCCCAGCCCTTTTCATTTATCGGCCATATGCTGCCAGAGACCATGTCTTTTTGTCCTGGTTGTAACAGATATTGAAATTATACGCGTATATCCTTTGAAACGTTGTTATATTTTACTATATTTGATTTTTGTTTCAGTAGAAAATTCATAATCATTTGCAACAGAGCCTGAAGATGACCATGTCTCGTTCAAATATAATTTTCTTTATCCTTCCCTTTCTCTCAGCTTTTCTCCTTATATCCAGTTCTAAAGCCGCCGAACAGAATTTTTCATCGCCGGAAAAACTTGTCACCCTCAAAAACGGCGGGACCTCATCATGCGGCTTCATTGCAAAACAGGACGGGAAAACATACGTCTTCACAAGCCTTCATGCGATAGGAATGGGCGGATCGACCATTCTCAAGAAGGATGGGAAGCCCGTAAAGACGACACAAGTGGAAATAGCGTCAGACAGGGATATTGTCAGATTTTCAATCGACGACCAGACAATGCCTGCCTTTGATTTCGGGGATATCCTAAAGATGGATGAGCCCTGCACGGTTGTCACGACCTCGCTTAATCCTGAAAAAAACGTGACTGACATGAAGATTTCGTCAGGTCCTGTGGCTGGTGTTGGCTCTGCATTCTTCAATATTGCCTCGTCTGAAAAGAATCCATATATGCTTGCTGGATCACCGGTCATAAGCAAGGACGGAAAAGTCCTCGGTGTCGTCAGCGCTGACATTCCATCCCTTATGAAAGTACCTATGGCTGTAAAAGATGTGAAAGTCGGCAAGAAGCAGAAACAGAAGCCAAAATCAAAATCAGCACCTGAATTCAATTATAGCATTGACTGGGGTGGAACAGTATGCACAAGAATTTCAAATGACACAAAATGGATATCCGTAAAACCGCAGGAACTCACAGCCACAGCCAGGACACTTTCTGATTCCAGGAATTTCATCAATGGTTATCTTCCAGTATTGTCCGTGTGGCTGCTAAATCCCTATGCACAGATAAATGCAGGAGATGACACCTTGCCTGACATCAGGCCCTGGCTTGACGAACACAATAAAAAGACCGAGAACAACGCAAAATATATCTCAAACATAAGGGAAGACGCCAATCACTTCCAGGAACAGGCCAGACAGATGCAGGATTCAGCAAGATCTGACGGTGTCAGGTTTTCAGCCTTTTCCTCAAGCAGGTCTACGGCCATCAGGAATTCCAAGCTCAGCCCCTATATGGAGTTCTATTCCTCTGAAATGGCAAAGATGTTTGATGAGATCTGTCAAATCATCAGTGCCAGATACAGCACCTTGTCCTATATCTATCCGGATGATCTTGTAACCAACGACAGTAAGAACTGAAATGTTAAAAAAACTCATTCTTTTCATGATTCTATCCTCCTGCGCGAACCCAGGCATTCTTTTTGGAGGAAATTTTGAAGCTGCCAGGGATTCGCTTGTGGTCATTGAAACGGAAACAGGATGCAGAAGCGGCATATTGATGAAAATGGACGATGGAGTCTTCGTATTGACATCCCAGAATATCTTCAAGGACAGATTAATATCTATCAAAACCCTTTCAGGAAAAGCGCTGAAACCTGTTTCATTCGAGGCTGTATCCGATGAGCAAAACGGCCTGCTGAGAATTAAAACAGACTCAACAGAAGCCGGAAAAGTACTTTTTGACGATGGTAAAAAAACTGACGGAGAAGTGTCCATCTTCAAAACCAGTCCTAGATTTGGAATAATATCTGAATTGAAGGGTTCCATGCAGAAAGACGGTTTAAAACTGTCACCTGCCGAAAAGAACAAGCCGGCTCCTGCGTTCATTGAAACCATCATAGGAAGTCCCATCATCAGCAAGTCTGGAAAGCTTCTGGGAGTTGTCGGAGAGAAGGGAATCCCAATGACCCAGTACAGATGGATTGAAATTAAAACTGATCTTTTCGGAAGGAAAAATATGGCTTTTCCTGTAAAAACAGGCCAATCCTGGGTCAAGTTGGATTCCAAGCAGATGGCCATTCAGTGTTCCATGATCAGCGATGCGGAAGTCTTCCTGCCAGGATTTGCGAAAATCGCAGAACAATGGTGCCAGAATCCTTATAAACCAATTGATATGACTGTCGACCAGCCTGAAAAGATGAAGGCATGGATTCAAGCAAGCAATGGAACAATAAAGGATATTCCAGCTATTATAGAAAAAATAAAGGACGGTTCTGGCAAAATGGGGGATTCCATGAAAAATGTCTCCATCAGCGAGCTTAAGGACCAGGCAAGACCGATCGGTAAAAGACTCTGCGATTTCTGCCCGTTCTACCAGAGGAACCTAACCAGTTCATCCAATAAATGGGAGTCCCCTTACCTGAAGAAAAAGGCCGCTGACCTTTCAGAAGTCTACAAGGCCGCCTATGAAGGCATATGCAAGGAATTCGAAAACTCAATTGAGGGAAAACAACCCCTTTGATGGATAGAATAAAGAGACTCTTGAGGCTAATTTTAGTTTTTGACGGAATAATTACGGCAACTATACGTGGAATTGTCCGCATTCTTACGCTCATCATTGAACCACATAATCCACGTGTTTAGGATTATTGTCCTTCATTATAGAAGACATAGAGACCATCTTTGCCTGGAGCGACTATATCTAGCCTGCCCGTTCCACGTAGATCCACAACATCAAAATATATCCCTGTTCCTTTAGCTTCGCCGATTGGACCGTAGTCTATTACCTGCTTAGAGAACGATTCTCCGTTCCATTTGAAATAGTAAATACCATAGTCGTCCCATTCTCCGGCCTCATTTCCGCAATGCGCGCGGTGCCGCTTTCCTGTAATTAATTCTGGCTTGCCATCACCGTCGATGTCCTTCCAGATCATGTCATGGTACTGGGCGTTGAAGGGATCAATCTGGTGTTTTGTCCATTCCCTCGTGCCTTTCACTATTTTCCAACTGTACCACCAGAGACCGTAGCCATGGGCGCTGCCAACTATCATTTCGTTTTTGCCATCGCCATCGATGTCGACGACAAGTACTGGGACACTAGCGCATCCAAGATCGAATTCTGGATGCCATATCCATTTGTCCTTCCAAGGATTTGCCGGACATTCAAGCCAGCCATTCCTAAGTATTATATCCATTCTACCGTTTCCGGCAATGTCACCACACCCAAGTCCATGTCCCTGTGTCTCTTTTTCAGGAAACTCATGAATTATGATTTTTTCGAATTCCCCGGTGCCTTTGCCATTCTTATCTGTCTTAAGCTTAAAGACTTTCACATCTTTAGCGCAAGGTGTGTTTGGAACTATCTCTATAACCCCGTCACCGTCGATGTCCCAGGCACGTGTCGTCTCGATGTTTCCTGTTTCCGCGATTATGTGTTCCGTCCAGGGTTTTCCCGCTTCGCCGGGATTTTCACGCCAGCGAAGGGAGTTGCCCCACCATCCGCCGGTAATTACATCAATATTACCGTCGCCGTCGACATCCAACGGTATGGTTGAAAAGTCATCGAAATATTCCCCATACTGCTTCACTTCCCCTATCTGGTGCTTCTTCCTGAAGTCGGGACCCTGGTACCAAAATCCCCCAGAAACAATGTCAGGAACGCCGTCATTGTCAACGTCAATCACCGCGGCGGATTCGAAAGTCTCATCCGACACCCACACTTTTTCCCATTTGATAGGCATAAAAATCTCCTTCGGATATTTATAATTTTAATTTCATTTCGGCAAGTTTCCCGAATCTGTGGACAATTGCAAGTGCCGGATCAACAGGGACATCCACTGGCTTCACATTCTTTGGAATTTTGACTGCGGGCTTCGGCGTGATCTTCCTGCCTTTGAACTGGGGCAGCCATTCGCGCTGGGCTTCGAGCATTTCCGAAGCCATATCCCTGGCTTCGGCCAGAGTACAGACAGCACTCGCAAGTGGATCCATTGCAACGGCATGCATTATGTTTTCAGGATCGCCTGTCAATGAGGCTTCAACTGTCAACTCCTGTACAAGCACATTGGTCATATTAAGGGCCGCGCACTGCATTGGAAGATTTCCAACTTTTACTGGATGGATTCCCTGTTTGTCGACGAACACAGGAACTTCAACGCAGCATCCTTCCGGAAGATTTGTTATATAGCCTTCATTCCGGACATTTCCGTTCAATTTGAATGAAACACCAGTTGTTTTAGCCTCGAGGATATAGCTGCAGTATTCCACACTGCGTTTTGCGAGTTTCGCATCTTCAAACTGCAGATAGTCTATCTTTCCAAACTTTTCAGCGAGATACGCACAGTATTTATAATATGCTCCGCTTTCCCCTCCGAACGCAGGCTGGTCGCAATACAGATCAAGGGCCTTCTTGTTCTTCCTGAACCAAGGGATGTATTCAGAAAGATGTCCGGTGCTTTCCGTCATGAAATATCCGAAATGACGGGCAACCTCGCACCTGACCTTCTCGTTCACATAATATTCCGGCTTCTCGATGTTCTTCATGATTAGAGGATTCAGATCCTTCCCGTTCCTGGCATCATTCAGCTTGAGAAACCATGCCATGTGGTTTATCCCTGCACACAGGTAGTCGATCTTCTCCTTGGGAACATCGGCATAACGACTGAGCAGGTCAAGCGTCGTCTGTACGCCGTGGCAAAGGCCTATGGACTGTATTTCCGGAACCGCTTTTCCAAGGGCCAGACAGTTCGCCGCCATCGGATTGCTGTAGTTTAAAAGAAGAGCTTTAGGACAGAGCCTTTTCATGTCTTTGGCGATGTCGGCAAGCACCGGTATCGTGCGAAGTCCGCGGAAAATACCGCCTGCACCGAGGGAATCTCCGATGCACTGGTCGACACCGTACTTCATCGGGACTTCGTAGTCGATTCTGAAGGCATCAAGACCGCCGACCTGGATCATTACGATTACAAAATCCGCACCTTCAAGGGCTTTTTCCCTGTCGAGAGTAGAACAGATCCTTGTCGGAAGCTTATTCTCCTTCACGGCTTTCCTGAGGAACTTCTCCATCCTGTCTATCTTGGGTTTTGTCCTGCTCATCAGCCAGATCTCGCTGTCCTTCAAGGCCGGAGTGGACATGATGTCCATGGACAACGTCTTGCAGAATATCTGGCTTCCGGCTCCTATCATCGCAATCTTAGGCATAAAAATCTCCTTCGGATATTTTTAATAAATAAATGTTCAGATGCCTTTTGTCAATTTCAGATATTCCCTTGCGCGTTCCATGTCCTCGAGCGCCTCTTCAGCAGTGCACATGGGTTTGATCTCTCCACGGATTGCGGAAAGGAAGTTCATCGCCTGCTGGCGCATTGCATGTATCCAAGGGAGGGTTGGCACTATCGCCTGGGCGGTTGCCCCTTTGGAAGGTTCGGTTTCGGCGAAATCAGTAAATTCGGTGTTTTCAAACCATTGGGTCGAAGAAGGTGCCTTATTCTGCTTAATCTCTGCATCGCGGAAGAGTTCAACTGAGCCGGGCCGGTTGATGGCAAGAGGCGCAGGCGTTTCAAGACGCACATAACCGCGTTCAAAGCATGCCTGTGATGTCTCATCCCATTCCAATCTTCCATTATATGGCGTCATCTCTATCACTCCGTCAACTCCGCTGCGGCTCCTTACCGCAAGCATCATTTCCGAACCGGAGACGAATTTCACCTCGTAGGACTCTCCAAGCAGGTGGCGCATGAGGTTCACGTGATGGATGTAATAGTTCACAAAGCTAATATAGTGCCTGTACTGTTCCTCGTTCATGTCCTTTGCAGGATCATCATGCTTCAGGTTCGGCCTGGGTTCGTTGGTGGGGATCAGATCAAAAAATCCGTTGTTCATCCAGTCGTTACCGGCCAGCGTAATCCTCACATATTTCAATTTTCCAAGCTCGCCGGTATTCTTCAGCCTGTCGATTTCAGCCTTGGCGTACATGGTCGCCGGATCACTGCGCTTGTGGTATCCTATCATCATCCATGTCCCGCTCTTCCTGACAGCATCAACAATCCTGCGTCCGACTTCGAGGGAGCCTGCGATCGGTTTTTCCGTGAATACCGGGATTCCCGCCTTCAGCAAATCGGGGACAAGCTGTCCATGCCGGGTAAATGGCTGGGATGCCACTATGCCATCAAGTTTTTCCTTTGAGATCATTTCGCTGCAGTCGCTGTAGACTTTTCCGATGCCATACCGTGCCGCGACTTTCGCAACCATGTCCTTCTGGATCTCCGCCAAGGCTACGACTTCGCAGTCTGCGAGAGTCGCATAATTCCTGAGATGTGCGCACTGGCCCATTCCTCCAACCCCGGCAAATCCTATCCTCACTTTCCTCTTTTCCTTGCCCATCTTATTTCTCCTTTTACAATAATTGCTTTTTGAAACTGATTGAATTTATGCTTTATTAGTGTCTAAATCAACCTCTATGCAATGACTGATATTGCTATTATATTTACAATAATTGCTATATTGAAAGAATTTATGGAAAGATTTGAATTCAAGCACGTCGGATTGAACTCCCCTAAAAAAGCCTGGCATATAGGAAGGCATTCCCATGACTACCACGAAATCGTCGTTGTAATGTGGTCGAAGGAAAAAGTTTCAATAAACAAGAATTTCATAGAAGCATCAGAGGGGGATGTCCTTGTTTTCAGGCCGGGAGTCGTGCATGAGGAATGGAGCGGCGACAATCCGCCTCTTGAAACTGTATTCTTCACTTTTTCCGCAGATGATTTCCCGGCGGAGATCCCATTCAAGATCACAGACTCCAAGGGGAGGCTGCGAATTATCGCGACATGGATGTTGAGTGAAAGCAGGATTCTTAATCCAACAGAATCGTCCAGCCTCATGAACAGTTATCTGGACGCGTTCCTTGCTGAAATGACAAGGATAGCCAGGCATCATGATTCCCCCATGGTGGACAACATCCGGAGCATGATAATAAGGGATCCGGCAAAGGACCATTCCCTGGAATCACTTGCGAAATCCGCAGGTCTCAGCAAGTTCCATTTCCTCAGGAAATACAGGCAGCTCGCAGGAGTTTCACCGGCGGACGACGTCAGGCGCATAAGGCTGAGCTTTGCAAAGGATCTGCTCATCTCCACCGACGAACCTCTCAAGAATGTATCTGAAAAATCCGGGCTCAGCAATGAAACTACATTGTGCCGCCTATTCCAGAAATACTACCGGAAGTCCCCGGGACAGTTCAGGAAATAACGGAACTATATTCTTTCCAGGACCGCGCTTCCATCAGCTTCTAGCTTCAGCACGTCCTTCACATTCTTCCCTGAAAGCATGTCTATGAATTTCTCGTTCCCGAGATCAACCTTCTGCTTCCTGTTCTTGAAATTAAAAACGAAAATGAATTCCCTCTTGCCGTCGGTCCTCATCTGGGCGGTGACACCTTCCGGAAGATTTTTAGGAAGTATCCTTTTAACCTTGGACTCCTTGATTACCGCAGAAGTCAATTCCATCAGAAATTCATCCTCAGTCCTGGCGGCTACGTAATAGACCCTGCCCTTTCCAAACTTATTGACTGTCACGGCGGGCTCGCCAGCATAGAAGTCCTTCCCGTAGACGGCAATCACCTTTGCACCTTCAGGATGGATCCTCTCGCAATAGTCATGCGCCTTGAACTTTCCCTTCAGTCCGAGATGATTCCCCTTCACAGCCTCGATCTGCTGCTTGTCGTCCGGCGTGATACCGTCGATCTCCTCGTTCCAGATTCCGAACACTTTGCGAAGTCCGCAGCCCGGCCAGCCGCCAGTGAAACACCTGTCGTTTTCGTCGACTATGCCGGTGAGGTAGGACGCGATCACGGTTCCGCCTTTTGAAACAAATTTCCCGAGTCTCTCGGCAACTCCCGGCTTGATCATGAACAGCATCGGAAGGACAAGAACCTTGTACTTATCAAAGGAGCATGTGCTTTCAATCACATCTACGGAAACGCCCGAATTCCAGAAAGGCCTGTAGAAAGCCTGGAATGTTTCAATATACTTCTTGTTCGCATTCGTAGGACCCTGCGAGTAGTCGAGCGCCCAGCGCGAATCCCAGTCCTGCATGACCGCCACTTCCGCCGGGACTGTAGTTCCAATCACAGCGTCGATCTTCCTGTGTATCTTCCCGATCTCAGCGACATCCTTGAAGACACGTGTTTTTTCGTGACCGACATGGTCAATTACGGCTCCATGGAACTTCTCGCACGACCCCATGCCCTTGCGGTACTGGAAATACATGGTGCCGTCGGCGCCATGCGCGATCGTCTGGAGCATCTCCCTCTTGTGTACGCCCGGCCTCTTGAGCCGTGTGTACTGCTGCCAGTTAGTGGCGCTCGGGCAGGACTCCATCAGCATGAACGGCTTTCCGCCCTTCATCGAACGATGCATGTCATGGACCATCGATATATATGAACCCATTCCTGAATTGTCATCGGGATTGTACCATGACGGATATGCGTCGTCCGCTATCACATCGCAGACTTCGGCGACGCGCCAGTAGTCGAGTCCGTGGAAGAACCCCATCATGTTGGTCGTGACCGGCGCATTAGGCGTCAGCTTCTTGAGCGGCGCTATCTCGTGTTTCATGAAATCGCAGCACTGCCAAGTTACGAAACGGCTCCAGTCGAGTTTGAGGGCGTCTACACAGCCGTCGCGGGGATCTATCTGGTTCCAGGCGGTGTAGTTATGGCTCCAGAAATATGTCCACCAGCGCTCGTTCAGGTTGTCGAGGGTCTTGTATTTTTTCTCCAGCCAGCCGTACCAGGATTTAAGGCAGAGGTCGCACATGCATTCGCCGTTGTATTCATTTGAGATGTGCCAGGCACCGAGAGCAGGATGTTTCTTGTAGCGTTCGGCTAGCTTCGTGTTTATGATATTCACTTTTTCACGGTAAATCGGCGACGTCCAGCAGTGGTTGTGCCTGTCATGGAAAGGTTCGCGGTGCCCATCCCTCTTCACACGCCTGACTTCCGGATATTTCAACGCCATCCATGCGGGGCGCGCGCCGCTCGGAGTTGCGAGAACAGCATTATAACCCTTCTTCGCCAGACGGTCCATGATCATGTCGAGCCAGTCGAAATTAAACTTGCCTTCCACGGGCTCGTAGCTTGTCCAGGCGAATATGCCGATTGAAAACGTGTTGCATCCGGAAAGGTCCATCAGGCGGAAATCCTCATCAATCGCTTCCGGATGTTTCAGCCATTGGTCTGGATTGTAGTCTCCACCATGCAGGAAATGCGGGAACTTCGATATGATCGGAGCATATTTCATCTGTAAATCTCCCTGTTAAGTTTGTTTTTGAACGCAGACATGAAGAAACAACATCAAAACAAGATTATTTCGGAAGGGCGGCTGCTTCCTTCCTTGCAATTTCATCGGCAAGATCCCCAATCAATTTCTGTACTCTTTCAAGATAAAGGTTTCCAAGATGTCCACCTACATTGTAGAAAATACAGCGGTCTCCCATTGTGTCCTTCAGCCAGCGCCGTTCAGAACTGCTTTCCAGAAAATCATTGGAAGAATGAATTACGCATACATTCTTGTCATTACGCAGGAAGTCCTCTATCGCATACAAACTTGATTTCCTATTGAGTTCTTCTATCGTCATCTGGCGGTTCTCAATCTCCGAATGGTATTTCAAGATATACTTCTTCGTAAATTCGGCAAACGTCATCTGATCTATTTCGTGGTAGAAATCAGTCCTGTTTCCCCATGTGCACTTGTTTTTGAAATAATTCATATTCCCATTATTCCTGACAATGCACAGGAGCACATCCTCCAAGGATACCTTGAAGTTGAAGTAAACCAGCGATTTGGCTTCCGTCTCAGTGAACGGAAGGGGCTTAAGTTCCCCGGGAACATTGTTTTCCTGAACTATTCCAGGTTCCTCATATGGCTTATATGATTTCCTTTTAATCCCAAGATATTTCATCAAGGCAACAGATCCGCGTTCAAAAACGCGTTCCTGCCCCCATTTCTTCCATGCAAGTCCCAATCTATCGCTTTCTTCCATGGTATATTCGAGGTTGACAGGCGGATTTATCGCAACATATCTGGAAATCTTGAGAATAGGATTCTTCTTTTCCATGTCTCCGATGAACAAGGTGAGCATTCCTCCGTTGGACCAGCCTATTAGGAGTTTTTCAGGAAAACTCAACCCCTTGTTCTCCTCCAGGTCCTTAAATACTGCCGCGATTGCATTTCTTACATCCGAAGCATCTGCAGGAGTATACCCTGGAACAGCTACAGAAGCGGCCGTCTCCATGAACTCCCAGTTCAAGACATTGCTCATAGCGACAACAGTGAATCCGCGGTTGAAAAGTATCTCGGAAATAGCCGAATTATCATTGCTGGTGTAATGGGAGCCGGCACCGGGCAGCACGATGGCAATAGGCGCATCCTTCTGTTTCTGGTACCATATTTTATAAGGCATTCTCGATTTGCCCTCAACCACTTTCACAGTGCGAACTGAACCCTGGTTGAAAAAATCGGTGTTCCACAGGGATACGTCAACCCACATGCTCTCATGGTCGTTCTGGACCTGTACCATCCCGATCCGCATCGTGTCGATATAAGGCCCCTGTGACTTGAACCCGCGTATTACAATTTCCTTCAGGAGAGGATCCGGTTCCTGCAGCGGAGGCTCCTTTTCATCCTCCAAGAGCTTCTTCTGGTATTCAGCCATTACTTCACGGCGGTCATAGTCGTTGATCTTGAAGTAGCGCTGCATCGCATAAAACCTTTTAAGCAGCTCATACGGATCATTGTTTGCACTAAGGAAGACATCCATCTCACGATAGCCGGTAGTGCTTTGATTCAACATCGTAAAACCCTGCCCCCCCCATATATACGTCTTGGGATCGAAAGCGTAGTCGAAAATCTCGCCAATTCCGTCACGTAAATTAGTGGGACCTATGAATGGAATATGGAGGACTACTCCCGGACCTATGCCCCACCAGGCAAAAGCCTGTCCGAAATCCTCGTCCTGGACTTCCAGGTCGAACCAGTCCCTGGCAGGATCATAGAAACCAGCTATGCCAAGCGTGATATTTATAAGGAAACACGATGTGTCTATTCCAGCATACTTGAACTTGGCCTGTATAAGGGAGCTTACAGTCCTTCTTGGGAAGGCTACATTTTCCGTAAAGCGGTTGAAACATTCTATCCCGTGCCTGGGGATAAGGGATCCCCAGAAAATGACAATGGGCTGGACAACATATCTTAAGGCGTATTTGTCTATGGTGAACATTGAACGGTTGAATCCTTCAATCGGATCCCGTCCGCCAAATTCCTCAGTCAAGTCTGGAGAATTGGATTCCAGATCAATGGGAGCCTTATTCACATCGACAGCATTTTCCACACCGTCTTTTCCAATCGTCGCAGGGAGCGTTGGAACATCGGCAGCAACTGTACTGGTTCCTTTTGCCTCATCTTTATTTCCGGTGGAGGAACATCCAGTATAAAGGAAAATGGACGACAGCAGCAACCCGTTCAGGAAAAACCTGAAAAATAGCCTTGCCCACAAAACCTCATCCATTGGAAGCTGAGGATTTCTTTTCATTTCCATTTCTCCAGTTACAAACTTGAAATATATGAATAAAACCTCAAGAATTCAACATGAAAAACGCCTAAACTTCCGGCTAGTTGAACCTATTCTGAGATTGTAATGTGAAAATCCATATAAAAATGAAGTATTACTAAGAAAAATACCGATAATGATAAGAAAAACTCAATCAGATGACTTTTTCTCCATGGATTGTCGGCCAGACACCAGACCAGAAGGTGACATTGTGCTTCATCTCCATCGTCAGCTTCTCCTGATCAAACAGACATCTCAGCACGATGTTGAACGGCTGTTCATAGCAGCAGATGAAGATATTGAGTTCCTCAGGAGCAACCCAACCTGCTGAAGCGGCATAACGGCGTGGAGCATCATTTTCCAGACGGATCTGCCCGTAGCGCCAGTCACCGAATCCAGCTGTCAAAGTCTCGGTCTTTTCCACGGATCCCAACTTCAATGTCACTCCCGACTTGTCAAAACGGAACATCGCCTGGCTGAAGAGACCGGGATTTTCACTTAGTTTCCAGTTGCGTCCTGCAATCTGGGCTGAAATAGAGGATTTGGCGGTTCCTGATGCTTTCGTCATGGATGGTTTGACGTATTTTACCGTATCCGATATCGGAAGCTTGCCATCCTTCATATCGGGAAGCAGTTCCGCCCAGACCAGGTCCAGCACCTGCTGCATGTTCTGGAGCCCCGAGGTGACCGCAATGACAGCGTCCTGGCCAGGCATCACCAGACAGAACTGTCCGAACGCACCATCCCCGCGGTATGCGTTGTTCTGCGAGCGCCAGAACTGATATCCATATCCCTGCGCCCAGTCCGATTGTCCTGCATGTGCGTTCGACACCTGGAAGGAAGTCGCCTCCTTAACCCACGATTCCGGTATCAGCTGTTTTTCTTCCCAGCACCCCTTCTGCAGATAGAGCTGACCGAACTTTGCGATGTCCTCGGTTTTCATGCTCATGCCCCATCCGCCGACATGCGTTCCATCGGGACTCGTCTCGGTCCTGGCGCCAGTGATGCCGAGAGGTGCGAGGATACGCGGTTCAAGATAGTCGAGAAGGCGTTCGCCGGTGACGGTGTTCAGGATTGAGGACAGCAGATAGGTTGCTCCTGAATTATAGACGAAGCGTGCCCCTGGCTTGTGCTCCAGCGGTTCCTCTAGGATCTGTTTCACCCAGTCTCCCTGGAACTTGTTCTTCTTCACTCCCTCCATAGAGCAGCGGCCATGCCCGGCGGTCATCGTGAGAAGATGGCGGACCGTCATGGATTTGAGTTCTTCGGAAATTACGGCTGGCAACCGTTTCTGCGGGAAAAAACCTATCACAGGATCGTCTATCTTGAGACGCCCCTCGGAGATGGCGAGTCCGACAGCGGTCGATGTGAAGCTCTTGCTCAGCGAATAGAGCAGATGCGGATGTTCGGGCCCATATGGTGGCCACCAGATCTCGGCCGCAACCTTCCCGTGGCGCAGGAGCATGAAACTGTGCAGTGAATTCAGCTCGTTTGCCGCACGCTCAATGAAACGGGCAATCGACTGCCTTGGAATTCCAGCCGCCTCAGGAAGCGTCCTCGTCAGATGTGAATCATTCAAAGTATCTGCCTTTTGTTGGGATTTGGCGATGGGATTTTCATTTTCATGGAGTGAAAAGGTAATGCGAGGATGAATGAAATCAAGCTTTCTGCAAGAATGTTAAGAAGATAGCATCATATATGAGGTTTGATGAAATCCTGAATCCGGTGAAGAAGATAAAAGGGAAGGGAGACAAGTTTATATTTCTTTCCAGAGGGCAGATCCATGTCCTGGATGTAAGATTATAGGCAATATGATTAATTGTCTGTAAGGATATATAATGTAATCTGAAGCCAGTTTGGAGCGTCCACCCTACATCGTTATCTCTTCCAGGATGGTTCTGGCTTCCCTGGGGAGTTTTTCCAGGTCGCTGATCTTGTAGCGGTTCTTCTCGATGTCGGTGATCATGATCACGCCGGCGTTGTTGATGCTCATGTTATCCCTTGGATTGAAGAGATACATGATCTTCCTGCCGCGGTCTGTTTCAATTTCCCATTCGTCGAAGCCGTGCCCGCGCTTCGACCGTTTCGATTTCAGTTTCCTTATGTCCAGTATCTCAGGAACGAAATAGCGTTCGTCGATCGCGTGGCGGACAAGCTGCTTCTGACCCTCGTCAAATCCATCCAGACCCCTGATTACCCCGATCTCCTCGATCTCCTGCTCCAACTCCTTGATGACGGATATGAACTTCTCATGCAGAGTCAGGGGGAACAGAGTGACGCAATGCAGGTGCTCGTGGATCGTCCCGTCCTTGAGCTTACAGTTGAGCATACCTGTCGCACTCTTCTCAAACCTGATGTCGTCTTTTGTCAGTATCTTCATAATTTTTTGCCCTGCAGAAAATTAACTTTCCTTGTTTATATGAAAATCAACTTTTATCTCTTTCGTGTCATTCTTGTATTTCGTAGTTCAATATTCAGCTTTCAATCCTTCATCCCCGTTGTCCTGTCCGCCTCCGGGCTTGTCGCCAAAACTCTTCGGTTTTTTCCCGTTCTCCTCCTGCTTGGGCATGTCAAACGCCATGATCTGCGCCAGTTCGCTCTGGATCTGCACGAGTTCGTAGAAAATCCCTTTTTTGGCCAAAAGCTCCTGATGCGTGCCAATCTCTCCTATTTCACCGTTCTTCATGACAACAAGCCGGTCGCACTTGCGCAATGTCGAGAGACGATGGGCGATGGCAATGGTTGTGCGTCCCTTGGTGAGCCTTTCAAGCGCTTCCTGTATCTTCTTTTCAGTCTGTGTATCGACAGATGAAGTAGCCTCGTCGAGGATGAGTATCTTCGGGTCGCGCAGTATCGCCCTGGCTATGGAAATCCTCTGTTTCTCACCGCCGGAAAGGCTGTTTCCTCTCTCTCCGACCTCGGTATCGTAGCCATCCGGTTTCTTCAGTATGAACTCATGTGCGTTGGCGGCGATCGAAGCCCTGATCACCTCTTCCCTTGTTGCACCGGGCTTCGTGTAGCTGATGTTCTCATATATGGTTCCGTTGAACAGGAAAGTATCCTGCAGGACTATCCCAATATTCTTGCGCAGATCATTCTGCTTGATATTCCGCAAATCCACTCCGTCCAGCAGTATCTCCCCGCTGCTGGCATCATAGAGACGGCAGATAATGTTTATCATAGTGCTTTTGCCTGCACCGCTCTTGCCGACAAGTCCTATCATTTCATGCTTATGTATGGTCAGGGATACGTTCTTGATCACAGGCTTGAACTTGTCATAACCGAAAGTGACGTTCCGGAACTCGATCTCACCCTCGAGATCGGGAAGCCCTACGGCATCAGGCGACTCCTTTATCATGGGCTCGGTGTCAATCACATCGAACACCCTTTCCGCGGCGCTGACCGCATTCGTTATGAGATCAAGCATGCGGGTCAGCATGAAAACAGGACGGTAGAACATCATGAGATATCCTGAATAGGCGACTACCGAACCGAGAGTCATCTTCCCGCCGAAAACAAGATATCCTCCGACGAGCCATACGATCACCATGCCTGACATTATCAGGAGATGGAATACCGGATGGAAAAAGCTCCAGCGCTTTGCAAGCTCGATTCCGGCATCGCGGTATCTCAGGCTGTACTTCTGGAACTTGTCTGTCTCCATCTGCTCCTGTCCGAATGCCTTGACAACTCGTATCCCCGACAAGGAATCTGCGACAATCGCACTGAGTTTTGATCGGCGATAGAAGAAACGGTGCATGAAAATCCAGAATTTCGGTATGACCAGCTTTACAAATACTACTATCGCAAGGATTGGGATCAGCACGAACAATGTCAGTTCCCAGCTCAGTATAAAAAGGAATATGCCGATTCCAAAGAACATAATGATGGATTCGACGGTTATCGGGATGAAGTCCACCAGCAGGCGCTGCATCTCCTGCGTGTCCTGGTTGACCCTCGCCAGGAGCGCACCTGTCTGATGCTTGTCAAAGAATCCCAGGGACAGTTCCTGGAGCTTCTCGTAGATGGTCTGTCTGACGTCTGCTACTGTTTTGTAGCCGAGGATGCCCGAATACCGCTCCTGAATTCCACCGAGGAAAAGCTGGATGGCGTATGCCGCAAAAAGGAAAATCGATGCCGGCAGCAACCAGTGGGCGTTGACAAACTGCCCTGTCACAGGATCGGACTTGAGGATGACATCAATGAACAGCTTGCTCATGTATGGAGTAATCAGCCCGAAACCCGTACCTGCCAGCATGGTCAGCATTATCATGACCATGGTCCCCTTGTAAGCCATGGCGAAATGCGACATTCGCAGAAGCGTCCCCCTGCGGTCGGTGCATCTGGGGCACTTGTTAAGTTCCTCAGGAATTGGCTTCTTGCATGAAGCGCATACTTTCCCTGCCAATGCTGACTTGTCTGAAACCGGTTCATTATTGGCAAGTCTTGAGATGTCTTCAGCCGCGTGCGCAAAGAAGGGATTTAGTACTTGGGAGAATGAAATAATCTTGAATGGACTGCCTGTCTTAGGTTCAACCAGGAATGACATTATTCCTACATGGGGGGAAATCCTGGCTTTCTTGAGGGTAAAAAGGGGAATGTCATGGAAGGGAATGGCATCCCCTTTACCGCTGATGCCATATACAAGTACGGTCTTATTTGTGACTACAAGCCATTCGGCTCCATAATTCCGGTGTCCCGTAATGTCCGAAGACAAGGATATTATTATTTCCTCGTCCTGATGATCACGTTGAAGTATGTCCCTCACCCTGTCCGGTATCATGCTTTCCATATTCAGGGAAGATAGTCCGGAGAACGGAAAGAATCAAGTTCATGCAGTATTCATGACCGCGCAAAATCCTTCCTTTTCCCTTCAATGATTTCAAGATAGGCGCTGGAGAAAAACCAGTATTTCACGTAGGCTACAAGCGGCACGCTGATGGCGCCAAATCCCGGCAGGATCTGGAAGATAGCGAGGAAGACGACAAACATTCGCAATGTCCATGTTGTCCTAAACCTCCTGACGAAGGGAATATACTGGGCAAAAGGATTGATGATCACCGTCTTCAAGTAAAGCAATCCAATAATGAATCCGAGAATCGGGATGAAGCTCAGGAATATGCAGGTCGGTATCACATGCCGAAGATACCTTTTGTGCATGAAATTGAGGTATGCATCCACGTCCTCATGCGTCCTCATCAGCTCATATCCGCATTTCCGGCATTTCTGGACCGGTACGCTTTCTGCGAAGGTGGTCCCGCAGTCAGGACATTTCTTCTTTTCTATGGAGGTCAGCCTGCGATCTTCGGCCGCATCCTCCTTCATCAGCCAGTCTTTTAACCCGGTATTCCTCTTCTTCATGAGATAGACGGATCTGACAACAATAAAGGTAACTACAATGATTATAAAAGGAAGGGCGGAAACGACACTTGTAAATATGAGATTCATTTTTTCCATGACTTCCTTCTAAATGATAATTGCCGGCAAGATGCCAGCGCTCCATAAAAATTACGCCGGCTCGACGGGAATCTTCAACGTGATTGCCGAAGGAAATGTTTCAATCGTAAATTCACCGGCATCTGCAATCTGTTCACCGTCAACCTGCGCCGGTACCGGCTTGTCAAACTTCATATTGAACACCTTGCCCTTGATATGATAGACGGAATCCTCTCCGTACGAACCCAGCCTCCTTATCTTCCTCGGAAAATGACGGTGGCTCAGGAGATAGCGCCTCAGATAGTTCGCTAAACCATTTGAGATCAGTATGTCGAGTTTTCCATCGTTCGCATATGCCGTGTCGGTAAGGTCGAATTCGCCGGCATAAATACGGGTGTTATTTATGATGATGTTCAGTATCTTCCCTGAATATCTCTTCTCTCCGTCAACTTCAATTTCACCATTTACTGACCCGTATCCGAAAATATTCTTCATCACATTGTAGAGATAGATCAGATAACCCTTGACCATCCAGAACAGAAACGGAATTTTCTTTAAAAAATATTTATCCTTGTCCCTGCCCTTTAAGATATTGGCATCAATCCCGCAGGCAAAGCCGTCGGCGAAATATCTGCTGCCTATCCTGCCGAGATCAAGCCTGTAGTCGGCACCCCAGACCGTGGATATGACAGCGCGGCGTATGTCGCTGAAGATTAAGTTCTCCATAGGGCTCATGCTGAAGGACTTGGCAATATTATTACCGGTGCCAAACGGTATTATCGCATAGGACGGAAGATAAGCGTCCGGGCTGGATTCCTTGTATTTCATCATCCCGTTGATGAGGGCATTGTGCGTACCATCGCCTCCGACGCCCACAAAAGTCGTGGGATCAGGCACCCCTGCCTTGAGAATATCCCGGACTTTTACGGACAGGTCACCTGCATGTGAAACAAGCTCGTAATGGATGTCAAGTTCCTTGAATATTACTTCGACTTCCTTCCATCTTTCGACGGATTTTCCATCGCAGGACAGAGGATTCAGGAAGCATATCACCTTTATCTTTTTCATGGTGGAATATACACCTCGGAACAATATGAGACCACGGCACACACATAAGACACAGAATTTTTAACCACGAAACACACGAAATTATTATTATGATTCGTGTGTTTCGTGGTTGAGTCTTCATTTATTTTCATCAATATAGTATTTTCTGCTGGTCTCGAAGTGGGCCGAAAGTCCGGCAACTGCGTCTTCCGCGGAATTGTTCAATATGGCATTTATGATCCTCCTGCGTTCCGCCAGAATTGCAACGAGGTCTTCTGATTCGGCGCAGCGCAGCACCCGGTAGGGACGGCATAACAGCTGCAGGCGGCGCACTTGTTCAACTAGGAAATGGTTGTCACAGGTTGAAACTATGATTTCATGAAGTTTCTCGTCGGCTTCGAGTACATTTATCCGCAAGGTTTCTCCTCCGGTTTCCTCTGCAACACGGAGTTTTTCATCCAGCTTTTTTATTTCTTCGCGGTCTATACCGTTGAACCATTCTTTCAGAACCATGCACTCGAGCAGACGTCGGCATTCCATCATCTGCTTTATTTCGTCCTGTTCAAGCTGGCGCACGATGCACCCCCTGCGCGGCTGTTGTTCCAGGACACCTTCCTGCACCAGGCGGATCAGGGCTTCGCGGAGCGGGGTGCGGCTTACACCTAGTTCATCGCACAGCTTCTCCTCCCTCATCCATTTGCCGACAGGAATCTTTCCGTCCAGAATCAAGCGCAGAAGACGTCGATAGACCTCTTCCCCAAGGGAACGATGCTGTATCTTCATATTTTTTCTCCTTGAGAAAAAATATTATCCATGACCTTCTGTATTTCCACAGCTTCATCCCAGAACGTTTTCCCTTCGGGATCGTATATTGACGGCGTATATGGAATATTGACTTTTACATCGAAATGACGGGCAATGTCGAGCCCCATTACCATGTTACCGCGCCGGTTGACGTGCATGCCGTCCTGCATGAGGGGAAGATGCCTTTTCGGATGCTTCTTCCGGAGATGCTCCCATCTGGCGAGATGGTCGACAAGACCAGATTTTGTTTCTGCTGCGACCCGCCGTATGATATCCATATACCGGTAGAATTTTATCATGTGTGCATCAGGACAGTTCTCACATATCGGTGAATAATATGTCTGGAATACGACAGAGGTCCCCATCCTCCAGAACCGGCGGTGCAGTTCCTGCAAGTTGGAGGTGAACTGCTCCTCTGAAAGCTGGCGGTCGGGGTTGCTGTCATTCCCTCCGACTGTGATAAACGCCATATGGGGACGGTAGAACGCTGCATCATCCTCGAAACGGTCAAGCAGATCCTTGGAGGTATGACCTCCAATTCCCGTATTGATGCAGTGATGTATGCGCCCATAGGTGTTGCATACCGCCAGATCAAATACATCAAACCAGTGCATCCCCGGCAGAAATCTTTCAGTGTTGGACGATCCGAAAGCAAGGATTCGCGTTTTTTGTCCGGCCTTGAGCCGCGCCTTCATTGAACAAAATATTGGATTTTCTGACATATTTTTATCCTTTTATTTAAATGCCTCTGAATAAGCAATTATGGTTTCGTTTCGTTCTTTGCTTCTTTTGCTTTATCGGCCAGAGTCTTCTTAATGAATTCAACCAGTAGAGGCATCCCAGGGGAAACCATTCCGTGTCCATATCCCTGGAGCTCATACAAGGTGGACTTTGTATTGCCGTTTATCTTCAGCATGCGCTGCAGGTAGGCATTCTCATCATAGCGACCGAGCATCTCCTTCTCGCGGTCTCCAGTAATCAGAAGGATAGGAGGGGTGTCGGCACGAACATGGAAAAGAGGAGCGAATTCATCGACAACAGGCTGCTTGTCAGAGATACCTCTTTCCTTCCTGATGGTCAGATGCGTTATCGCCTGCCCGCTGAAAGGAATGATCCCAGCCAGTTTATTTGCGTCAATCTCGTATTTCGCCAACCATTTCTTTTCAAGTCCAAGCATCATCACCAGATACCCGCCAGCGGAATGGCCGGTTATGAAGATCTTGTCAGGGTTTCCACCATATTCGGATGCATGTTTGAATGTCCAGGCGACTGCGGCTGCAGCATCCTCTATATAGGTAGGACATTTCACCTGGGGTGACAGCCTGTAGTTGACAGCTATTACGACATAGTTTTTTTCCTTTAACCCACTTGGTATCGCCTTATTTCCGCCAGTAAGTCCTCCTCCATGGAACCATACGATGACGGGTAAATCACGTCCATTTTCCGGATAATCCACGTCAAGTTTGCAACGCTCTATCTGATAAGGTGTTATATCCGGTATTGCAGCGTCATAATAAGAAAGGTCTTTTTCCTGCTTATATTCCGTTTTCGGGGCATTTTCCTGGGCGTTTAACCCCATCTGGACGAGTAGAAAGGCAACTGATAAAACCCATAGAAACTTCTTCATATCCGGCTATCTCCATGTTGAATTTATTGTATATTGTATACAATATTTCATAATAAGTTTTTTTCAAGTTGAACTTAAATAAACTTATCAGGACAGTTCAGTATTCACATGCATATGCAAGAACTGTTTCCTGTAGGAAAGAGGCTTATAACCAGTTATTTTCTTGAATATCCGACGGAAATATATAGTGTCGGAAAAACCGCAGGCAGTGGCGACTTCCTTGATGTTCATGGATGAATTTAAAAGGAGCCGTCTGGCGGCATTAATCTTCCTTTCATGGATCTCGTCGGTAACGGTCTTGCCGCAGACGTTCTTGAAAACTCGCCCCATGTAATCGGGATTGCACATCAGTCTACCAGACAGCCAGGAAGTATTCAGATCCCTGCTCCCTACATTCGCATTTATCAGCGTCCTCACTTTTGCTGCAAGAGCACCCGACTTCTTCTCATCCGATGATCCGGAAGCCTGCTCCCGTGCAGACGCCTCAATCTCCGAGAGCATCAGACAGATTATCGCAGAGCCGCGCACTTCGGTGAGTGTTCCAGCTTCCTGGGCTTCAAGATATTCCCTGAACAGCTCCGTCATCTTCTCCGGACGTGAGATCCTGCACTGTTTCGGAAGCTGCAAGACGTTCACATCCTTATATTTCAGGTGCTTCGGCTGGAAGACGAAGTGGATCCAATAGAAAGATAAATCCTCTTTGTATGGACGCGTTCCACCATGTTTATTGTTCGCTTCGAGGATCAGTGATTCATTAGGACTTACATCAAATTTCTGGTCCTCCTCGAAGATGCCGAGGCTTCCGGAGACAACGAATATTATCTCATAGGAGTCAATTTTCCTGGTGGGATGAGTTCCTCTTCCTGAGGAGATGAACAGGCCGGCAAATAAAGGCAAAAAAGGCATCGCTATTCCTATTTTCATGACATTACCCCTACACCAAGTTACACCAATTTAAAGTGCCATCCTGTCGGAATTGTCTTCTTTATTATATGATTCCATCATTTTTCATAATGCTTGCCGACACTTCAATGGCTTCTGGATCCGGTTTCGAGGACAACAAGGCTGGAACCCATATGTTCGTCCCGCGCCAGTTCTGGAGCGGCGGCTCATTCGATCAAGTCGGAGTCTGGCTCGCCCACAGGAGAGGAGCTTGAACATTGTATGAAAGTATGTCGGGTTTTAACCCGACAATATGTTGGCGGTTTAAAAACCGCCCTACTTTATGAAGAGCTTACCTTCCTCCTTGTCTTTGTGCAATGAATACGTAATATTATCCGGATAATTATATAAGGGAGAAAACATGACCATACGAATGCTTCCCGGACTGGCTCTGATATCTGCCATGGTCTCATCCACTCTTTTCGCACAGGAGGCTCCCAAACCTGTAAATCCGGAATATCCTGATTTCTACACCGGTGAAAAGGGAAACAGCCTCAAGGGAATCGACTTCGTGCAGTCCATCTCCGTCAGTTCACCTGCCTATTGCTCTGAAATCAAGGGTGATGTTACGATTACATTCAAGGCGCCCAACATGACTGAAGTGAAAGCTCTATGCTGGCAGCAGCCTACCAAGGAACTTCCCGATCCATGGGGTCATGACGCGGATGTAGCGCCAGATCTCAAGCTTGACGCCGATGCCAATGGCAGCTTTGTATTCCACGCGGACCAGTTCCCCAACGGCCCGATAACTATCCGAATCTATGCGAAGAACGCAAAAAAAACAGGACATCTGCGAGCTTCAGCTCTTCAACAGGGGTGGCGTGGTATGGAACCAGGGCGTTCCAAAGACTCAGCCTCCAGCTTCCAAAGGAATGAAACTTGTCTATGCCGATGACTTCAATGCTCCTCTGTCCATATCACCAGACGGACAGAACGCGAAGTACCCCTGCCACAAGACGGGCGGTGGTGATTTCAGTGGCTGGCAGTTCTCAAATCCAAGTGACGACAACAAAATATTTGAACAATCTGGCACTTTCATGCGGATACACGCTTCAAAGAAGCCCGGCACCAACGGCAGCAGCGGTATCATCTCATCTATCCGTGGGGACGGCAGTGGCGTATCGGTTTCGATACCCTCCTATTTTGAATGCAGGTTCATCGCACAGTCCGCACCTGGCACCTGGCCTGCATTCTGGACCCTCACCAAAGGCACGATAGGAATGGACAGGAATGATCCTGAATATGCCGCAACAGCTAAGGCCGGCTGCGACGAGCTTGACATTATCGAAGGCTATGGAGGTTATGGACGTGGAAATCCCAATTCTGGAGGCAAATATTGCATAGTCTCCCATTTCTGGAACCAGCCAAAGTTCGACTGGAACGTAGAAAAAGGACCCGACGGCAAACCCAATCCCCTGTTCAAACCCTCCAATACGACGGTTGATACAATGGAGTTTGGAGGGAAGGGCTCCTGGTCATGGACATTCCATACTTACGGGGTGCAGATCACTGAGACGGATACAGTTTACTATTTCGATGATTTCGAAGTCCTGCGCCATCCGACTGGACCAGTCTCCAAAAGCCAGCCCGCCTGGTTCCTGATCAATTACGCCATCGGCGGCATAAGCGGCTGGAAAATAGATCTCAACCGCTACGGCAACCAAACCGACATGTGGGTGGATTTTGTGCGCGTATATAGCGGCCGCGCGTCAGCTCCGACGGCAACTCCCGACCGCGGATTCATCTTCGACAAGCCTACAGAAATACGTCTGGCATGCTCTACCGAAGGCTCAAGCATATATTATACAATAGATGGTTCTGAGCCAACTGACAAATCCCTTCTCTATCAGAAACCCCTGACCATCGACAAGCCTTGCACGCTGAAGGCGGTGGCTCTCGGGGAAGGACTCAAGCCGAGCCAGATCTGTTCTGCAGAAATCGCAAAAGCCAGGACTCCTGACGCTCCTGCCAGCACTGTCCTAGGCCTCACCCGTTCCTACTATGAAGGAAAATGGGAGTTCCTGCCAGACTTCGGAAAATTGACACCTGTGTCCAAGGAGACCGCAAACACCATTGAAATCGCGGGAAACAAGAAACAGGAAAATTTCGGCTTGTTATTTGACGGCTTCATCAGCGTTCCAAAAGACGGAATATATACTTTCTACACGAATTCCGATGACGGTTCCCGCCTGCTGATCGGTACAAGAATAGTCGTCGACAACGACGGCGGACACGGGGATCAGGAACGTTCCGGCACCATCGGTCTAATGGCTGGCAAGCATGCGTTCAAGCTCGAGTTCTTCCAGGGCAGCGGTGGAAAGGCACTTGGCACCAGCTGGGCCGGATCTGATCTCGTCAAGCAGCCAATACCTGCCGAGGTGCTTTCCTGCTTGGGAGAATAAGTAAAACAGGCATTCCTGCCTGTTTATTTATTGCAGACAAGAATGTCTGCATTACTCATGTGGAACAATTGACAGGTGAAATTCATCCTTCGGGACAAGCGCAGGCTCTGCAGAAGACATAAAGTCGGATTTATCCTCTTTTTCTATGCTTCTATCATCTTTCACACTGCCGGCCGAGGGATAAGTTCCTACATATCATAAAAAAAGGGATCTATATGAATATGCGTAAAAATGCACCAGTTGATTTTACAGACGTTGAAATAAGGGATTCTTTCTGGAGTCCGCGGATCGAAGTGAACAGGAAGAACACGATCCCGACAGTTTATGCCTGGTCGGAGAAAACGGGGCGGATCGCCGCCTGGAAATGGAAGCCTGGCCAGAAGAACAGGCCACATATCTTCTGGGATTCGGATGTCGCGAAATGGATCGAGGCGGCGGCTTATACACTTGAGAAGCATCCTGACAGCAAACTCGAAAAGCAAATTGACCATGTGGTCGGTCTCATGGGGGATCTCCAGCTCAAGGACGGATATCTCAACTCATACTTCATAAATGTGGAACCAGAAAAACGCTGGACGAACCTGCGCGATCTCCATGAACTTTATTGTGCAGGACATCTCATCGAAGGAGCTGTCGCATATTTCAAGGCTACAGGGAAACGCAAATTCCTCGATATAATGCTGAAATATGTGGACCATATAGCAACGGTCTTCGGACGTAAGCCCGGACAGAAGCGCGGGTACTGCGGCCATGAGGAAATAGAACTGGCGCTATTGAAGCTTTATGAACTGACCGGTGACAAGAAGCATCTCGACCTATCAAAATATTTCATCGATGAACGCGGTCATAAACCGAATTATTTCTCAATTGAGGCAAAAAAAAGAGGAGAAAGGGACCTTCATTGGTCGAACTACGGAAAGAAGGACAATTACGACTATTACCAGGCGGAAAAGCCTTTAAGGGAGCTTGATGAGGCTCTCGGCCATGCCGTCAGGGCAGGATATATCTATTCCGGTATGGCGTCTCTTGCTTCCGAAATCGACGACAAGAAGCTTTTCGAGACCTGCAAGCGGCTCTTTGACAACATCATCTCCAAAAAAATGTATATCACCGGCGGAATCGGATCCAAGAAGAACGGAGAAGCGTTTTCCTATGAATACGATCTCCAGAATGAGACTGCCTATGCTGAAACATGCGCGGCAATATCTCTTGTATTCTTCTCCTACAGGATGCTCCAGCTTGAACCGGATTCAAAGTATGCGGACGTAATGGAACGGGCGCTCTATAACGGCGTAATGTCCGGGGTGTCCCTTGACGGCAAGGCATTTTTCTATTCAAATCCTCTCTCGGCATATCCTCATCCTGGGAACATCCTTGAAGAACACGTGAAGCCGGAACGCCAGAAATGGTTCGGCTGCTCGTGCTGTCCGAGCAATGTCGCCAGACTCCTCGCATCTCTCGGATCTTACATTTATATGAAAGGAGCGGATGAAGTGCGTGTCAATCTTTTCATCTCAAGCTCGGCCTCCATCAACGTCAATGGAAGTCCAGTACTGATCTCCCAGAAGACTAACTATCCTTGGGACGGATCAGTTTCATTGGAAATCTCTCCGGAAACTCCCACCGACTTCAAGGTCTGCATCCGGATACCGGGATGGTGCCAGAAATATTCATTGAAACTTAAAGGTACCAAGATCAAATTCTCAATTGTAAATGGATACGCCGTAATAAATAGAAAATGGAGCTCCGGAGACAGGATTGAGATCGACTTTGAAATGCCTGTGACTCTTGTTGAGGCTGATCCCAAACTCAGGCATGACTGTGGAAAGGTCGCAATCCAGAAAGGACCTCTCGTATACTGCGCCGAGGAGGCGGACAACGGAAAATATCTCTACGATCTGGCAATTGCCGTATCAAATCCGCAGTTTTCCGTCAAGCCTGACAACTCGATCCTGAAGGGAGCGTTTGCGATTTTCGCAAATGCCTGCAGGAGAAAGAATACTGTATGGAATGGCTTATACCGGCCTCTCGAGTCGAAGCTTGAGAAGTTCCGCCTGAAAGCCATCCCCTACTTCATATGGGCCAACAGGAAACCCGGCGAGATGGAGGTCTGGCTGAATAGAGGGTAGTACCTCCTTTCTGTGTCCACCATAGCTTCGTT
The DNA here is from genome assembly GCA_001804815.1 of Lentisphaerae bacterium GWF2_50_93. GTDB lineage: Bacteria > Verrucomicrobiota > Lentisphaeria > Victivallales > GWF2-50-93 > GWF2-50-93. The sequence goes on from MHBI01000100.1 coordinate 58,978, forward strand.
GCAACGGCGAATTGATGTATCATCTTAATTGGTGCCAGTCCAATGCCGTTAACTTAAGCGCAACAATTTAATAACATGAACGTTATGACTAATTTATCTTTACGCATGGAATGCGTTAGGTAATAAAGCCTATGGTTTCAACCATAGGTATTAGATCCCAAAATTTGTTTTGCCCTGAAGGGGCAGAGCATACTCCGTCCCTACAGGACGAATCATTCTTCCATATATGTCCTGTGGTTGAAACCACAGGCTGTATTACTCAATCCCTTCAGGATTCATCATCAGGATATAACATGTGTGACATTAATGTGTTATATCTTAAGTTAACGGCATTGGACTGGCACCATGGAGGAGAGGGAGGAGAGGGAGGAGAGGGAGAGAGAGGAGAGAGGAGAGGGAGAGAGAAAGAGAGAAAAAGATGGTACAGGCTGAAGCCCGTACCTACTAAAAGAAAACGCCGGATGATAAATCTGGTAAAATCATCCGGCGCTATGTGAAGCAGTGACTGAACTCCGACAACTAACTCATGAGGATGACTCCGGAGGTCGGGAACTGGCCGGATTCAGTCTCTGCGTTCTCTCAGCTCTCATTCCTGTCTCCACTTGCAATTCTATCTGAAACGCCCATGAAAGTCAATATGTTTTTCATATTTGATTTTTTAAAGTATTGATGTATTTGTAACGCCCTTTGTCTGGTAAGGCGGGCTTATAGCCCGTTGTTTCTCAATGAGATAGCAGGCTGGAAAACCTGCCTTGCTTTAATACAATAACAATTAACGAATTATTAACACTATGAAACCAGTATTTGTTTTTTCAGGACAGGGTGCACAGGCAGTCGGCATGGGGAAGGATCTTTTCGAACAGAGCCCGGCGGCGGCGGCGATATTCAAGGAAGCCGATTCCATTCTAGGGTGGTCTGTTTCCGATGTATGTTTCAACGGACCTGAAGAGAAGCTCACTGAAAGCAGATACTGCCAGCCGGCAATCTATACAATGAGTTCTGCATGCCTTGCGGCTTTTGCGGAAAAGAAGCCTGATGTCAAGGCACTTGCATCGGCCGGACTGAGCCTAGGCGAATTTGGAGCTCTCTACGCTGCTGGAACCTTTACTTTTGCCGACGGGCTGCGTCTTGTCGCTAAGCGCGCTGAACTCATGGATGAATGCTGTAAAAAAACCAAGGGTGGAATGGCTACTATTCTAGGAGGAGATCTCGCGGTAATAATGGAGACATGCCAGGAGTGCGACATCGATGTGGCGAATTTGAACTGCCCCGGACAGGTCGTGGTAAGCGGTCCCGAGGATAAAATCACCAAGGCGGTCGCAGTATTCAAGGAAAAAGGCTTCAGGAAAGTAATTCCCCTCAAGGTTGCCGGAGCATACCATTCAAGGATGATGATGGACGCGGGAGATGCTTTAAAGCCAGTATTAGATGGAATTCCCATGAAGGATCCAATGATACCAGTTGCACAGAACTATGTAGGAACCTGCGTCCAGAGCGTCGGAGAGATCCGTGGAAATCTTGTCAGCCAGGTTGCCGGGAGCGTGAAATGGGAGGACTGTGTGAGGTCAATACTTGCCACAGGCGCGGACACCATCATTGAATTCGGTCCGGGAAATGTACTGACCGGTCTTGCCAGGAGGATCAGTGCGAATGTCGCAACCTTCAATATCAACAGCATGGACAGCGTAAAGAACTTTGTCTGATAGAATTTTCCATTAACGGATGGATTTTTTTTCAAATGATGTTATTATTCCAATCCTTTTCTTGAAATTCGAATATATAAATCATCCACAATCAAAACAATGGTGAGTCATGGAATCACAGAGACTTAAAGGTAAAGTCGCGCTTGTGACAGGAGGAGCTAGAGGAATCGGAAAGGCCATCTGCGCGAGGTTCGCGGAGGAAGGGGCTTCCCTGGCGATTGTCGACATTATGAAGGAAATTGCGGAGCAGACTGCCGAGGAGTTCCGCCAGAAGGGAACTGAAGCCATCGCCCTTAGTGCGAACGTCACCAAGTACGAGGATGCGGAAGCTGCTGTGAAGGCGACTATTGAAAAGTTCGGAAAAGTAGACATACTCGTAAATAACGCAGGCATCACGAAGGATACTCTTATATTGAGGATGAGCGAGGAGCAGTGGGATGCCGTCATAAACGTGAATCTCAAGGGCACTTTCAATTTTACCAAGGCGGTCCTGCGTCCGATGATGAAGCTGCAGTATGGCAAGATAGTGAATGTGGCGTCCGTCGTGGGAAGGATGGGAAATGCCGGACAGGCCAATTATTCAGCGTCCAAGGCGGGAGTCATCGGACTCACGAAGACCACCGCCAAGGAAGTTGCGACGAGGAACATATGCGTGAACGCAGTTGCTCCGGGATATATATTGACGGACATGACTAAGAATCTGCCGGAACAGGCGACTCAGGCGTTCATGCTGGTGACCCCGATGAAGAGACAGGGTTCCCCGGAAGATGTTGCAAAGTGCGTATATTTCCTAAGTTCACCGGATTCGGACTATATTACCGGCCAGGTAATAAATGTAGACGGTGGACTGCTGATGTAAAAACTTTCAGGTGTTTTATTAAATCAGTTTGATTTTAGAAGAATTAAATGCAACTTAATGAAACATTTCGATTGTCAATATAGAAAAATATAAAAATTAATCTAAAACAGGAGGCGATTTAATGGCTTCAATAGCTGACAAAGTAAAAGAAATTGTAGTGCAGCAGCTCGGAGTTTCTCCCGACCAGGTGTCACCGGAAGCGAAATTCATTGAAGATTTAGGTGCTGATTCTCTCGACCAGGTTGAACTGGTCATGGCTCTTGAAGAGGAATTTGGTGCTGATATCCCGGATGAGGATGCCGAAAAACTGACTACCGTTGGAGATGCCATCAAGTACATTGAAGGGCATCAGGAGAAGTAACTAAGGATCAGTTTTGATTATAAAGGGTCATTTCTCTTCCGAGAAGTGACCCCTTTTTCTGAACTTAAATGATTTCGAGGCTGAAATGAATGATAGACGCGTAGTAGTCACCGGAACGGGAATAATATCCTGTGTTGGAAACAATGTACAGGATTTCTGGGACTCCCTGATCAATGGAAGATCTGGAATTGGTCCAGTGACACGTTTTGATGTCTCCCGCTACCGCACAAGGATTGCCGGGGAAGTCAAGAATTTCAGCGTAGTAAATTACATGTCTGAAAAAGAGGCCCGCCGCCTGGACATGTTCTGCCACTACGGAATTGCAGCCTCTGATGAAGCCATAAAAAATGCCGGTATTCCACAGAAACTTGAGGGAATGGATCCGACAAGGGTAGGCGTTCTCGCCAGCAGCGGCATTGGTGGCATGCAGACTTTCGAGCAGCAATGCAATATCCTCTACAACAGAGGACCTGACAAGAGCTCACCTCTTCTTATCCCAATGCTCATAGGTGATATGGCATCAGGCTCAATATCAATGAGATACGGGGCAAAGGGCCCTAATTTTGGAATCGTAAGCGCCTGCGCCAGCTCATGCCATTCGATAGGTGAATCATATTGGATCATAAAGCGCGGAGACGCGGAAGTTATGATTACTGGTGGAGCCGAAGCAACAATTTCTCCAATAGGATTTGCTGGTTTCTGTTCAATGAGGGCGATGAGCGAAAGAAATGATGACCCATTGAGGGCAAGCCGCCCATTTGACGCACAGCGTGACGGTTTCGTCATGTCTGAAGGCTCGGGAATCCTTGTCATTGAAGAACTTGAACATGCCAGGAAAAGAGGGGCGAACATCTTAGCTGAAATTGTCGGATACGGAGCTACTGCCGATGCTTATCATATAACTTCGCCTTCTCCGGATGGGTCCGGAGCAGCCCAGGCCATTAGGATGGCCCTGAAGCATGCAAAAATGAATCCCGAGGACATAGACTATATCAACGCCCACGGCACAAGCACACCACTGAACGACAAGTTTGAAACCTCCGCAATCAAGTCTGTTTTTGGACAGCATGCGAATAAATTGAATATCAGCAGCACCAAGGGAATGACTGGACATGCACTGGGAGCAGCGGGTGGACTCGAAACTATTGTCTGTTCCATGGTCATCAAGAATGGCATCATTCCTCCTACCATAAACTACGAAAACCCTGATCCGGAGTGTGATCTCAACTATACTCCAAACAAGGCTGTTGAGCGTAAAATCAATACCGCAGTGAATATTAATCTAGGTTTTGGAGGTCACAATGCGGTTTTGGTCTTGCGGTCTTTCAAAAGTTGATTTATATTATAATTGTTTATTTATAAGAAAGGTCATAAATATGAAAACGAAACTCAGTTTGCTTTGTGCCGCAGGAGTTCTCACGGTAATCGTTGCAGGATGCAATTCGCCACAGCTTGCAGGAACCCCCTACAGCGAATCAGAACAGCAGTGGGCTGAATACATCTCATACTCCTATCCTGACTGGAAGACCCCTCAGACAGTACCCCCAAGCTCTTCGAATGAAATAGTAGCTCCAGTTGAGCCAATTCTCCAGACTCCTGTAATATTGCCGTCACCAGTAATTCCGCCGACCGCTGCAGCATTGGAAAAGAAAGTTGAAGCCCACGCTTATACCATAGAAAAAGGCGATACTCTTTCAACTATCTCCAAGAAAGTCTATGGCAAAGCAAGCAAATGGCCTGTCATCCTTGAAGCAAACAAGGATAAAATAACTGACGCCGGGAAACTGAAAGTCGGAATGACTATCAATATTCCTGCCCAGTAACCATAATAAAATGGCCGAAGAGGAAATTTTCTATTTTGACGGGCCAGAAGCCCTGGAAGCTGTTTTTGCCGGAAATCTGCCAAAAAATCTCAATCTCCTGGAAAAAGAATTGGACGTCAACGTAGTTTCGAGGGATCTTTGGATCAAGCTCAATTCCCAGGATCCTGTCCTTCTTGCCAGAGCGACCTCCTTCATGAATGAAGCAACTTCCCTCTACAAGGAAGGATTGAAGACAATACTTCAAAGGGATTTCGAGCACCTTCTCTCAGCATACAGGCATCACAGGGAAAAAGAAATACACAGCATGTTCTCCTCCAGGATCAAAGTCGGGAAAAGGAAACCTGAAATCGTACCGAGGACGAACGCGCAGTTGAAATATATCCAGTCGATAAGAGATAAGGACATAGTTTTCGGGATAGGTCCTGCAGGAACAGGAAAGACATATCTTGCGATGGCAATGGCCGTTTCCGAGTTCCTTTCTGGAAAATACAGCCGTATCATTCTTACAAGGCCGGCAAGGGAGGCGGGCGAAAACCTCGGATTCCTCCCTGGAAATCTCGAGGAGAAGATCCTACCCTATCTAAGACCTCTTTATGACGCCCTGTATGAGATGCTCGATTTCGACGAAGTGAATTCCCTGATGGAAAAACATATAATTGAAGTCGCCCCTCTTGCCTTCATGAGGGGAAGGACCTTGAACCATGCCTTTGTAATTCTCGATGAGGCCCAGAATGCCAGCAGGGACCAGATGCTTATGTTTCTTACAAGGCTCGGTTTTGATTCATGCTGTGTCATCACCGGCGACCCGTCCCAGACAGATCTTGGCAGGAACCAGGAATCAGGCCTCATACACGCACAAAAGATACTGAAGACCATACATGACATTTCATTCTGCCATTTCACATCTAAAGATGTTGTAAGACATGCACTTATCGAAAAGATAATCAACGCATATTCAGAAGATCTGGCTGCATCGAAATCAAGGAAAAAACCATAAATATTCCTTATCTGGAAAATCATGCTCAAATATCTCCAAGAAAATATATTCAAACGCTTCAAACGGCGTGAACTCGAAAAGAAGGGTCTCCTCCAGTCAAGGAAAAGACTCAAGCAGGGAGAGACCCTTGGAAATGTCTTCGAGAATTCAAAAACAGTTTGGATTTTCATCCTTGTGGCCGTATGGGCCGTATGCGTAGCCGTATTGATGTTCCCAAGGGATGAGGATCTATCGATTTCATTCGTGGAAAACCAGCAGGCCACATCAACTGTTTTCGCTGATTTTGACTTCTCATACATAGATGCTGAAAAGACAAGGATCAGGAGGGATAATACCGTCAGCGAGGAGCCTTCCATCTACAAAATAGATGTACGGTCGAGTGAAAACACTTTGAACGCAGCATCTGAATTCTTCCAGGAATTTGAAAAGAGGATTTCAATAAAGGAAGGGGAAACCTATAATCCGATACCCGGGAGTAAAGTTTCAATAATTGTATCATCCCTTCCGAAAGAAACAGTTGCTTCACTTTCCATAGTGCTGCAGACACAGGAAAAGAGGAAAATATTTCTCAACGAGATTGAAAGCGTTCTTGGCAAGGGGTTGTTCAATCCCGAAGAAATACGGATGAAACAGCCTTTCACGCTGAGAATCATAGATGAAAAGGGGCGGTTGCGTAAAAAATCCTTAAAGTCGACAGAAATGCCAATGCCTGATGAGGCTTCCATAGATATCTCCAGAAACATTGCGAAATATTACTCTCCTGAAAACAGAAGATCCTTTGAACATGCTATAACAAACGTCATATCGGAGATAATCTGCCCCAACCTGATTTTTGACTCGGAAATGACTGAGCAGATGAGGAAAAAAGCCGAGGAATCCGTCTCTCCTGTCAAAGTAGAAATTAAAAGAGGGAACGTAATCATTGAAAAAGGGAAGAATGTCGATAAGGAAAGCATCCAGAGATTTCAGTCGTATAAGCAGGAAAGGGAAAGTCTCAAGGGATATTTGAATTTCTGGAAAAACTTCATAAATGTTTCGGCAATCTGCCTGTTCCTGATGATTCTCAACGGCATTTACCTCTATAATATCCATCCTGAAGTCGTCAGAAGCAACCAGAAGATAGCCCTGGTAGGAACGGTAGTCATCATAAACATCATTTTAAATACCGTAGCCATCAAGATGTTCCTTATATTCGGGTCGGCTTTCAATCTGCCTCCTGTAATGACTGCTGCCGTGCTCCCTCTAGCAATGACATCAGTAATCCTTTCCGTGATGGTAGGGTTCAGGGCAGCCATATACGCAGGCCTGTTCGTATCCCTGATAGCCTCATTCCAAATGAACAACTCATTCCATGTCCTGCTGAGTGGCATGATAGTGAGCGTCATAGCCGGAATTGCCGTAAGACATTCTACAAACCACAGGAGTTATTTTCTCAGGGGCGCCCTTGCAGTATGCCTGCTTCTTCCATCGATCGAAGTTCTCCACCTATGGAGCATTTCCGAGAAACCTGATATAATTGCCCTTGCATCTGCCTTCAGCATAGCAACAGGAATTCTTGTCATAGCCTTATCTCTTGTTTTAACATTCATCCTGGAAATGGTCTTTCAGATAAGCACCGACATGAGTCTTCTCATTTTATGTGATTACAACCATCCTCTCCTAAAGCGTCTCCAATTTGAGGCACCGGGCACATACCACCATAGCATAGTGGTTTCCACACTTGCGGAACATGCCGCCCAGGACATAGGAGCTAATTCCATCAGGGCAAGGGTTTGCGCACTTTTCCATGATATTGGCAAACTAACAACACCTGAATATTTCATCGAAAACAACATGGGAGAGGAAAACAAACATGACGATCTCAATCCCAGAATGAGCAGCCTTGTCATACTCAACCACGTAAAAGACGGGGTTGACATGGCGATAAAATATAAGCTAAGGAAAATAATAAGGGATGCCATCGAGCAACACCACGGCACCGATCTTGTGATGTTCTTCTATCAGAGGGCTGTTGATGAAGGAAAGGAGACAGATTCATCTGTCGTTGAAATAGACTACCGTTATCCAGGCCCCCTGCCCCGGGAAAAGGAAGTAGTTATTGTAAGTCTGGCGGACTCCTGCGAGGCCGCATCCAGAACTCTCCAAAAGCCATCCCTATCAAAAATCGATTCTCTTGTCTGGGAAATTCTCAGGAAAAGAATACGGGATGGACAACTCAATGATGCTGAGCTGACTTTTGGCGAATTGTCAAAAATCCGTCAATCATTCGTAAAAACGTTGACAACTATGATGCATGGGCGTGTCACTTATCCGAAAGACGAGGGGAACGAAGATTATGAAGATGATCTTTTCCAGGCAGCAAAAACTGTATCCAATGCCGTCCAAAAAGACAATGAATAGGATGGTTGAGGAGCTTTGCAGGATTTGCGGGCTTCTTGAAAGCAATCCTTTTTTCCGTTTGGCCATCAACTTTGTAGATACTGCAACTATCTGCCAGTTGAATAAGGATTTTGTGGGACATGAAGGTTCCACTGATGTAATTTCCTTCAATTACAGTACTGATAAAGATAGTTCAAACGATGATATCGATGGCGAACTATTCATATGTACCGATACTGCGGAATCAGCGGCAAAAAGACTGAACAGGAAATTCTCTGAAGAAATAGCCTTATATATTGTCCATGGGATTCTCCATATATCCGGAGAAGATGACTCAACTGTTTCAGAACGCAGAAGAATGAGATGCCTGGAACGCAAAATCATTGCGAAACTTGTCAAATCATTCAATTTCAGCGAAATATTTCCTGAACGCTCCAATTAAAGATTTCTCCGCTTGAATCAATGGGGTACTGTCAGCATATTAATCTAATTCTTGGGTTTATGTTTGTAAAAGCCATTGAGAGACCGATATTTCGTGATTTAACAGGAATTTAGCAGCAGTCTTATGGAAGAAAATTCAAAATTGCCGATTTTAACCTTGATCCAGAACAGGATCATTGCTGGTGTTTTGATTATAATCCCCTTAGGGATAACGATATGGCTGGCTATATTTTTCTTCAATTTCATCACCCAGTGGATTGATCCGGTGATGGAGAATCTGAACATGTCCGATGCTGAAAACAAATGGTTCACCATCGGGATGAGAGGCGCTTCACTCCTGGCCACACTGGCCTTCCTTTTCCTGGTTGGACAGATAGCAAAGTGGGCATTGGCCAGAAGGCTGATGCTTACCCTTGAAAAATTACTTCTTGAAATTCCCGTGATCAGCGCAGTCTATTCCACTGCAAAACAGATTGTGGATGCCATGAAAGGTGGAAAAGGCGGCCTTTTCAAGGCAGTCGTGCTGGTTGAGTATCCACGGAAGGGATTGTATGTAATTACATTTCTTACAAATGAAAACAAGATGAAAAATGAAATATTGGAAAAAACCGGCAATGATTTGATATGTGTCTTCATGCCTTTCGCCCCTCCAACCGCAGGTTTTCTGATTTTCGTTCCCAGGAATGAATGCACTTTTCTGGAAATGAGCGTAAGCGACGGAATGAAGCTCATAATAAGCGGAGGTGTAGCCTCACCCGAATACCCCTATAAAAAAACACCTTCTCAGATTGCTGAGAAACAAAACACAGGAAACTGAAATGGAATACGATTTCAACGGCTTTAAATTTGAAAGACCTATAATCTTCTTTGATCTGGAAACTACAGGAACCAATATAAAGACCGACAGGATTGTCGAAATATCGGCTGCGAAAATTTCACCTGATGGAACTTCCGAAGTGAGAACAAGGAGGATTAATCCTGAAAGGCCTATTCCTCCTGAAGCCTCAGCAATACATGGCATAAAGGATTCCGATGTCGCAAATGAACCGACATTCAAATCCATATCGTCCTCTCTTCTTAAATTCTTTGAAAACTGCGATCTTGCCGGCTACAATATAAATAACTTTGACATACCGCTTCTTTCAGAGGAATTCCGAAGATCCGACATCAGTTTCTCCGTTGAAGGCAGAAAAGTCGTCGACGTACAGACCATCTTCCACAAACGCGAGCCCAGGAATCTGTCAGCCGCATATAAGTTTTTCTGCGGCAAGGAATTGGAAAATGCGCATAGTGCCGAGAAGGACATTCTTGCTACAATTGAAGTTTTCCAGGGAGAACTGAGGAAATACGAGGATCTTCCAAGGAATATTGCTGAACTTCACGCTTATTGCAATAACAAGAAGCCGGAATGGATCGACAACACCGGTAAATTCAAATGGCAGGGAGATACGGCGATTGTTGGATTCGGTAAGAATGATGGAACCCCTTTAAAGGACATATCCGTCAGGAATCCCGATTTTCTCAGATGGATGATAAACGGGGCATTTCCGTATGATGCAGTTGAGATAGCAAAAAACGCCCTCAAAGGCAAGTTCCCAGTTAAAACAAAGTAAACATATAACAGTTATTTTCTTAAAATATGCCCAAGAACAAGATAAAATCCCTGTTGACCCTCCTTGAAGATGACGATTCGCAGACAGCAAGCCAGGCGATGGCCGAACTGCTGTCCATGGGAAAAATAAATTCTGTCATATCCTCAATACAGGAAAGCAATGCTCCGAAAATGAGGATGAGGGTCCACCAGATGCAGGCGGTCCTGAAGTCCAGGAAGAGCCGTTCCTTATTCGCAGAAAAGCTTAAGAACAGCGATACGGATCTTTTTGAGGGATTGACCGAGCTGCACATACAGTGGTTTGACCAGGACAGTTCGGGTGAAATCTATGATTCATGGGGCAAGTTTCTTTCCTCAACTTCTGAATATGAGACGGATTCACTTAAGAAAATCGGAATGATGATGAAGGATTTCGGATACAAGACGCCCGGATCAGAGGAATTCTACCCTGAATACTTCTGCATCGGGGCGGTAATCGACGAATACATAGGCACCGATTTCATGCTCTGTTCACTTGCAAAACTCGCCTGTGAATTCCATGGAGTAAAGGCGAACATAGTGTACACTCCATTCGGATTCGGGCTATGCGAACCAAACGGCATGATGGTATTCCCTTCAAAGGACTGGATGACCTGCATTGTGAAAAACCACGATAACTTCGAAGTGTGGTCCAACAGCATGATCCTGAGACTGACGGCGTCGATGATTTTTCTTTCAGCCATGATCATGCAGAACTTCCGTTATGCCTATTCAGCCATCTCATGCCTCTGCGAACCGGGGAAGGGTGATATTTCCAAGATACTTCCATATCCTCTTGGCGACAAATAATACTTTGACTTCCTTTTCCATTGCACTTACGCCGGATCATTCTATAAGAATATTTTCTTCCCTGGAAAATTGGGCTGCCCCTTTTTTCTCATCCGCCGATGCAACCTTATAAGTAGGCAGATACCTGTAATAGACCTCCAGCATGAGACAGCATAATGAAGTCGAGTATATATGCAAATCGAGTGAAGAATCCTTGAAGACCGCTCCCGTTCCTTCACCATGCCCCTGCCTGTTCCTGCTGGCTCCATATTTTTCATAAGGGGAAGACCAGTGACCGTCGGCCTCCTGTTCCCTTATAAGGCTGCCTTTAAGGAATTTCTCGTTCCATTTCTTCCATGCATCGCCTTTTTCACCGCTGCCCTGATAAATAGCCTGAGTTTGATAATACCATGTGTAAAGGGCCCAGGCATTTCCTGAATTCTCCTTCCATTCGCTGTCCATGGATTTACCGCTGTCTGCGTTTATTATCCATTTAAGCCCCTTTCCCACATGGGGAATTTTCCCTGAATTTAAAAGCTGGAGGCAGAGAGTCCCCACTGATGTCATTGAAGGAGTCCCCCTATCCCCTCCTGACCCATAGCAGAAACTTCCATCAGCGGCGGAATGCTTGTTCACAATGGCATTTATGCCGTTGCCAATGGCGTTTTCAAGGCCTGGCACAGGAGAGCCAGCAGTAAATGCCGCTTTCAAGGCCTGGAAATTCCAGCCGGCGTAAGATAGATCGCATCTTGGCTCCCCATTCTTCGGATCCGGTGCATTGTTATATCTGTAATTAAATGATCCATATTTATTCTGCCCTTTGACTATGACTCCTGTCATTTTATTCATTACATCTTCGAGATGAGGGATTCTTGTCATTGTATACGCTTCTGAAATGGCATACGCTACAATTGGATGGCAGTATCCGTTTCCATCCCCGTATATAACGCCACCCGCCGAAGTATTATTCCCGAATTCCACAAGTTTCTTGAGGGCCATCACGAGCGTCTTCCCGTATTTCTGGGACATAGGTGTAATCCCTTTGCCAAGGAATGTGAGGGTTGCAAGACCTGTGAGCGCAGGCTGCCTGCCTTTATCCTCACCCCACGAGCCGTCTTCATTCTGATGCTCCTTGAGCCAGTTCAGGGCGCCTGTGACATGGATGTCGGTCTTCTCAGCCTTTTCATCCTTAAGTATGCCAGCAATCCTATCAGGATTTCTTGATCCCAATGGGTTGCCGGAAGGAAGGACAATTCTCGAAACTGAATCTGCAAATTTAGGAAGATTGTTCATTTGAGGGAGATCATCGACCTGGCTCGGACCATCCGGTAGGTCATTTGGCGCAAAGTCAGCATCAGGTTCCTTTTTCGTCAACGTCTCTTCATTATTATTCGATGGAGCCTCAATATCCTCTATGCTGGGAGGAATCTCAGCAACATCCAACTTATCCATTTTAACAGGTTCAATCTTCATCGATTCAACAATAAATTCCCTGTATTCCTGCCGGGGCTCTACAGGAATGAAAAAAGTACAGAGGAAACTTAAAAGGATAATATGCACTGCAACAGAAACCACCGGACCGGTAAGATGCTCCCTTATGTCCTCGAACGTGATCTTCCGAGAAAACTGAATTGAATCCTGAAGTCTTGAACTTTCGTTTCCCAACTCCGGATCCTGCTGGATATTATGCGCGTTCATGACACACCTCCATTTTCAGAAACCTTGCTTTCCTTTGCCATTGGCTTTATTATAATGCGTAATATTATTAATTTCAATAAATATAACTGAATTAGTTATATTTATTATTATTTACTATTTTATATTAGTATTTATAGAATAAGCTGTTCCAACACTCTTATAAGTTGCAATAAATTAATAATCAAGAAGTTATATTATTTTACTCAGGAATGAATGTTACTGTAAACGTAGTCCCTTTGCCTTTGTCAGAAATGAAAGAAACTTTGCCATGGAGGTATCTTTCAGCGAGAAGTTTGATGCTATAAGTACCAATCCCCCTGCCCTGTCCCTTTGTAGAATATGAACGTTGGAAAATCTGGAGTTTGACTTCTTCGGGCATAACTCCTGCATTATGGCACCAGAAATAATATTCTCCGTCTTTTCTACCTGCACCAAGCATCACTGTCTCATTTTCGCCTGAGGCTTCCAGTGCATTTTTCAGCAAATTCCCTATTATCCTGAAAAGAAGTGTCTGATCGTTTACAAATTCAAAATTCTCACTGCCCTTATCGACAAGTATCCTCTTGTGCTTTGCTACCTCATGATTTCTAAATGCAACCATCACTGAATTTAAAAATTCCAGGGATTCCATTTTTATCATATTAACTGCCAGCTCATTGCTTTCAGCTGCGAGGAGCTGGCGCTGGCTTACTATCTCATCAATCAGCTGGCTGGAAGCCGAATAAAGATCCTTCTTCACTTCATCAGCGGTCACGGCGCCTGCATTTAGAAGCTCTGAGATGCTCCAGATGCTGCCTGCAGTGTTGAGAACGTCATGGAAGAAAATCCTCTCAAGTACCTTTCTTCTCTTCTCATTGCTTATATCCGTGAGAATAAGAAGGCAGAACATCTTCCCTTCCCACATGAAAGGATTCGCCAGAGCCCTCATGTCCAGGGGCTCCATTCCTTTTCCGGTCAGTCTTATAATCCTGCATTCATTTGTTGATTTCAAACCCTGCAGGCTTTGGAGAATTGAAAGAACTGCCCCGCATGTCTTGCAGGCCTCAGTTGTTCCACATCCTGATTCGGCACTTGCCGCATGCTGGCAGGAAACAAGTTCCCCCGGCCTTAATCCGAAATAACAGCTGCATCCCTGCAGCATTGCGAATTCCGCAACGGCCTTGTTCCCGAACACTATCTGCCTGTTCTGATTCAATATCATGACAAAGTCAGGCATTGCATTGAGAAGCCCGCAGACAAGGCTCATCTTGGCGATGGACTCGCCCTGATGCTTCACTTCCAGATCCGAGGATCTTTCAGGCGGAGCGAATTTAGTGCCGGCTGTTTTAAATTGTGAATTAAAAATCATTGCAGACTATTATATCATACATTGAGCCATATTGCACAAAAAAAAACGGAGCCGGGTTTCCGGCTCCGTTCCAAAGTCATAAAACCTTATGAAAGGTGCTTGCTGACCAGCTTGGTCATCTCGAACATTGTGACCTGGGCTTTTTTGAAAATCGGCTGAAGTTTCGCATCAGCGTTGATGTTGCGTTTGTTTTTCTTGTCCTGGAGACCGTTCTTCTTGATGTAGGCCCAGAGTTTCTTAGTCACTTCTGTCCTCGGAATTGCTTTTGCTCCTACGACTTCGGCCAGTGCAGCACTTGGAGTCACAGGTGCCATGAACTTCGAGTTTGCGGTCTTCTTCGCCATTTTTCTTCCTCCTATATATGGGTTAAAAGGCTTTAATTTCTAAAAATAGCAATGAAAAATAAAAATGCAAAGGGGGATTTCTCTAATAATGAGGCTTTTATGGATGCTCCAAGAGCGGAGGAGAATGCATTTTGAGTTGAAAACGGCCGATTCCCCCAGCATAATTATTTTTTTGATTTTATATTGCCTTCCCAGGCAAAATTAGATTTTGCAGCAATTGAAATTAAAAAAATGGTACCCGGGACAGGAGTTGAACCTGCGACCAACAGTTTAGGAAACTGCTGCTCTATCCACTGAGCTACCCGGGCATGGATATATTCTAAAATCGAAATCCAAAATGGTAAAGCAGAAAATAAAGATAGTCGGAAAACTGGCTTGTTTCAACCCAAGCAGTTATATTTCCGGTAAAATTAAACGCCCATAACAAGGATCAGCTGGACATAACATGCTCGAGTATCTTTCAAAAAGAATTGGTATGGCGGTTGTCACCTTGTTCGTCATAATGCTTGTCAGCTATCTGCTTCTCAGGCTCGCGCCGGGCGATCCTACAAAGACAACCATAATAGGCGAGAATGCTGCGACCCAGGGGATCTCCTCTGAAAAAAATATCCTTGCCCAGAATAAATCGCTGAGGGAGAAGCTGCATCTCGACAAACCTGTGTATGTTGGATTTTATCTCTGGATGGAAGGCATCTTCCTGCATGGAGATTTCGGGGAATCAGCTTCTGTCGACAAGGGAAGGCCGGTTGCCGGGATAATACTTGAACGTCTTCCTGTCACCGTAAGCCTGAACTTCTTTGCCATACTCCTCACCTATCTCCTTTCAATTCCAATCGGCATACATTCGGCTGTAACCTCAAGAAAGGGGCTTGACAAGGGAATAACCTTTTTCCTGCTGTTCCTTTATTCACTCCCGACATTCTGGATCGCCCTGCTTCTCCAGGCATGCCTGTGCGAAGGAGGGAAATGGCCGATATTCCCCATCAGGGGGCTTTCAGCAGAAACCACATGGGGGCATGGAACGTGGAACATCCTATTGGACACTGCCAAGCATTTCATACTTCCTGTCTTCTGCCTTTGCTACACGAATTTTGCAGGGCTTTCAAGATATGCAAGGGCGAGCATGATAGAGGTGATCCGGCAGGACTACATCAGGACCGCCAGGGCAAAGGGTCTTTCCGAGCAGGCCGTAATCCTGAAACATGCCTTCAGAAACGCATTGATAACCTTGATAACCTTATTTGCTGATCTTCTTCCCTGGCTAGTCGCAGGCAGCATAATCATCGAATTCGTATTCGGAATTCCAGGAATGGGTTATCTGTCCATGATGGCGTTGAACAGCCGCGATATTCCTGTACTCATGGCCCTTTTCGGGTTCGGCGGAGCCTTGACTCTTGCAGGAATAATAATATCGGACCTTCTATACGTCGCCGTCGATCCCAGGATTTCCTTTGATAAAAGATAATTTTAAAAGACAGGAATAGTGGCATATATGGATGCTGGAAAATCTTTTGAAATTTAGTATTCTCCAAGTTTCCCAACAGTCGTATTTTACATTAAAGTTTCCGAAACACTTTGAAATTGCACTTATTTATGTTAATTGTTTAGCTCTTAATTTTTAAATTTTGCATCTGATTTCTCAAATGAAACTTCCTTCTCTAAAAATTAGAAATCTTGAATCTAGGTTTCCTGTCATACAGGCCGGCATGGGCGTGAGGATAGGAAATGCAGTCCTGTCGGCCTCCACAATAAGGCTTGGCGGATATGGTACTATTGCAAGTGTCGGACTTGGAGACATTGAAAAGTCCAAGACTGATTTTGTAAATGAATCAAACCGCGTCCTTGACGAAGAGATCAAGAAGGCCCGTCAACTTGCCGGCGGAAGAAAACCGCTCGGAGTAAATATAATGGTCGCCCTTTCCAATTATAAGGAAATGGTCGAGCAGAGCGTAAAATCCGGAATAGACTTCATAATATCCGGAGCAGGCCTGCCCATACCTCTTCCTGAATACGTTGGAAGCGCAGATGTTGCAATTATACCAGTGATTTCAAGCGGACGGGCCCTGTCAGTCCTTCTCTCTGCATGGAAGAGGAAATACAACCGGGGACCCGATGCAGTAATCGTAGAAGGGCCTTTCAACGGTGGCCATCTCGGGTTCACGCCTGAACAGATCGAACATCCTGAAACCTGCTCCCTTGAAATTATTTTCAAGGACGTGAAACAGGTGATGAATGGAATGGGGTACGGGAATATTCCAGTACTTGCAGCTGAAATGGTTTCATCCCGCGAAGACATAGAAAGAGCTCTTGCCATTGGATACGACGGAGTCCAGGTCGGTACTCACTTCATTGCTTCCGAAGAAGCTGGACTCGACAGAAAAAGCAAGGAAGTATACGTAAAGGCAAAACGCAAAGATGTGGTTGTCATCAAAAGCCCTGTCGGGCTTCCTGTAAGGGTTCTTAAAACTCCTCTCGTAGAAAGGGTACTCTCCGGAAGCAGGGAGAAATTCTCCTGTCCATACCGCTGCCTGCGCACATGCAACCCTGGAAAAGTTCCTTTCTGCATAGCCAAGGCCCTTCTTGCAACCTGGAAGGGTGATGTTGAAAATGGACTATACATGGCCGGATGCAATGTTGAGGGTATAAATGAAATCTACCCCTTGGAAAATTTCTTCAAGTCCCTGGAGAATTAATGTAAATATTCATGTTCCAGTGAATATTTACCTTCAATAGCTGGTCCTCGCATTATAGAATCCGTATGCAAGAAAAACCAAGGTCGGTCCAATCCCTGCAAGCAAGGATGGGACAATTCCCCTGTTTCCAAGGATAAGCATGAACTGTGAAATCACGGTATATGCAAGTATTATGATTACAGCCGCTATTATGGCCATGAAAATTCCACTTCTTTCATTCCTTGAAGCAAGAGGTATCCCCAGGAAAACCGCCAGTACGCATGCCCATGGGAACGCAAGCCTGTTATAAAGAGTCGTTTGATACAGGTTTTTCGAACTTTTCGCCATGTTCTTTGTCCTGCTCAGAAGATCTATGATCACCAGCGATGGAAGTTCCTCCGGCGGCCGAACCTGGTTTATTATGTCCTTTGGAGTTTCAGGAAATTCACTTATGTCCTTCATTACCATGTCCATTTTCTGGGGTTTGTTCGGCATAAGCCCTTCTTCATCATAAGTAGTGAATATGACCTTCCTGAATTCCCATCCCTTGTCTTTAATGAACTCGGCCTCGGCCCCTTCAATATCCCAGTCCAATGTACCGTTCGGCCTGTATTTCTTGAGAATCACATCCTTCTGCACCCCACCAAGATCAAAATATTTGAAAAACCACATTTTTGACCCATCCGCGCTTCTGTAGCTGAGCATTGACTTGAGATCGAATTTAAAGTCGTCCCCCCTTGTCGTAGTCTTTATGATTATATAGGCTTTCTTCTCGGAAGTTGGAACTACTGTCTCCTTGAAAATAAAATCCACGAAAGTTATTAAAATCGCGATAAAATATATGGATGCACATGCCCGGTGGAGTGAAATTCCAGAAGCTCTCATTGCAATTATCTCTAGGTTCTTCCCCATGTGGGCCATCGTATACATGCACGCGAGAAGCACTGAAAGAGGGAGTATGAACTCAATATGTCCGGGAAGCTTCAACAGAAAATATTTTATCATTGTAATGTTGGAAGCGTCGTTTTCAAGAAAATCCCTTATGCTGTCATAAACATCGGCTATGACAAAAAGCATCATGAATCCGAGGATAAGAACGGAAAAGGGGATCATGAATTCCTGGAACATATACCTGTCTATTACGGGCATAAAAGTCCATTTCCGCTTGGGTGCTGTAATAAACGGTTCGTCTTTAAGCTGCATTATCGTTTTTCAGATGTTAAAAATTTGATTTTCCATGATCCTGTTATAATATTACTTGTTCAACTGGTTTTCAATTTGAATTCGGTTTCCTCCATGAAGATAATATTTATATATCCTTTGATTTGTTTTATTTCGGTAATTTTGCTGCTGTCGGTTTTGCAGGGCTGCTACAATTATCCGGCGGTCCCCGACGCCGTCAAACAGAGCTCCTATACCGAACTGAAGAAGGAGCAGCAGAAGCTGATACCGGAGGACTGCAGGACCC
>MHBI01000101.1 GCA_001804815.1 Lentisphaerae bacterium GWF2_50_93
AGGTGGATGTCCTGGATTACATGGTCACGAGCAACCATGTACATCTTCTGGTTACCGCCAGGGATGGCGGGGGAATATCTGAAGGACTGCGCTTCATCCACGGACGTGTCGGACAGTGGCATAACAGCCAGAAGAGCGGAGAAGGCGCATTCTGGGCCGGCCGGTTTCATTCTACGAGGATTCAAAACGGGGAGCATCTCGGACGCTGCCTGTTCTATATTGACTTGAACATGGTCCGCGCCGGGGCTGTCAGGCATCCGCGTGAATGGAAGCACTGCGCGTATGGCGAATTCATGGGCATGCGCAGGCGCTGCCGGGTCGTGAATTTGAAGAGACTGTTGAAATGTCTCAAGGCCGGTAATGCTGGAATATTCCGTGATTGGTATGTCAGGACTCTTGAAGAGAGGCTCAGGGGCCTGAAGATGGGACGCGCTGATTTCTGGAGCAAGGCGGTGGCGGTGGGGGATCAGGACTGGCTCGGGAGGAAGGCAGGCGAATGCGGCTTGAAACGGTTCCGGATTGTCAGTTCCGATTCAGTGCATTATCTCATCGGAAAATGTCCGTAAAATCATTGAGTTTATTTAACTTAATATTCTCTTGCATAAATACTTGATATAAGAGGCAAATATGACACTGCTAAGCCTGGATATGAGTGTATGTTTAGACAAATATGGTGCCAGACCCTGCATTACACCATATTAATATTGTTACAACTAAACTATTGCATTTTATCATATGGGACGGAGAGGCCGCACCGGCACTTACTCCAGCATGAGGTCTGGAGTTCCCTGGAAGAATACACTGGACTATTGCCGCCAGGATGCCAGCGATCCATATAAACAAAGACACGGACGGGGACGCATGTATCACTTTCAAACATGCCTTGCGGCATTGACTACGAGCGAAGTAAAAAGAGAGCTTGGAAAAATGCCGGCAGGGGTGCCGGCGTTCCATGGCAATGGACGCCATTCCTTCCGTTCCTGCTGCAGGACGAAATCTTTATTTGCCGCGAGATACTTGAGCGTATCGTTGAGGGAAGCTTCAATCTCTGGCATAATCGGCGGCGAACTCATCTTCGGAACAGGCCTTGATGCTTATGCCCGAAGGTGTTTTCCGCCCGCTGTTCTTCATTTCTATCAGCTTCAGGGATTCCTTCAGCACCTGGTTGATATTGAAGCCGAAGAGCTTGACTGTTTCAGGGTGGTCGAAGGTCGCGGGAAAATTGGAATGCGACGATACGACGATATCGCGTGGTATGCTCTTGCCGGATGAATCGATGCCTTCGAGGACATGCGGGGTAAGGTTGTCATCAGCAATATAAATACCATCGGGGATGTCCTCTTTCCTCAGTTTGAAGAGGAGCTTGACCACGTTCACGGCGCTGAAGGCAGAACCTATATTCACGGACTGTATCCATTCATCCCTGCAGGAGCATCCTTTCCCGGATACAATTTTCTTGAAGGTCGGGAGGAAGCTGTTCACCTGCTGCGAGCCCAGGAAGAGGCCTATTTTCCTGCAGCCTTTGTCGACAAGGTAGTTGACGCCCATTTCAATGACTGATTCACCGTCTAGTATCACATTGACAAACCTGGTGTCGCCTTTGGAATTAGTTATCGCGACACGGGGTATGTCACCTTCATCGACAATGGGAGTACCTGCGATCTGGAACGGATTGGTCGTGAAAAATATTCCCGCGAGCCTGTGTGCGCGTATATCGCTTATGAGGCGTCCATAGTCCTTTGCGCGCGGATCTCCGCTTATGTCATAATAGAATTTAATCTTGGACCTGTTGTCCAGCTTCAGCTTTCCCGCCGCTGAAGAGATTGATTCCATGAAGGCGCTCCAGTTGCGTTTCGGAGTTCCATAGAAGACTATTGCATAGTTATGCAGATAGGGAGGGTTTTTGCTCACGAAGGTGCCGCTGCGTCCGCGGGGTTCGAGGAATCCGTCAGCGGTCAGGAGCTCCATCGCGCGCTGAACGGTGACGCTGCTGGCGTTGAAGGTCTTCTCGATCGAGACCCTGTTGGGGATCTTTTCGCCGAGAGGCCATTCGCCGGAAACGATCTTCCCGGTTATCGCCTTGAGTATACCCCGGCGTTTCTCAGGAATCCTGCCAAGTTCCTTCTTAGAGTCCATGTCATCCGCCATATTATAAGTTTTATAATCAACGTGCATAACATATTCCATTTTATGATATTTTTCAACAATATCAAAGTATAAGCCTTGAACACTTTACTTTACTATAATATATTTTAATATCAAAGTATAATTGAGTTTTTTTAACAATAAAGAGTCGACATATGGATATAGACATAATAAGCAGGCTCCTAGAAGAACGGAAGTACGAGACCGCCAGGCGTACCGGCCTGGAGTTCCTGCGGCATTCCGAGAATGACGGAATCCGCAACCAGGTCTGCCTGCTGCTCAATGAGGCACACAGGAGGCTTGGCGACCTGCGCGGAGCGAGGAATGCGGTCGAAAGCCTGAATCCGGCGGATCCGCGCGAGGAAGTATTGAAGAAAGTGCTGATGGCCGAGAATTCGGCATTTTATTCATCCGAGGGGTTCTACCGCGATTCTGACGAGAGCAAACAGGGCTACTGCATAGATGAATTCGTCGAAAAATACCGCAGACTGTCAGAGAAGCACTATGCAGACGCCTGCGGCGCAGCCCTGAGCCAGGATGATTTCGACCTGATCGGCAAATCCGCAAGAAGTTTCAAAGTGGACATCAGAAAGATATTCCCTTCATTTCCTGCTCCTGCACAATGCCACAGTAAAACCGTTTCGGCGGAAACGCCTCCATCAACATGCAGCTTGCGAGGCAGTATTGTAGACGCCTTAGGCAGTCCGGTCTCGGGAATCGAACTAGTGCTGTCCAGGAATAATACATACTGCGTCGAGGACTACCGCAGGATCGCCGTCAATCCATCCTGCGGCCCCCAGAACATGCTTTTCACAGGGACACCGGAAATATTCACCACCGGAACTGATTCCAACGGAAGCTTTGAATTCAAGGACGTCCCACAGGGGGCTTATGATTATCTCGCGGCAAAGACTTTCTGGCAGGATGGCAGATATCCTGTAATTTTCCTAAGGCAGAATTTCACATTGACAGGGGAAAATTCATTTCCCGGGCTCTGTCTCAGTCATTGGGAAAGCGCTCCGGCGGCAACTGGAACTGAAAAATTCCCGGCGGTCAGGACATTTGAAGGCGCATTCATCAGGAGGATCTGCGACAAGGAAATCAAAAATCCGTTCCATTACAGATTTCCAAGACAGCTGATCGGATTCCCGGTCGGAAATCATGAGCCGGGGGCAGTTGCGGTCTTCACGGGCCGTTCAAGCTCCAAGCCTGTTCCGGTCCAGGTCTCAGAAGGCAAGGCATGGATATTCGCTGAACTTCCCGAGGAGGATAAGCTGGATGTCTGCATATACGGCGCCGAAAAAAACCTCTGCTTGAAATATGAATCCGGACTTGTGATGGAGATCGGAAGCGACGGCACCGCCGTGGTCAGCACAGGCACATCATCATTCAGAATACCCTGGGGCCAGCAGAGGAAGCCGGTGTCTCCGATAATTTCCGTAAAAGGCGCCGATGGGAAATGGCGGGGTGCAGGAAGGTTCAACATGCCGGAAGCGCTGATTTTTTTCTGCCAGTCAACCGATATCATCGAGCAGGGTCCGTTGTTTTTCAAATTGAAGATCTCATATGAATTTGATGCTGGCAGGAGGATTGAATACACGATCACCTTCCATGAAGGGGAGGCATACGCGCTGATCCATGAGAAGTCGTTCAAGATGGAAGGGGCCTCCTTTGAGTTTTCACTGAGGGAGTTCTCCGGGGGCAGAGGATTTCTCCACTGGGGCACGGAACAGGACAGCCAGCACTGGACAACGCTCGAACCGTCCAACCGGGAGCTTGCCCGTCTCCAGGAATCGATCGCCTGGTGGATACCGAAGCACGGGTTCGGCTATGCAGTTACCATGGAAGGGCTCGAATCCAAGGACTATATAGGCGTCTTCAGCATAAGGCGCGGTGACTGGAAGGACCTTGATTTTGAAAAGATATGCAACGGTCCCGGCGACGACAACCGCGAACTCGACTGGCCTTTCCCCGAAATGATCGGCTCCACATTGTCGATGATCACGGCACATACCTCCAAGGACGGCGATTTCTTTTTCGACTTCAATTTCTTCAACGGTGAGCGGCAGTGGGGGATTCTTGCGTCGTCATTCGACAGGAACGACGGTCCGTACAAGGAACTGAGCCTTGTCCAGCACAAGAACTCTTCTCCGAGACTGGATGATTTCAAGGACTGGCGCCTCGACATGAAGGACCATGAGGAACGTCCTTCAGTCCTGGCAAATGCAGATGAAATCCACCGTGTCATGGAAAAAATAAAGACTCCCGGGATGTCCAGGTCCTGGAAAAGCATGCTTGAAAATCTAAACGTAGGACCTGCAAGCGCGCTGAAGGCGGTAATAGAGAACGATACGACCGTAATATGGCAGCTGAAGCAGCTCATCCTGCACAATGCCAGGCTCAGGTCGAAGCTGACCCTGCAGGGGCGCGACTACGGCGACGTATACAGTCCGGTGGGCGGCAGGCAGATCACTCCGCTGGCGGAGCAGTATGATCTCATAGCACCGACTGGAGTTTTCACAGAGGACGAGGAAAGACTTGCGCGTTCATTCCTGATGCTGATGGGTCACATGTACATGGAATGCGATTTCATGAACTGGAAATACAATTCCAGGAACGCCAACTTCGAGGCGGACCGCGTCGACATCGTCGGAACCGTAGGAATCTGTTTCCGTGGTAATCCCGATGCCGACAAGTTCGTTGCGCATTCGACTGAGCTGATGAAGAAGTCACTTGAGGTCTATTGCACGCCCGGCAGCGGCAAATGGTATGAGAATCCCGCCTGCTACTACATGCACGCCTCTGGATGCAGGCTCAATCTCGCCTATCATCTATTCAGGCACGGCATCTCGGACAGCAGCAACATCGAGAGATTGAAGGATTTCCTCCGCTGGGGGATATTGCTCCTCACGCCGAAATGCCCGGGAGACTATGACACAATGTGCAGGCCTCTGAGCGACAGCCAATACAGGTCTGAAACCAAGGTCAGGCTCATCCCTCCGGTCGGAGATCATGCCCAGCTCGGGCAGCGTGTTCCCGAATATTATCTTCTCATGAGCAGGCTGTACGAGAAGAAGGATGCGGAATTCGCAAATCTTTTGAAATGGGCGTATTTTGAAGGAGGTTGCGACGGGCTTAAGAAATCGCAGTATCCCGCCCTGCTCTGCTCTTTTGAACCGGAAGAACTCGGGAAAACACCTGATCCGGTGCAGCTTTCGAGCCGCAGGCTTGAAGGTTTCGGATCGATATTCCGCCATAGCTTCGGCAAGGACGACGAGTTCTACCTGCTCTTCAAGATGGGTCCGGGCGGCTACCGCTACCATCGAACCGAGGGCAGCATCATTCTTTTCGCGGACGGGAAACCAATAATATACGACGGCGGAGAAGCCGGAGAAACCTGGCGCCACAGCACGCTTTCATTCTACGACACGCATATGCCGCTCGCGGCCGGACACATCGAACGATTCGCTTCATTTTCAAATCTTGATTTCGCGCAGGGCGTAAATCCTGTCGCGGTCAAACCCGGAGAACCGGTCTTCCTCAGCGACAACTGCCATCATGAACTGGTAGAGGTCGCAAAAGCCCGTTTCAAAGAGAAGAATCCTGTAAACGCCAGATCGATGACATACGTGAAGGATGAATACGTGGTGATGCATGACAATCTCAGGCTTCAGGACAAGAGTATCCCGGTATTCTGGCATCTGCAGGCGGTCGCCGATTCACATACAGGAATTTTAAGCAGGGGCTATATTTTCAAGGGGCGCTTTGGAACGGATTTCCAGGTGCTGCTCCCTGAACTCGACTTGTCGACCGATGAAATAAGCCAGCAGCCAGTCGTCGAGCATGACGGAAGACCGGCTGAAAAATGTTTCTCGATGCGCCATCTCCAGATAAGGGTTGAAAATCCTGAGACGATAGGTGCGGTAATACGTCCCTTGTCGAAGAACAGGAAACCGGTAAAGGCCGCCAATATCGAGAACAACGGCGAAAAGATCGGCATGCATGTTTCAGGAGATGGAATTTCCGACACACTTTTCCTTGCGCGCAGCGAGATCGACTATACCGATGGCAGGATATCGTTCAGGGGCCGCTACGGAATGGTCCTGGAGAGGAAGGACTGCCTGAGCCTGATCATAATCGACGGGGAATCCATAAGGTGCAACGGCGTGAGCATTGAATCGCATGGACAGCATACATGCGTGCACATACGTCCGGACGGCATCAGCGTCGAGGCGGCGGATCCCGGAAAAGTAAAAGTGGAGCAATCATGCGTGTGCAAATGAGTAAATTAAATGAATGGAGATAAATGAAGACAACTGCGTTCATATTTCTAGCTGCCGGACTTAGTCTTGTTTTTTCACCGTGCATCTCGTCCGCGCAGCAGGCTGAGGCTCCGAAAGGGAAAAAGACCACCATCATGCCCCTGGGGGATTCCATCACCGAGGGAGGCTCTTTTTCCGTCTACCGCTATCCGCTGATGGAAAAGCTCCTGGCGGCAGGATATGACGTGGAGTATGTCGGATCCAAGACCACGCGTCCGGTCAAGGATTCCCCGATGGGCATACTCAGGCACGAGGGCTATGGCGGCAGGAATGTCGGTGATCTTGCCGGCATGTTCAAGGAACTCTACCAGCAGAATCCGGCGGACATAATCCTCATCCATGCCGGACACAACCAGTTTGCCGACAAGGGGCCTATTCCCGGCATGATTGAAAAGACGAAGTACATCATCACCACGGCGCGCAGTATCAATCCAAAGGTGATCGTACTTCTGGCGCAGGTCATCCCCAGCGGAAAACTGCCGAAATACTCATACATTCCCGATCTCAACAAGGCGTTGAAAACGCTTGCGGAAGAATTGAACACAAAGGACCAGCCCGTGATAATCGTCGACCAGCATGAAGGATTCGACTGGAAGACCGACACTGGCGGAGACATGGTGCATCCCAATGCAAAAGGGGCTGAGAAAATGGCCGTCCGCTGGTTTGAGGCGTTGAAGACAGTGCTGCCGCCTCCGTCCAACTAGGCGTATATATTAATGAAGTGAGTTTGTTTATCTATATAAGTATGTCGGGTTTTAACCCGACGTCTGGTTGGCGGTTTAAAAACCGCCCTACTTATGAGGAAAACCTTTTTAGTTATCGGTTATCCATCTCGTTTAATTAAGATAATGAGGAGCAATTAGACATGAAAAACTGCAATTTCACTTGCCTGTCGATTTCATCAATCGTCCTGTTCCTTTCCATGCAGCCATGCTTCCATGCTGCGGCTCAGGACACCGCGCCTGCGAATTCCGCAGAAGCGCAGGACATTGGAGCGAAGGTGACCTATGAACTCCCCGCCGCCGGCCCGCTTCCCAAGACCTATCTTGTGACGCTGGCGATCGTTGATCCGAAGAATCCGGACTGGATCATCAGCACGTTCGTGGCAGGACAGGCCCGGACAGTCACTGAGGGGAACAAGGGCAAGTTCACTGAGACGTGGAACGGGCTTGATGAGAATTACATGCCAGTGCCACCCGGCGACTACGGAGTAAAAGGAATTTTTGCGCCTGCAGAGAAATGGGCTGTCGACAATGAATGGCACGCCATCGTGCCGAAATACGCAGGCGCGATATCCGGATGGTGGCCGAATGTCGATGCTCCGCAGGAACAACTGAAGTCCCCATTTGGCGGGGATCCGGTCTCGTCACCGTTTGGAGATGTGGCAGTAGGCCCGAACGGAATCGCTGTCTTCTACTACCAGTACCTGGAAAATGGCAAGAACTTGCCGATGGTGGATCTGAAGAAACCCGGAGTGACCCCTGACCAGTTCATACAGGCGTTCAATTCGGGCGGCGCAGGCGGCGGGCTGGACGTGACCACCGACGGTGAAACCGTGTGGGCATCCAGCACAGATGGAGGTCCCAAGTATGTCTACCGCGCTGATGGCAAAAGCTTCGGCAGCAGTCCGAACGCGAACCGCCGCAACTCATATCTCCCGGAAGGCTGGGTGACTTCGATGTCCTGCATGAAGAATTCCGCAGGCAAGACGCTTGTCTATGTCGCCCAGCGCGGCAAGACAGACAACGAGGACGTGAAAAAGGGGAACAGGGTCAGGCAGAAGTACACTGAGAGCGATGAGGAGTTCGTGAACAGGATCACTGTCCACAATGGCGACAACGGCGAAATACTCGGCTCGATACCGGTCGCCTATCCTCTTTCAATCACCATACAGGGTGGAAAGATCTTCGCGCTCAGCAAGGATGAAGGCGGCTATCATGTCCTGTCTGCAAAACTCAATGACGGACTTCCAATAAAAGACTCATCCTGGGAAAAGGTCTTCGACGTAGCTGATAAAAAACCATACAACCTCAAAGTGGATTCCAAAGGACGTTTCTACCTGAGCGAGCCCGGCGCCAACAAGGTCTACCAGATGGACGGGAAAGGAAAGGTGCTGCGCACGTTTGGAAAGGCCGCCGCGCAGAAGCCCGGCTCATATGATCCTCTGACACTTATGGGGCCGACAAAACTCGCCACATGGCTCACTCCCGAGGGGAAGGACCGCCTGATCATCGTGGAAAGCGAAGGTCCCAACCGCGTCGCCGAATGGGATACTGACAGCGGCGATCTCATCCGCGATTTCCAGACGTACCAGACTTTCACCAACAACTCCGGCTACGGCATCGATCCGGAAAATCCCGAAGACCTCTATATCCAGGGGCAGAAAGGCTGGTTGAACCGTTTCAAGATCGACTACGAAAAGCATACATTCAAGATTGACGCGGTATGGCCGATGAAGAAGATCGAAGATCCCCGCATCGTATCCTCGCGCGACCATGACATCGGAAAGATGTCTGTCATCAATTTCAACAAGACAGTCTACATCTGCGGATCGCAGACCGCACTCGTCTACCGTATGACGCCGGACCGCTGCGCCCTTTCAGCGGCAATACTCAGGGAAGGCACAGGCAAGGATGCGAAATATTCATTCTGGCATGACAGCAATGACAATGGAAAAGTTGACGACGACGAGACCAGTCCAGCGGCAATGCCGGGAAACATGTTCTCGTACCATGGACAGAACTGGGGCGCCGACCTGAGCTTCCTTGCGATACAGCAGGGCTCACAGGATGCCTGGACGCTTCCTCCATCGGGTTTTGATTCACATGGGAATCCGATCTTCAAGGAATGGAAGAAAGTTTTAAGGGATCCGATATTCGAAGCGAAAGAAGCTGGCAAGGCGGACGCTGTCCACGGAGGAAATGAGATGGGCACAAGGTTCAGCAGCGACTGGATGCAGATGGATGGTCTGCCTGCGGAAGGATATTATGTCCAGGCGCGTTCCGGCAAGAACTTCAATGCGAACGAAGGCTCGGAACACAAGGTCTCACGTTATGTGCCGGCAGGAAACGGGACGTACAAATTGAAATGGCGCGTCGGACGAACTGCCCTCCAATGGACAGCCCGGAACGGCGAGATCTACGGGGCGATGCGAATACGCCGCCCGATCAACGGCATCCTGCCGGTCCTCGACAACAGCAGGTGCGGGGTTATCCTATATAATGAAGATGGCCTGTATATCGACACCATTTTCCCGGATTCCAAGAAGGTCAGCAAGGAACAGGGCGGACTCTATCTCCTGCCCGGCGAATACTTCACAGGTTCGTTTGTTCCAAACAAGATCAACGGGAAAATCTATTTTGGATTTGGGAAATATACGCCTCTCCTTTTTGAGGCGGTCGGCTGGTCCCTGAAGGAAAATCCCGTGAAACAGATCACGACGCTGCAGAAGTCGGTATCAATAGCATCGTCGCAGATTGCGGCACCTCCGGCAATTGCTGTCAGCCTGCGCGGCGGCGCCGGCGAAGCCATGTGGGCGCAGTTCGCACCCGCGCTCGGCGGAGTGAGCCTCGACGGTTCAATGGACGGCTGGAGCACGTCCGAACCCGTCAAATTCAAATCCGGAAAAGACAGCTCGGTGGAAGTGCATTGCATGTATGATCCTTCCCATATCTATCTTCGCTGGCATGCGCGGCTGCCGGCTAAATTCCAGGCGAAAGCGCTTCCTCCCCTGCCACGTATCTTCACGCATGACGCCGAGGCCGACACCCTCGACTTCTATATCCAGGGCAATCCGAATGCCAAGCCGGGAGGGAAAGATGGGCGTCCCGGAGATGTCCGCCTTACGTTCGGACTCTTCAAGAATGGAGACAAGATCGAACCTGTCGGCATCGGAATGTACTCCTCATGGGAAGGCAAAGGGGCATCGCCGCAGACCTACCGCACAATTGTCAGGACTACATCCTTTGCGCATGTCGCCGCAATTGAAGGAGCGCAATACGGATATGCAGTCGACAAGGACGAAAAAGGGTTTGTCATCGCGGTGTCAATCCCGCGTTCCGCAATACCGGCGATACAGAAACCGCTTGGCGAGGACTTCAAGACGCTTGTAAACTTCAGCGCGAACTTCGGCGGACACAACAAGTTCTGGTGGTCGAACAGCGACGGCTCAGCAAGCACCGATACCTATGATGAGCCCAGCGAGGCTGGTCTTTATCCCGGCTCATGGTCACCTCTATCGCTGCTCGGGGTCAGCGGCGGCGTGACCGTCAGGAACTGGCTGGTATGCGGTCCGTTCGGCGGAGAGGAGATGAAGAAGATGGACTGGAACATACATGAGGATAAGAAGAAGGAGCTCCGCAAGTTCATGGCATCCGCGAAATATCCTCCGGATGACGGCAAGGTCGATCTGAAGGCTGTCTACAAGGGTGACATCATCCAGGGCTACTGGAACGATCCGAAACAGGTCTCATGGAAACCGCGCTCGGTTGCGGATCTTGATACACGCGTCTATCTGGGCAAGGTCGCCGAACTCTGGTACGGATCCACATGGATATATGCTCCGGAGTCGACGGACGTGGAGCTGGAATTCCAATGCAAACCGCAGAACCATGTGGAGTGGCGCTTCAACAACGAAGTTGTCAAACTTGGAAAAAGTAAGGAGATCGCCACGCAGAAACATGCCGTCTCAAAGACATTTACCCTGAAACAGGGCTGGAACCAGATCTGGTTCCGCACGTTCTGTGAAGGATATAATCTTCAAGTAGGTGCTGTCCTCAAGGCTCCTCCTGAAAAACTCTGGCCATTGAAATTCTCAGGAGAACCGCCGAAGGATAAGTAGGGCGGGCTTTAGCCTGTCCCAGTCCAAGGAAGCAAGATGGTACATGCTAAAGCACGTACCTACCTTTGAAGGCTCAGGCTGAATTCACAGCCAAAAATGGCTTAACTACGAACAATTCAAAGGCACCGGCTCTTTGGCCGTAAGGTATTCTTGCTGGCAAGTCTCATACTTGTGCGAGGATCGCAACATAGTTCCTGCCGTACTTCTTCGCGCATTTCGGGCAGGTCGTGTAGAACATGTACAGTTTCCGGATTTCCTTGTCCCTGCTCCGGACGAAGTCCTTCATCCCAGTGATCCATTTGGGCGTGTCATGGTATGGCCCTTCAAACACCTTGCAGAGGAAGGTTCCCGAAATGCTAGCCATGTTTGCGCCCGGAACGTCCTTGGCGACCTCGATATACACGTCAGCACCCCAGAGGGAGTTCTCGTCCGAAAGGATCACGTTGCTACCCGTGGCGGCACCTGCGGCTTCGATACGGCTCATGTTGCGCTTCATCACCGCGCCGAAATTCAATGGGATGTGGAGGAAGCTCGTGACCCTGTCCTTCACGAACAGCCTGTCCTGCCACAGGATCTCCTTTTCATCCCAAGGCTCAGGATCGAATCTTGGACAGCATTGTTCATTGCTCATGCCGCTCATCGCTGTTTCTTTCATTCTTAATGGTGAACGTTTTCAGATCTCCGGCGAGGCTGTAACCGACTTCGGAGCATCTGTGTTATTAGAGCTTTTTTTCTTTATTATTAAAAACAAAGCAATAATTGTAATTATAAACCCCAGTACTGTAGCAATGAAGATAAGCATTTGAGATCCTATATTTTCACACCCGCAAACACCATACTTAAATAGCATTTTGCCGTCAAACGGTGATTTTACAACAACAATATTGTCACTCCCGACAGGACCACCACCACGTGTTGTGGCCCCATCCTTAAATCGAAGGTAAACGACTTCCTCCCCACGAATAAGCTCAACATTTGCATTTTTAATATCTTCATCAAATAAAGGTTCTGCATTTACTATTTGTGTCCCATGAGAATAAATATAAGAAATGTGAAATTCGCCAACTTTCCCAACTTTTTCCCCATTGGCTATCACTAAGATTTCGTTTTGGGCATTTTGAAAAGCATCATCAACCTGTTTTTTTACAACTAATGAAAAAACAACAATGCTTATAGCCAGTAAAATTAAGACAAAACCTATGATTCTTCTTTTGTTCATTATTTCCTGGCTCTTATTATATATATTTTCGCTTTTTCAGGAAACTGCCTATTGACGCTTCAAGAGTAGTCGAAAAACACTTGGGATATAAATATATCCCTGAAACCTTAATATAAATTACAAGATACTATTCGGAAAGGCAAGGTTAAAGCATAATCCCTAACACCTAAATCAAGAGATTAAATGTTGCCGGCAAGATGCCGGCGCTCCTATAAGAACAGCCCTTGCGGGCTTAACTACCAAACATAATGCTTAGTACAGAAGGAATATAATATAGGCAAAAACATGGGAACGCGCAAACATGCGCTACTACAAACGAACTACCTTGTCTTCAGCTGATTCCTTAAGTTGGAGTACCTCACGGCTTAAGCGTGTCCTTGCTTTTTTTGCGCGTTATTCGCATTATTAACTGGTCTTATATTTACTTACGGAGCGCTGGCGTCTCGCGGGCAATAAATTATTCTCCGAATTTGAAGTCCACTCACTTCAGAAGTTTTTCCAGGTCGATCTCCTCGACGTAGAACCAGCCGAGAGTCTTCACCGGGGCATATCCTATGAGACGGATGCTTTTCCCGGATGCCGCCTCGAACTGCCCGGCCGTTTCCCCACGTATGTCCTTGGCGATCTGCGGATATGGGAACTTGTCGAATTTCAAAGTTGAAAAATCCTTCTCGGCCTTCTTCAGCTGCTCATCCTTGATCCTCGTGGAGAGGATGACATTTCCATCGGCGTCGACAAGGTATCTGCAGACTACTGAATCGTTCTTGAATTTTATGGTCTTCATGAGTTCTGTAATATATTCGAAGGTCATGTCCATCGATGAGACGCCGTAGAATTTCCCTTCGCTGTCCTTCAGCGCCTTCGACGCCGACATCACGACACCGAGACCGAATGCATCCATATAGGGAGCGCTCCAGGCGACGCCGTTCTTTTCAAGAGCGGCCGTGTACCACACTCTCTTCCTGGGATCATAGTCTCCGGAAAGCTTGGAGCCGGGATAATTGATGAACAGCCCTTTTTCCAGGCCAACATAGATCCAGGGGATGGGAAGCCCAGTGGTCGAAGCCTGCTCGCGGAGCTTGTTCCACGTTACCCCAGATGAATTCTTCCCTTCCAGAGCCATGAATCCGAGCAGATCCCTGATAATCGGACTGACCGCCTGCATCTGCGCGTCGACCTCCCCGAGTTCCAAGCCTGGCGCAAGCTTGTATGCGGCCTCGGAAAAACTGACATCCTGCTGGTAGAACTTGGACATGACAGTCCCTGGCTGCGGATTTGTCCCGCTGTCGATGCTGCGATATTCGCAGATATTATCCCTTCCGTTCCTCGCCCCGGCTTTGAGGAGAAATACGATTTTGTCGGAATATCTATCCAGGGTATTCGCCACCTGCAGGAAGTGGCGGTCGATCTGGTGCGCCTGATCGGCTATGGAACTGTGAAGCTGGACAAGGGCAAGGGCGCGCTTCTTTGATTCGATGATCGACTGGTTCTGTCTTATCAGGCTGAAAATCGTCATGCCTGCGCAGGCCAGCAGGAGAAGAAGGACTGTTGATGCAGTAAGGGTCCTGTGCTTGTAGAGCTTGCGGAATGTCCTGCGCGTGAAGTCGTCCGGCATCGCAATCGTCTCCTCCCCACGAAGGTAGCGCCGGACATCGTCAGCGAGCACGTTTACCGAGTCATACCTGTCGGCCGGCTTCAATGCCGTCGCCTTTCCAATGATCGCCCAAAGCTCATCTGGGATCTTGTATTGCGGGAAATAATGTTCTGGAGATTCGAGTTTTCCAGCCATTGTCTTAGTCATGACCTCGGTGATGTTCTGTCCAGGAATCGCACGTTTGAGTGTCGCCAGCTCGAAAAGAATTATACCGAGGGCGAACTGGTCGCTGGCGGGGCCGTATGCCTGTCTTTCAGCTACTTCAGGCGCTATGTAGCCAGGAGTCCCGCAAAGTCCATTTGAGTCTGGAAGATCCCTGCCTTCCTCGCAAATCACTTTTGCGATCCCCCAGTCCATCACATAGACTTCATGGAACTGGCCTACCATCACGTTTTCCGGTTTCAGATCACGGTGGAGGACTTTCTTATTGTGGGCGTAGCCTACGGCATCGCAGATCTTGATGAAGTTCTCGAGGCGGATCTTGAGCGACTCGTTCTCCATGTCGTCGGTCCTGGCCGCCTTCTGCTGCTTGCAGTCGAGTATCGTGTCCTCGATGATGTCGTCGAGGGTCCTGCCGTGGATCAGCTTCATGGCAATGTGGATGCGGTTCTCGTCGTCGCCATTGACCTCATAGAGGGGAACGATTGACGGGTGGTCCAGCTGGGCGGTGACTTTGGCTTCAGCAATGAAATTGGCGATGATCTCCTGGTTCTTGACATGTTCGCGCTTGAGGGACTTGATGGCTACATAGCGCTTCAGCAGGCGGTCTATGGCGGTCTTGACCTCACCCTGCCCGCCTTCTGCGAACTTCTCGATTATCTCGTAGCGGTCATAAAGTTCCGTAAGATTATCCAGCTCGTCAAGGTCAAGCTTGATCTTGTCGGGGGTGACATGCGTAGTCGCGGCCTGTATGGTGAGAAACCTCGTTGTCGGTTTGGAAAAGCTCCTGTCTGCAGATGATTCCGGAGCAACTGGCGGTTCCGGAATTTTTCCAGCTCCTGCTGGGATCACAATTGTATTTTCCTTTTCCATTGAGTTTTAATCTATATCCTGTCAGGACTATTGACAATATGGCGCTTTGTTTTTAATTTTATACGCTTCATCGAAGTTCCTTCAAGCGCGGCTACCATAAATCATATGAAGAATAAAGTTGACAGGATAACCGGATTGACAGGATAAATTGAATTCAATATAAATCCTGTAATTGATTTTAATCCATTCTCTTGACCGGAACTACGCCGGAAGCACAAGCTGATACTGCAGGGCTTGACCCGCCACTGGTCTCCACCACTGCCGGCGCATTTCGGCACGGAAGGACTTAATACAGGCTTAACCACAGAGTCACAGAGACACAAAGTCATTCTAGTTCTAACTAATTTTCAACCCAGGATACTTCTATCTGATTATTTCAATCCGTATCAATGCGTCCACCCATCACGGCGAAATGCAAAGGCGTCTGACCATAGATTGCGCAGGTGGAATTAATGTCAGCTCCCTTTTTAACAAGCAATTCGGCTATATCTTCATGCCCTCTTAGCGCAGCATAGTCAGTCCGGCTGAATCAGTTTTATTAATAATTGCAGGATCGTTTTTCAGCATTTTCTGAACTTCGGTAAAATCATAGCAGTTGGGGGAAACTTCCGCGTCAATCCGAATGTCTGAAAATACCAGAATGATTTATTATCTTATTGTATAAGCTATTCATGCATGGACCCAATACTTTTCATATGACCACTTGATTTTATTCTAAGAGGACCTCTAAGATAAAAAACACTTTTCATACCACGACTTCAATCTTCAATTCCTTTGCGGCTGAAAGCATCACCTTGTCGGTCGTGAAAATCGGGTAAAGGGAATATTCGATGCAGGTTGCGAGGTGTATTGCATCCAAAGCCCTGATCCCGACAGTTACCGACAATCTTTCAATCAGTTTCCCAGCAGACCCCAGCGTTTCCCTTGTCACGGGATATAAATGCCAGATTCCTTTTCTATCGTCTTCCATGAATGCAGATATTGCATCTTTGCTCTGCCTGCTGGTCAGGAACTTCTCCCTCAGTTTTCTTGCAGCTACGGAATGGAGTTCTGCAATTAGCAGTTCAGAGGAGCATAATACAGGTCTGCTTTCCGCAAGAATCTTAGATATCCACTGGCTTTCCGGCTCATCGAAATAAAGTTTTGCCGAAACGGATGTATCTAAATACATTTATTATCCCATCCCATCCCTTTCTTCCCTTATGATTTTATCTGAATGCCCCCTCGGGGCAATCTTCTGCGAGGCTCGCAGTTTTGAAAGCCTCCCGAGGAATTTTGAAAAATCTGTTGACTTCCCATCTTCCGTAAAAGAAGAGATTTTCGCGACCGGCCTCTGGCGGTTTCTTATTATTACATCTTCTCCTCTCTCGACCAGAGTGAGCAGCTTTGAAAAATTCATCTTTGCGTTCCGTATGGACATGCTTATCATATTTCCACCTCGTATTTTACCTGTTCGACATTCCCGCCTTATCTAACATAGGGCCACATGGGCCACGTTTCAAGCAAATCACCCATGTTTAGGCATCTGAAATCCGAAGCACGGGGACGCTGTCGCAACGCGATTCACGTCGGAGAGCCATCCTAACTTAATTTCGCCATCTTGCATTTTTAATGTAGGGGTTCGCCGTCTCGGCGAAGGATTTTGTTATCGCGTTGTTGGCTCATCTCCTATACGGGACGAGATGAATTCTTCCTTGTCCGTGACGGACAACTCTACATTCAGGATACGTCTCATACAGAAAACCGCGGATGCTCTGGCATCAAACCTATGCATCAGGAAATCTTGATTTTTTTGTATTTTTTTAATTAACTCGCTTGAAAAGCCTCTATTTAATCCTAATGTGTTTTGGGGAAAAAAGGTGAATAAAGGGGAAATCTGGTGAAGCAAGGTACAAAAAGCATCGCGCAGGAGGAGAGTTACTTTTTCGGGGAGTTCGAGCATTCGCTCGACTCGCAGAGGAGGGTCGCGATTCCCAGCAACTGGAGGAAGGAGAAGAAGACGAAGTTCATCCTTGTCCAGGGAAGGCACAATGCCATCTATCTGCTCCCCCCGTACATCTTCAACGATTTCATCGCGAAGGTGCGCAAGGTCTCGTTTGCCGACGCGGCTTCGGCGCTGGCGCTGGTGCGCATCGGGTCGGTCAGCCAGGAATGCGAATGCGACAGCCAGGGAAGGATTTCAATTCCCCAGAAGCTCATCGAACAATCGGGATTGAAGGACCAGGTGGTCCTGGTCGGATCGGTGACCATGATACAGATCTGGTCCAAGGACAACTGGAACATGTTCAAGAAATCAGATCCGAACGACATGCTTGACGTAGTACAGAAAATCAGCGAGCGTCCGGATGATCTGACAAGCATAATAAAGGGGCTTAAATAGATCTTGAATGAAAATGACATATCAGAAAACAGGAAATTTGAACACATATCGGTTCTTCCCCGGGAGGTTTTGGACCTGCTGATCGTGAAGACCGGTCCGATGAAGGTGATCGACGGCACGGTCGGTTACGGCGGGCACAGTTCTTTGATATTGAAAAAAAATGCGGAGGCGGTCTTGCTGGGTATTGATCGTGACGGCGAGGCGTTGGCGGCAGCGGAAAAAGTTTTAAGCTTCGCCATGGATCGCATTCATCTGGTCAAGGACAGTTTCAGCAATCTAGCGGCATGCGCGGCCGGACTGGGGTGGCACTCGGTTGACGCGATACTGCTGGATTTGGGAGTATCATCTCCCCAGATTGACAATCCTCTGAGAGGGTTTTCATACAGGCTGGACTGTCCGCTGGATATGCGCATGGACGTTCAGTCCCGCGAAACCGCCAGCCGCATACTTAATACATATCCTTACGAGGATCTCGAAAGGATCTTCCGGGAGTACGGGGAGATCCAGAAGAGCAGGAAGCTCGCGGATGAGATCGTAAGGAGAAGGTCGGAGAAGGAATGGACGCATACTGCGGAACTCGCAGATTTATGCAACTCGATTCCGGGCATAGTCAGAAGAGGCGGACCCCCTGCCCCGTCGCTCTGCTTCCAGGCCTTGAGGATAGAGGTGAACAGGGAACTTGAAGAATTGAAGAAGGCGCTCGAAGACAGCGTCAAGCTGCTGGCTCCGGGAGGAAGGATTGCAGTCATAAGCTTCCATTCGCTCGAAGACAGGATAGTGAAACAGTATTTCAGGATGATGGCTAGCTACTGCCTGTGTCCGCCCGGCCTTCCAATTTGCATGTGCGGGCACAGGCAGAGCTTCAAACTAATAGCGAAGAAGCCGGTAGTCGCGACGGAAGATGAGACAAGGGAGAACCGCAGGGCGGCGCCGGCAAAGCTGAGGGTGGCGGAGAAGATCTAACAGGAAATTAGAAAATAGAAGTTAGAAAGTAGAAAACAGAAGACAGTATTTTTTAGGAATAAAGACAATGAGCATCAATGTTACAAGCTACAATCAAAGCGGGCCCAGGAGGAGGAAATCCAGGCACTCGGACGTGAGCAGGCTGCAGATATTTGCGACCACGCTCAAGATCTCCATCCCTTTCTGCATCCTCTTCACGGCCGCGATAATCAGGGTCATGTGGACCAGCCAGGCGGAAACGATAAACAAGGAATCCGTATCCCTGGAAGGCAGGATATCGGATATTGACAGGGAGACTGCAAACCTCAACATAATGATCGAGCAGCAGAGCGGGAAGAATATCCTTTCACAGGTCAAGAAGTACAATCTTGACCTGCACTACCCTCTTGCGGGGCAGATCAAGAAATTTGACTTGAAGGAGAAGATTGTCCAGAAGCCGGAAACTCCTCTCAGGAAACCAGTGGCAAAGCAGTCTGCAAATACAAAGCCGATGGTGGTGACACAGAGGAATCCACCTAAGAACGAGGCTCCGGCAAAATATTACCGTTGAAGCCGCCCTGGATTTTTCCTCTCAAAATGCTATGGTTGGGGACTTTTCAAATAATCACATCCGGAACCCGATGGGAAACAAGAGATGGGGCGCAAGTATTTTGTAGCGAGAATAATAATAGCTTCAGTAATCCTCCTGCTCATTCTGATCAGTCTCATCATCAGAATGTACCACGTCCAGATCGACCGTCATGACGAACTGTTCGAGAAGGCGAAGAACACCTACACCTCGACAGTCAAGAAAGAGGGCAAGCGCGGGGAAATCTACGATATCAACGGCAATCTCCTTGTTGGAAACAAGCCCTGCGTGAATATTGCCGCGGATCCCGGGGAGATAGGAGACAGCATAAAATGCCGCGAACTCGCCGAATACCTGCATAAGATGCTTGATGTCGACTACGACAATATCTACAGGCGTCTTTCAACCAAGGTGAATGAAGCAAATGGCAAGGACATAAGGTACGTGATCATAAAGAAGGAAGTCGAGCTTGAGCTCGGGGAAAGAATCCGCCATGATGTAAAGCTGAAGAAATACAAAGGCGTCATCTTCGAAAACAAGACAAAGAGATTCTATCCGAAGAACAAATTAGTGGCGAATATCCTGGGATTTATAAACATCGACGGCAACAAAGTCGTCCCGGAAGGCGGGATAGAAAGAACTGTCAACACCAATGTCACCCCGACTGCAAGCGTATCGGAGATTGAACGGACCAGGAAGGGCATACGGCTTTCAGGTGAAGAGGAAAAGCTGAAGGCCGTACAGGACGGCAACAATGTCTATCTTACGATATCCGAACCTATACAGATGATCGTCGAAGACGAGCTCGACAAGCTGATGCTGCAATTCAACCCCGATGCCGCATATGCGGTCATGGCCGATCCTTATACGGGAAACATCATCGCGATGGCGCAGCGTCCGTCATTCGACCCGAATGACAGGACGAAGATGGATCCCAAGGCCTGGAGGAACAGGATCACCGAGGATTCATTCGAACCGGGCTCAATCATGAAATCCACGATCGTATCTGCAGCTCTCGACATGGGGTTCGTCAATCCAGACACTAAAATAGACTGCGAGGGGGGCCACTGGCTCTTCTCAGGCAGAATACTCAGTGAAGCTGCGGGGCACGGGCATAACATCATCTCTGTCACCGATATAATCAGAGTCTCCAGCAACATCGGCACGGCAAAAATCGCGGTCATGATGGGCAAGAAGAATGTTTATGATACGATAAGGAAATTCGGATTCGGACAAAAAAGCGGTATACCTCTGAAGCCTGAGTCCGTCGGGCTGATGCTGAAACCGGAGAAATGGGATGGCCTCACCATATCAAGATATCCGATTGGACAGGGATTTACTGTAACCCCACTACAGATGGTAAGGGCATACTGCGCCCTGGCCAATGGAGGAAAGCTTGTTGATCTCAGGCTGATCGATCGTCAGAAGAATCCGGCCACAGGCGAAGAAATAAAAATGGAGATCCTCCAACCATTGGGCAGCATATTCAAGAATCCGAACACGCGCAAGAAGATCGTCGACATGATGAAGCTAGTAACAAAGAAAGGCGGTACCGCTGAAAAAGCGGGTGTGAAAGGATATGAGGTTGCAGGCAAGACAGGAACCGCGCAGAAAGTTATTGACGGAGTCTACTCGAATACGCAGCATGTCGCCTCATTTGTAGGATTCGTCCCTGCCGACAAGCCGGCGTTCGTCATGCTTGTCACGGTGGATGAGCCCAAGCTTAAATCCTATTATGGCGGAGTTGTTGCAGCTCCGGCATTCAACCACATCGCGAAAAAGGCGCTCAGGATCATGAATATCCCTACGGAATATGAAGTCCCCGAGGAAGAAGAGGAGGATGACCTGTAGTGGATAAATATTTTTCAGAATACATCGATTCCCTTGAACAGCTTGTTGTTGCAAGCAGGCC
Organism: Lentisphaerae bacterium GWF2_50_93; assembly: GCA_001804815.1. Taxonomy (GTDB): domain Bacteria; phylum Verrucomicrobiota; class Lentisphaeria; order Victivallales; family GWF2-50-93; genus GWF2-50-93. The sequence goes on from MHBI01000101.1 coordinate 21,036, forward strand.
TGCAGGAGATTTCCCCGTCAGCGGAATAAGCAACAACTCAAGGAAAATCCAACCGTCATCCGTATTCGTAGCAATTCAGGGCACAGGCAAGGACGGGCATGAGTTCATAGATTCCGCCATAGATTCAGGAGCCAGGGCGATAATACATTCGAAGGACGTCCCCGCCTACAGGAATGGCGTAGGCTACATAAAAGTCTCTGATTCATATTCCGCATATGCACGGCTTGTCGAATGCTTCCATGATTTTCCATCCCGCATGATGAAAATCCTGGGTATCACCGGGACAAACGGAAAGACAAGCTCGGTCTATCTCCTCAGATCGATCCTGGATGCCGCAGGTTTCAAAAGCGGAATAGTCACGACTGTCTGCTATGAATGGCCGGGACATTCGGAAGCCGCCGCAAGGACGACTCCGGAAGCCTCTGAAATCCAGAGGATCTTCTCCAATATCCATTCCGCCGGCTGCTCCCATGTCATAATGGAGGCCTCAAGCCATGCGCTCGACCAGAACAGGATTGGAACTGTGAAATTCGCAGGCGCGATCTTCACCAACCTCACTGGCGACCATCTTGATTATCACAAGGACATGGAATCGTATTTCACGGCGAAGAAGATCCTCTTTGAAAACCACATGACCGTCGACGGCGTCGCCGTGGTAAACGCCGACGATCCATTTGGCAGGCGTCTTGCGGCACTGACCAAGAACGCGAACTGCATAAGGTTCGGCAAGGACATCAACAATGATGCAGTCATGAAAATGAGAAGGATAACGCAGCGTGGCACGGAATTCGACCTGTCCCTTGACGGCAGGACCTTCCATATCTCGTCGCCCCTCATCGGCGAGCATAACGCCTACAATATTTCAGGTGTTGCGATTCTGGCGTACAAGCTTGGCATCACGCCGGAGATAATCCAGTCGGCCCTGGAAAAACCCATAGGTATTCCCGGGCGCCTTGAAGCATTCCACACCAAGGACAACGTAAGTGTTTTTGTGGATTACGCGCATTCCGACGACGCCCTGCAGAGAGTCCTCGAAGCCCTGTTGAGGCTAAAGGAGAAACGCATCATCTGCGTATTCGGATGCGGGGGCGACAGGGACAAGACAAAACGTCCCCGGATGGGTGCCGTCTCTGCGAAATTCGCAGACAGGACAATTGTCACAAGCGACAATCCAAGGTCGGAAAAACCCGAGGATATCATTTCTGAAATAGTAAAGGGGATCCCCTCCTCCGCGAATTTCGCAGCGGTTCCAGACAGAGGCGAGGCCATCAGGCAGGCGATAGGCGAGGCACAACCAGGCGACATCGTGCTCATCGCTGGAAAAGGGCATGAGGACTACCAGGAGATAAACGGAGTCCAGCATCATTTCGACGACCGGGAGGAAGTCAGGAGGATTTTGAATTAAATGGACAATATTCTTTTCACATACGGCGAACTTGAACGGATAACCGGCGGGAAATGGCTTGGATCTTCATTTCCCGATTCCGGGATCAGCCTTATTTCCACTGACAGCCGCAAGTCCTGCCGTAATTCGATCTTCTTCGCAATCAAGGGTGAATCTCTCGATGGCCATGACTTTCTTGAAGCGGCGGCGGCAAATAATGCTTCCGCAATATGCATATCGGAGAACCACAAGAAAATGAGGCTTCCGGAAAAGACTCCTGCGCTTGTTGTTGAAGATACTCTCAAGGCGTATCAGGCGCTTGCAAGTTTCCACAGGAGGAGACTCGGGCTGAAAATCATAGCCATGACCGGCAGCAGCGGAAAGACGAGCACCAAGGAAATCCTCAAAGCCATACTCGTCCACGCATATGGCCCAGAAAAAATCTATGCGACGGAAGGCAACACAAACAACCATGTGGGTGTTCCCCAGAATCTCTTGAACCTCCGGAAGAACCACGAATATGCGATAATTGAAATGGGCACGAACCATCCCGGGGAAATCGGGGTTCTCAGCCGGATCACGGAGCCGGATCATGGAGCCATAGTCTCAATAGGAAATGCCCATATTGAATTTTTCGGGGATACTGATGGAGTTGCGGAGGAGAAATCCGCGGTTTTCGCAAGAATGGCCTCTTCCGGGACAGCCGTCATACCCGCTGAAGGTCCCGGGATCGGAGTTTTGAACCAGGCTTCGAGCAAGTACAGGACGTTGAGATTTGGAAGCGAGACGGCAGGATCCGCGGACTTGACAATCAAATATCTCGGTGGAAACATGACCGGCAGCAGCTTCGAGTTTTTCTGGAAAAGCTGCGGATTTCGCAGGACAGTAACCTGGCAGCTTACTGGCAGGCACCAGGCCATGAACGCAGGATGCGCCATGCTTGCCGCAAGCGCAATAGGGATTTCACCTGAAACCACAGTCGAGGCACTGAACAAATGCGTCCAGCTTCCAGGGATGCGGATGAGAATCAAGGAACGCGACGGGATCACATGGATCAACGACGCCTACAATGCCAATCCTGAAAGCATGAAGGCCGGACTTGAATGGCTATGCGATGCTGCATCGCAAGATATCGGCAATGACTCCAGGATATTCGTTGTCCTGGGCGACATGCTTGAAATGGGCGAGGCCGGGCCTCGAGCCCATGCGGAAATGCTGGAATTCGTATCCGGGCTTCTGCCGAAAGCAATGATTGTAGTTGTAGGCCCGATCATGACCCGGGCTTCTGAATCGCTCGGGCTTGCGGACGTATCACTGCGGCACTTCCCGGATTCGGAGGAGGCAGCCAAATACGTCAAGTCTAAAATCAAGCGCGGAGACGTGATCTTCCTCAAGGGTTCCCGTGGCATGAAACTTGAAAAAATAGAGAACATCTTCCAGCCATGAAACGACCTGTCATAGGACTCAACTTAGATTTCCGCAAAAAGAAGGATGCGCCCACTTACCGGATCAAATCGTACTACGTAGACGCTGTCTATGAGGCGGGTGGCATTCCACTTCTGGTTCCGAGCATACCGGACAAATCACTTTCGAGGGAGTATGCCGGCAGATGCGTCGCCTTTATTTTCATTGGAGGCAGGGATTATCCTCCGGAATATTACGGGGAGACGAAGCACAGGAAGAAAATCTTCAAATGGCTCATTGAAAAAGCATGAATCCACTGCTATGGATAAAGCATAACAATGACACTCGTAATCATATACCTTCTTTTAACCGTACTTCTTCTGCTCTTGAACGCGTTTTTCGTGCTTGCGGAATTCGCGGCGGTCAAGGCGCGCCCCACCCACATGGAGTCGCTTGCGGCAAAGGGCGACATCAGGGCAAAGATGATGCAGCACATCCAGACCCGGCTGGACAAGTACCTGTCCGTCTGCCAGGTTGGAATAACGCTGGCGAGCATAGGGCTGGGATTTGTCGGTGAACCGGGCTTCGCCGCAATCATCGCCTATCTCCTGCAAAAGACCGGCTACGGGAACGGAATAGCCGACGCGACGGTCCATGGCATAGCCATCTCAATCTCATACATCCTCATATCATACCTGCACATAGTCATCGGCGAGCAGGTGCCGAAGATCTTCGCGATACGCAAGGTCGAGCATGCCGCGCTGAACACGGCATTTCCGCTGCATTTCTTCTATTTCGTATTCTTCATACCGCTCTGGGTGCTGAACTGGTCGGTTGACGCCATACTGTTTCTCCTTGGAGTTCCTAAGGCCGCAAAGCACGAGGGGCATTCCGAGGACGAGATAAGGATAATCCTCGACAATTCCCAGTCGAGTGGAATGATGACATTCCGGCGTCTTCTTTATATCGAAAACGTGCTTGACATGGGAGCTCTCACCGTCAGGAATTCGATGCGCTCGCGAGAGAGGATGCACGTTCTCAGGACACAGGCGACACAGGAGGAGAACAACAAAATCATCACAGAATTCAAACAGTCCCGTTATCCACTGATTGGAGATGATCCTGAAAATCCCCTGGGATATGTGCACCTGAAAGATCTATATCTTGCAATGACGGCCGGAAAACCGACAAATGACCTGAAGAGTTTCGCCAGGATCTGCCTGAAGTCGAAGGAAACCGACACCATCGAACAATTGCTTTCAGTGATGCAGCGCCGTGGCAACCATGTTGCGCTTGTGTACAATGCCAAGGGCGCATGGACTGGTTTCGTAACGATGGAAGATCTTCTCGAGGAAGTTGTGGGCGCCATCGAGGAGGAATTCCCGCTTGAAGTCCCGGTCTATCTCGCAGACGCACTTACTGTCGACAGGGTACTTCTGGATGTCGAGGGGAAATCAATAATTGAAGCTGCAGAGTATGCCCTGGGCCGACTGAATCCCAATGATCTTCCGATGCCTACGGAAAAGATCATGCTTTCGATACTGGAGAGGGAAAAACTCATGAGCAGCTATGTCGGGCAGAATATTGCAATACCGCATGCACGTCTTAAAAGCCTGGCTCGGCCAATCGTGGTCGTAGGACGCCTGAAAGAGCCGTTCCCTTCTCCAGTCCCCAGCGAAACCGTAGATCTCATCTTCATACTTCTCACTCCTGCAGACATACCGCGTGTCCACCAGGTCCTGCTCTCGCACATCGCCCAGATGCTCGACAGCGATTTCCTATCGGACAGGCTGATCAATGCAAAAAAACCAGGCGAACTATTTGAAGCACTGAAGACCGCTGAGCAGGCGTCGCTGGCGTAGCTGGAAAACGCTCGGGTATTCAGATAAGATCAAATCTGCGGACCATTGTTCAGCCTTCGTCGCCACCGGTGAAGAAACGTTTGGCCTTGTCGATGAAGGTATCCATGAGAGGATGGTTTTTGGAGCCTTCCTGTATGGTCTTGAATTTAGCAAGAAGCTCTTTCTGTTCGCGTGTAAGGTTCGTCGGGACTTCTACAAACACCTTTATATGCTGGTCTCCTCTCTGGCCACCGCGGAGCGAAGGCATCCCCTTGCCCTTGATGCGCATGACGGTCCCATTCTGGGTTCCTTCAGGGACCTTGAGCTTTGTCTTGCCGGTTATAGTCGGGACTTCAACAAGTCCGCCAAGGGACGCTGTCACAAAATCAATCGGCAGCTCACAGATGATGTCGAGGCCGTCGCGCTGGAAGATTTCATGTGCACGTACATGGACGACGACATAGAGGTCTCCGGATTGTCCGCCCCGGACACCGCCCTCGCCTTCGCCGGAAACTCTCAATCTTGATCCCGTATCTACGCCAGGTGGTATATGAATTTTCAAGATTTTTTCGACTCTCATCCTGCCTTCACTGCCGCATTTGCGGCAGGGATTCTGGATAATCTGGCCGGTTCCATGGCAGTTCGGACAGGTCTGCCTGATGCTGAAAAAGCCCTGTGACATGGAGATATTCCCTGTTCCACGGCATTTTGAACAGGTGCTTTTACCGGTACCAGTCTCGCATCCGCTTCCATTGCAGGCATCGCATGTTTCGAGTCTTGGGATCTTTATTTTCTTGTCGGCTCCATATACAGCCTCTTCAAAGTCTATTTCAATGTCAAACCTCAGATCAGCTCCGTCTCTTTCACCGTTTGAAGACCTGCGTCCACCGCCAGTAAAGAGCTCCTCGAAAATTGAGGATCCGCCGCCGCCTCCGCCGCCGCCTCCGCCGAAGAACTGGCTGAAAATATCATAAGGATCATGGTATTCAAAACCTCCATACCCCGCACCGGGTCCGGATGAACCGCGGGAGGTGAAGGCATCATGTCCGAGCTGGTCGTATTGCGAGCGCTTCTGTGAATCGCTGAGGATTTCATAGGCATGGGAAAGATCCTTGAACTTCTCTTCAGCTTCCTTGTTGCCGGCATTCTTATCGGGATGGTATTTGATGGCAAGTTTGCGGTATGCCTTCTTGATTTCCTCCGCAGTTGCCGTCTTTGGAACTCCAAGTGTTTCGTAGAAATCCTGTTTCGCTGACATATTCGAGTTCCCTATTTTGATTCTTTCACATCAGATGCATTGGCGGCCGGCTGAGCCGGACCGCTGCTCACTACCACGGACGCAGGCCTGAGGATTCTTTCACCCATCTTATAACCCTGCCTCCACTGTCTGAGGATCCTGCCCTCGCCGTGCTTGTCTGAAGGTTCCTTGGAGGCCGCCTCATGCAGGGCGGGATCGAATATCTGACCCTCGGAAACCTGGATGATATCAATGCTGAGTTCATCCATTGCCTTCTTAAATTCAACAAGGATCATCTTCATCCCATCATCAAGGACCTTGAAATCCGGTTTCCTCTCCGAAGCTTGAAGTGCAAGGTTGAAATGGTCGAAGACGTTCAATATCGGCTGGATGGTATCAATCTTGACAAAAGTCCTGGCCTCAGTCATATCCTTGTAGGTCCTCTTGCGGAAATTATCAAAATCCGCATGCGCTCTCAGGAGCTTGTCCTTGTTCGCGGCCAATTCCATCTCAAGCTCTGCAATCCGCTGCTTGGCCATGTCTTCAGGTGAAAGTCCATTTTTCTGATCTGGCACTGCGGTGGATTCCACCCCTGGAGTCTTGGCGGAGATATCCTGATCAGCCTTCTTTCCGTCGTCCCCGCGGGATCCGGCTGATTTCTTTTCCTCATCACTGTGATTTTTCTTTGACATAGATGTTCAGCATTCCTTAGCAATCTTAAAGGTAATTCATCGAAAATGAGAGAACGAGATAATAATTCAAAATCAATATTTGTCAATCCTGTTTTCCTGTGCCGGCCTCTTTTTCTTGAATGTCCTTGAGCAGTCTGGAATACGAGTCCTTCAGCATTTTATCTTCAGGATGGATTTTCATCAGTTCCTCCCAGATTTTGCGGGCCTCGTCGAACCTGCCCTGGTTTGCAAGGAGGGCTCCAAGTGTGTAAGTGGCGGCAAAATGGCCGGGATACAGGGAAACAGCCTTGCGAAGGTCGTTTTCCGCGTCCTGATAGCGTCCGAAACAGGAATTGTAAATTCCCCTGTTGGTTATGGCCGTGACATAGTTGGGATATATGGCGATGGCCCTGTCACATGCAGTTACCGCCTCCTGGAACTTATTCATCTTCTCAGCAGGATCATTTTCCTTCCAGGCATATTCACCTAGCTGGACGGCAAGATTGTTCCAGGTCTTTACGCTCATTGGCGCCGAGTCCACTCCGGCAACTGCAATGCTCATCTGATCATCCCAGTCCTTGCCCCGTTCATAAGTCCTGATGGAAAATGCCATAACTGCAACCGCCATGGCCAGGGAAACAAGCCTGTAGTCGATTTTTCTGAACATGCTGGAAGCGAAGACAGCCGTGAAAAGGCAAAGCCAAATGCTTGGGATGTACTGGAGCCTTTCACCGAAAATTGTTCCGGCCATTATAATGAAGTTTCCGGCAGGCAATATGCAGACGACGTATGCCAGAACCAAAAATATGACTTTGAGCCTGAGGTTCTTGAAAAGCAGTGCCGCGGACAGGGGGACTGCAAGGAAAAGAAGGAGCGTCAGCCATGCCTTCCAGTCAAAGACTGAAGTTGAAGGCAGAAGCTGCGCATATGAATAATCATGGCAAAGCACGGATGGCCAGAAAAACTTGGATATGGCGAGCCCCTGGACTTTAATGGCGGTCATGAGATTCAGCGGGAACTGGCATAATGCAACAGGGTTGTCTATCGCTGGATCGAAATTAGCCTTTGACGGCACGATCGAACCGAGGGCGAAATACCTTGAGGCAAAGAAAAGAGCCAGTATGGCGCAATAGAACCCATATATTCCTGCCTTATCCTTGATAAACCTTCTGAACCTTTCAACAGTAAACGGCCTGTCAAGATATAGGTCGACAAGAACAAATAGTGGAAGCGCTGCAACGCCGTGCTCTTTTGACCAGCAAGCCAGCAGGAAGCTGGCTCCGGCGCAGAATACGGCATATTTCTTCCTGTCAAGATAAGTATGTGATATCAACGCTATCAGGAGAAACAGGGAGCAGAGAAGCTCTCCGCGTCCAAATGCCGGGATCACCGCTTCCGTATGGATGGGATGCACTGCGAATATCGCACTGGCGAAGAAAGCCGCCCAGTATCCCAGTTTCAACCGCAGGGCGAATTTAAAGATCAGGAGGGTGACGAACAAATGCAGGATGAGGTTCCCTATCCTGAAAGCCGGTGAATAATAACCGCTTGTCTTTACATTTACCCAATAAGTGAACAGCGTGAGCGGACGATACAGGCCCTGCTTCCGGCTCTCCTTCCAGAAATCCCGCTCCCAGCATTTCAGGGGATTCGCCTCCTGCCCATAGAAGGGATCGTTCTTGATCAGAGGTACGTCATCGAACACAAATTCCCCGCGCAGGGAATCGAAATAGGGTATAATGGCTGCAAGAATGCAGATGATAACCGCATAAGGAATGTAATGTTTGAGCTGTCTCTTTTTATCACTTGACATCATTTTTTCCCTTTTCAATACCTATTTCCTCCTGTAAATCTTCCAGGGCTCTTTTTATCATGGGCTGTGCAGGATCCATTTTCAAGGAAATGCTCCAGATCCTGGCAGCCTCCTCTGATTTTCCAAGGTTTGCGAGGACGGCTCCAAGCTTATTATACATATCGGAATTTTCCGTTCCAATATCTATTATCATCCTCAGATCCTTTTCTGCAGGCTCGAAATTCCCCAGCTTTATATTATAGAACGCCCTGTTGAGGTAAGCCATTTTGAATCTCGGATATATATGTATTGCATTACCGCAGGCCGCGATAGCCTCCTTCAATCTACCTTCATGTACGAGCTGGACGGCAAGATTGTTCCAAGTCTTGGCACTTTTCGGAGAGGTTCTGACTCCTGCAAGGGAAATGCTGAGCTGGTCGCGCCAGTCAAGCGATCTCGCATATGTCCTGAATGACAACGCAATCAGCGCGGCAACAAGCAATGCCGCAAGCAGGTTCACATCTACTTTCCGCGAAATCCGCATCAAAATCGTGGCCAGGGCAAAGCACAGCCAGACGCTTGGAATGTAATAAAGCCTTTCGGCGAATATTGTTCCTGTCGGTGTGATTATGTTGGCCGCTGGAAGAATGGACACGGCGTAAGCCAGGGAGAAGAATACTATTTTGCCCTTGAGCTTCGGGTATAGGCGGATCAGGATGAACGGCATGGCGAACACAATAAGCGCAACCGCTATTCCAGACAGGCTGTATATTGTCTTCAATGGGAGCATCTGGGCGAAGGAATAATCATGTGAAAGAGTGACCGGCCAGATGAACAGGTAAAGGGCGAATCCCTGGATGCTTATCGCGCTCAGAAGCCGTTCGGGATATGGACATAGCGCAAGCGGGTTGTCCAGGGACGGATCAAATCTTGTCATTGCCGGCATGACCGTCCCCATCGCCTCATATCTTACAGCGACTACAACCACCAGTGCGAACGTGTAGAGGACATATGGTTTCAAAACAGACATGATGGACTGCTTATCCATTTTCATCCTGCCTGAATAAAAGTCATAGAGAATGCAAAGCGGGACAAGTGCTACTCCATGCTCTTTCGACCAGCATGCCAGAACGAAGCAAGCTGCCGTTCCAATCGACCATAATGGATTTCTACTGACATAGGTATGGAAAAGAAGACCGGTAAAAATAAAAATCCCGCAAAGTACCTCCCCTCTCCCAAATGCCGGAATCACGGCTTCAGTATGTATGGGATGGATTGCGAAAAGAACACCTGCAATAAGTGCGGCATATCTGCCAAGCCTCAGCCTCAATGCCAGATTGAATACGACAAAGACTGCGATTATATGCAAGAACAGGTTCATGGCCCTGAATGCAGGAGGATACAGGCCCGAAACTTTGGCATTCACCCAGTAGGAAAATATTGTCAGGGGACGGTAAAGGCCCTGTGCCATGGACTCCATCCAGTAATCCCTTTTCCAGCAGTCTGTGAAGGGGTGGTAGGCCTTGTAGAAAGGATCTTCGGCAAGCAGCGGTATGTCATCAAAGACAAAGTCCCCCTTCAAGGATGCTGCATACGGGACAATTGCCGCCAGGAGGAGAATCCCCCATGGCGCATATTTGCTGCGGACGACGGCCTTAAAATAATCTGAAATGTTTTTCATCTGCTGATTTTAACTTTTCTGAGCTGCCAAAGGGAAAGGCAGTAGTTCCACATTACCCCGAGTCCAAGCTTGCTTTCACCAGCTTTCCTCCTACGGAAAAAAATCCCCACCTCCCTGAATTCCATCTTGTCGGGATGAACTTGCAGCAGGTACAGTATTTCCAGCAGGATCTTGAATCCTCTTGGGTTCAGATATCGACGGATGCTGCGGTACGATGAAGCCCGTACAATGAAAAATCCCGACATCGGATCACTTACCTTAACACCGAGCATTATCCTGGCCATCAAAGTCGCGGCAGTGCTGGCTAATCTCCTGTGGAGTGGCCATCCGCCCTCAATTCCTCCTCCTGCCGAATAACGTGTCCCTAGCACCAGATCGCATTTTTCCGCTTCTGCCAGCATTTTGACGATGCATGACTCGTCATGTTGGAGATCTCCGTCCATGACGCATAAGTAGTCACCCTTCGCGATGTCAAATCCGTCGACAATACTAGGACTCAAGCCTTTGCCATGGAGTCTTCTAAGGCAGCGGATGCGTCCGTCCTTCTTCGAAAATTCCTCTACCAGCTGCCAGGTCAGGTCGGGGGAATTATCGTCGGCTACGATGATCTCGAAGTCCTTTCCCGAGAGGGTGGATACAATCCTTTCAATCAGGATCGGGATATTATCCTTCTCATTATAAGTCGGTATGACCACTGAACAAAGGATCGACATATATTCACATCCCAATTTTTATTAGGGAGGAAAAATAGTATATTAACGCGCATAGTTCAAGAATTCGTACAATTAATACCAAGGTATATCATAGTGACTGAAAGTAAAAGCCCCTCTGCAGCCGATATCATCAAGTCGTTCCATGGGCATTACAAGGAAATTGCATTCGCGGGGATTCTCCTGCTCCTCCATTTTTTCCTGATCATCACCGCGTCCATGAAGGAATCACCGGTATTTGACGAATCGGTGCATATTGCCAGCGGATTGAGCTACTGGCAGCAGAATGACTACCGTTTAAATCCTGAAAACGGCAATTTCCCGCAGAGATGGGCGGCCTTGCCTCTGCTTTTCCAGAATCTTGATCTACCTGATCTGTCAAGGCTTCCCCTGGTCAGGACTGACTCCTGGTCCATCGGAAGGAATCTAATCTTTTCTTCTCAAGAGTCCCCCGACGGAATATTGCTGCGTTCCAGAATCTTCATAGCCCTGTTGAGCATCATAACTGGAATTGCAGTCTATTCATATTCGAGAAGAGTTTTTGGAATAAAAGGCGGTTTGCTCTCGCTGTTCCTCTATATCCTATACCCGGACATTCTGGCTCATGCCGGCCTTGCAACCTCAGACATGGCCGCAACAATGGCATTCACGCTTTCCCTGATCGCGCTCTGGAATGTCCTGAACCGGATAACAGCTGCAAACATCCTTTTCTCATCATCTGCGCTCGGGCTCCTGTTTATAACAAAGTTTTCGGCGGTCATAATAATTCCGGTTTACCTGATCCTCATACTGGCACGACTCCTCCTCAGAAAGCCTCTTGAATGCAAGATATTCAAATGGAGGAAAATTTTTGACCAGCAAACGCAGCAGATAATCTCCTTCCTGTCGGTCTGTCTTGTGAACGCACTTGTGATACTTTTTGTAATATGGGCGTCATACGGGTTCAGATTTTCAATGCTCGCGAATGAGAATGCCTCCGACAGGCAGGTGCTTGACAGCAACTTCAGAAGCATCTGCAGGAGTGCCCCTGAGACTGGCATACTCCTGAAGATGCGGGACTTCAAGATTCTTCCAGAAGCCTATCTTTTCGGTTTCGCCTTCGTGGTACAGCACTCAAAGGCAAGATACTCCTTCCTCTGCGGAGAACTCAGCAGGAAAGGATGGTGGTATTTCTTCCCCTACTCCTTCATTGTAAAAACCCCGTTTCCGCTCCTGCTTATTTTCGCCTTGTCCTTATTTGCCGTTTCAGGTTACTTCCCGAACATCAGGGAATACTTATCCAGAGAGACGGTATATTCATTATTGCCTTTTATCGTCTTCATAGCCGTCTATATGGCCTTCGCGATGTCGAGCAACCTCAACATAGGGCACAGGCATCTGCTTCCCATTTATCCGGCGCTGTTCATGATTTCCGGCGCGCTCGTCCTTATCTTCAATGAGAAGTCATTCCTCCTCAAGAGCCTGATGCTTTTCCTTGTTGCATGGTACGCGGCGGAATCATTCATGATAAGACCACATTACCTGGCATATTTCAACCAGCTGGCCGGAGGGCCTGAAAAGGGCTACAGGAATCTCGTCGACAGCTCGCTCGACTGGGGGCAGGACCTTAAGACGCTCAGGCGCTGGCTCGATGCCAATGTGAAAAACGGAGATCCGGTATATGTCTCCTATTTCGGGACCGCCGACATGAAATACTACCTGTCGAACTTCAGGATGCTGCCATGCTACTTTGACCAGGAAGGCAAGACCTTCGAGCCTTTTGGATTAAAAAAGGGAGTTTACTGCATCAGTGCCACAATGTTCCAGTTCACATATTTCGATCTCGCATTCAAAGACAAGACGGGCCTTGGCCGTTCGCAGATAAACGAAAACCTTTTCAGTTCACTGTCAGTGGAAATAAGGGACTATTTCAGCGGCAAGACCAGTTTCGACAACATCGACAAGGATCCTAAGGAACTTGCAAAGTATTATGAATTCAGGAGGAACTATGGGATCTACAACTATCTGCGTTTTGCAAAACTCTGTATCTATCTGAGTCAAAGGAAGCCCGACGGGTACGCAGGTTACTCAATCCTGATCTTCAGGCTTTCCGACAAGGACATTGAAGACGCACTGTCAAATTGAATTTGAGCCCATGTCGAATTACCTTTAAGTCTTAATCATTAACGGGAGATATCGTGTTCGAAGCAGTAGAGCTAGGAAATACGACTTCAACCATAGCGCCCGACGGGAGAAGATTCCTGCTGGAAATAATGTCTGTCGCCTCGCTGCTGATCCTCTACGCGGTAATCGTATCCAACTCGACATTCCAGAAGACCGCCGTATTCGACGAGCCGTTCCATATTACCGGAGGCTATAACTATCTGAAGAACGGCGATTTGAAAATGTGCTCAGAAGGGGGATTCTTCACGGAAGCACTGCTTGCGCTTCCTCTGCTGAAAGAGAAACTCAACTTCCCATACAAAGGCGGAAACTTCTTTTCCGAAGCCGACGAATGGGAGACCGGCAGGGATTTCATATTTCGTTCCGGCAATGATGCGGATTCGTTGATACTCAGTTCACGCTGCGTAGTCCTTACTATAAGCATACTGCTGGGGATAGCCGTCTATCTGATCTCACGAGGCGCCTTCGGCCATACGGGGGGAATGATATCCCTTTTCCTCTACGTATTCTCCCCTGAAATCCTCGCCCACGGAGGTTTCGCGACCACCGACATGATATCCACCTTTCTCTTCATAGCTGCGGCATGGTCCGTCTGGAGGCTCTTGAATAAAATATCCCCGTCTAATTTATTCATGTCATCGGCCATGCTTTCAATACTCTTTGTGGCGAAGCACTCCGCCATAATAATAATACCATTCTACCTCATATTGATCGCGATAAGAATCTTCATGGACAGGCCGGTTGAAGCGGTTTTCAACAACAGGACCTATGTGCTTAAAAGCCAGAAATCGCAGATTTTGGCATTCCTCGCCGCAGGAGCCATAAACGCCCTTGCCATATTCTTTATTATCTGGGCCGCATGCGGATTCAAATATTCCATGCTGAAGGATGACACTGGCACCGACAGGGCGGCGCTAAACCAGACGACCGAATCATTTTTACAGCAGGGCGGTGCCTTCGGAAAGGCAATATCGATTGCCAGGGACTGCAGGATATTGCCCGAAGCATATCTCTACGGATATGCCTTCTTCCTGAAATTCGGCCAGAAACGCTATGCTTTCCTCGACGGCGAATTCAGCACCGAAGGGTGGTGGTACTTCTTCATAGTTTCATTCTTCTACAAGACCCCTCTGCCCGTGCTGCTTCTTGCCGGCATATGTATTTTCTGCCTGGTGAACCGCAACAGGAGCCTCAACGATCCGCTTTGTATATTCAGAAACGAGAAAATGCATGCCCTCATCCCTTTCATCGTGTTCATAATCCTCTATATGCTTTTCGTAATAGTCAACAGGTCAAATATAGGAAACAGGCACCTGCTTCCAGTCTATCCCGCACTTTTCATCCTTTGCGGGTATCTTTCCACAATCATCCTCGAAGGGCGCAAGACAGCAAGATGGGGGATCTTCCTGCTCCTGGTATGCACGGGATTGACAGCGCTGTACGCCTTTCCAAACTATCTTTCCTATTTCAACGTTATCGCAGGCGGCCAGCAGAACGGATATAAGCACCTCGTCGACAGCTCGTGCGACTGGGGGCAGGATCTGAAAGAACTCAAGAGCTGGCTCGGAAAGAACAATCCCGGTAAAAAGGAGGTTTATTTCTCCTGCTTCAGCAATTCAGACAATGGTTATTACGGACTGAAGATTAAAGCGCTGCCTTCGTACCGCAAGCAGAAAGGCGATGATATTTTCGAACTGGGGGAAGGGATCTACTGCATCAGCGCAACGATGTTCCAGTTCCTTTATATTTCGGAAGCCTGCTTCAATGAAACCGGTTTTGACACCGCCAACGCCGACGACAATTATTTCAGCAGCCTTTCAAAGGAAATAAAAGCCCTTCCCGATTCCGGCAAGATATCCGAGTTGACAGCGGAGCAGAGGAATAAATACAGGATTTATGAATATCTCAGGTTCATCAAGCTCTGTCTTTATCTCCACAACCGCGAGCCCGACGCCAACATAGGCGGTTCAATACTTGTCTTCCGCCTTGAAAATGAGGATATTGAAAAGGCGCTGCGGGATTAATTTCCTTCTCTCTTCAGCTTCTCGAAATATCCGAAAGCCTTTGCGGCCATTCCTTTTTCACCTTTGACTTCAAAAATCTTTCCGCAGTAGAGATAGGCATCGGGCGATGAAGGGGACAACTCGGTAAGCCTTAAAAAATGTTTTAGGGCATTTTCAAGATCACCTTTTCTGTAACAGGCCAGTGCAAGCTTCCTGACGGCATAAGCCGAATCCGGGTTCAGCGCGACAGCGCGGGAATAGCAGATATATGATTCATCCTTCCGGTCGGTCAGTTCGCAGATTATGCCCATGTTGAACCAGGCATCTGAGTCAGGAGTTATGCTGTTTGCCCTCCTGTAATGGAATTCCGCTGACTTCAAATCATATTTACTTTTGAAATAGTAGTTGCCAAGATTGTAATGGCCTATGAACGAATATTGATTGCCGCTTGCGACAGACTTCCATAACGTCTCAGAATTTTTCCAGACTGATGCCTGGCGATATGCCCCCCATGCGGACAGCATGATGAACAAAGAAAACGCACATGCAAAAACTGCCCTGTATGTCCTGGAGTCGGACAGGGAAACCGCCGCTCCACAGATGAGGAAGATTCCTATCAGCGGAAAGTAACCATATCTGTCGGCAGTAACGAAGTCCCGGAACGACCATGAAATAAGAATCGCCGCAGGAATAAATGAGACAAGGAGGAAGAATATCCCGAAGAAGACAATCTTAACCTTCCTCAAGTACGCATAGGCCCCTGCTGCGACAAATGACAGCAGGATCACGACTCCGCCAAGGGTTATGCGGCTCCCGTCATAGTAGTCATACCATGAATAATATGCCCCGGCATCCTTCAAAAGGAGAATCCTTGAAAGCCAGTCCTCTGCGACGGCTGGAATGAAAGCCACCCTGAAGAGGACGAACTTGAGTTCATGACCGAAGGTGTTCATCTCGAGTTTCGAATTAATCAGGCAGGCAATAGCCGATATCACAAAGAACGGGACGAGCCTGAACAGGCTCTCCCTGTCAATCTTCCTGTCAAAATACCAGAACAGTGCTGGAAGCATGAGCGGAAGGACAAAGGCCGAAGGCTTGGAGAATACAGCGGCAAAGAAAAAAGCCAGTGAAACCATGTATGCCTTCTTGGACGAGGTTGTTACGAAACATGTGAAATTGATGAGGCAAAGAAGGGAGAAGGAGGTCATCAGCAGATCCTTTCTGCCCATGCACCACGCAACAGCCTCAACCTGAAGCGGATGGACCGCGAAGAGAGTACAGGCTGCCAGGGCGGCATACCTGTTCCTGAAAAGGAACTGTGCGAATGAGAATACAAGATAAATATTCAGAAGATGGATGAGGATATTGTCAAGATGCAGTACGGAGGATTTGAGTCCGAAGGTTCCGGACTCGACGAGATAGCTCATATAGGTGAAGGGAATATAGAGCTGTTCCTCAGGGATTTTTCCCGGAGTCAGGATTGTAGCGATGTTTTCAACAGAGAATTTCTGAAGGCATGGATTGTTAAAGATGTTTTTTTCGTCATCCCAGTTGGTGGGGCTGAAGCTTAAGTCCTGATAATATATGCAAACAACAATGATCGCAGGAATCAATAGGATTAAATATCTGCTTCGCGCAGAGTAATCATAAATTATGCGGAATAAATTTGTCATCTAGTCACAGTTTATGATCTGTTGCGACGCATTAACCTGTCGATATCGGCCATATCGGTTTTATTGAGAGGCCTCTTCCTGTCTTTCAGGAATCCATCCGCAATCAGAGTCATCTTCGCAGAGGTTTCAAGGACTTCCAGCCTGTCAAAAGCTTCGAGAAGTGTTTTGCCTACGGTCAGGATCCCATGGTTTTTCATGACCACGCAGTTTGCTGATTTTGCGGATTCCGCAACTGCTTCAGCCAATTTCCTGGTGCCCATGAGCAAATAGGGGGCATAGGCGGGTTCTCCAAGGACTGCATATGATTCGGCAATGAGACTGCAGTTGATCTTCGCATCCGTCGCGGCAAAAGCGCTTGCGACTACAGGATGCGCATGCACTATTGCATCGATATCCGGTCTTGCCCTGTAAATCATCATATGCATGGATCCTTCAATGCTCGGCTTGAATTTTGAAATCGGATTCCCTTCCATGTCCATTACACCTATCTCCGATCCTTTCATGCGGCCCTTGTCAGAACCGGAGGGTGTAATGAGGATCTTGTTTCTGGCAAAGCGTACGGACAGATTCCCGCCTGAAGTCGTTGTCAGCCCCTGCTCATACAAGCGCCTCATGAAACAAGCTATTTCCTCCCTGCAGGCATTTAATTTCATATTGGACTTCCCGTGTTTTATATGGATTCATCATGTTTGAAGAATATACATTTAAGGGATAGAATAATAAAGGAAACCTTAATTTTTAAGTGTAAAAAGGACAATGCGACATGAAACTAGGAATTATTGGCGGAAGCGGCGTTTATGATGCGGGAGATATAAAAAATCTTAAGGAGGTTTCTGCAAACACGCCATTTGGCGATCCTTCCGACAAGTTCACAACCGGCGTCATCGCTGGAGTTGATTTCGTGTTCCTGCCGAGACATGGGAAAGGACACAGGATATTGCCTGGAGAGCTGAATCACAAGGCAAATATTTTCGCCATGAAGAAGCTTGGAGTCACCCACATCATCAGCATTTCCGCCGTGGGAAGCCTGCAGAAAAAATACAGGCCTCGGGACATTGTCATAGTCGACCAGTACTTCGACAGGACCAAGAAGGGGCTGGAACATACTTTTTTCGGCAACGGGATCGCTGGCCACATTTCCATGGCAAATCCTGTATGTCCGGAACTTGCGGGACTCGCATATGAAGCCGCAAGACTTTCTATAAAGGAGATACACGGTTCAGCCTCGGGCAAACCAAAAGTGTTCAAAGGAGGCGTTTATCTTAACATGGAAGGCCCGGCCTTCTCGACAAAGGCTGAATCGGAAGTTTACAGATCCTGGGGCATGGATGTGATCGGCATGACCAACCTAGGCGAGGCGAAACTTTCCAGGGAGGCCGAAATATGCTACTGCACAATGGCTATGGTCACCGACTACGACTGCTGGCATCCGGACCACGACCACGTCACAGTTGACATGATCATCCAAAACCTGATCGCCAATTCCAGCCTCGCTAAAAACATCATCTCAAAACTGCCTGGATTCAAAGGCATGCTCAAGGGGAAGTGCTCCTGCGGCAGTGCGCTGGCCTGCGCCATCATAACCGCCAGGGAGAAAATATCTGACAGAATCAAGAAGGATCTGAATCCAATAATAGGCAAATACGTCAAGTAAGAAGCTTATGATCAAGAATGACTCATGCATTGGCATATCCAGGAAAAACATCTGCAGAAATGCCATTGCATTCTTCTGGCCGATCATCATATTGCTGTGCCTTCTATCATATTCCAGGGGTTTGAACGGCGATTTCGTATTTGACGACGGCGCCCTTATAAAGAACGATCAGTTCTATGCGAATGAAGCAAATCCTCTGAAATGCTGGGATCGCGGCTTCTGGTCCGATGGCAGGGGAGGCCTCTACCGCCCGCTTACAGTATTTTCGTATTGGCTGAATGTAAAATTCTTCGGCCTCCATTCGCCTCTGTTCAGATCATTCAATCTGCTGCTTCACATCTTGTCTGTATTCCTGCTGTATCTACTTGCCAGGAAATTGTCGGCTGGAAAAACCTGCGCGATGATCGCTGCATTCCTTTTTGCAGTCCATCCTCTTCATTCGGAAGCGGTGATCCCGGCTTTTGGCAGAGCCGAACTTCTATGCGCGGCATTCATGATGCTGGCATTGATTTTCCATGTCAGCAGGAAGAACCCCAAAACATCAGCGCTGCTCGCGGGTATTTCATTTGTCCTGGCTCTCTGGTCAAAGGAGCACGCGGTCGCATTCCTCCCTCTCTGCCTGATGTATGACCTGCTGCTTGGAAAACTCAAGGACAGGAAATTGATATTCAGATACTGCATCTATATCGCGTTCTTCGGACTGTTCATCTTCTCGAAATTCGAGGCCATGCATTCGATCATTCCTGAAAAAGACATGACCGAGGCTCTTGTCGACAATCGCCTCGCCCTAAGTCCAGCTCCTGAAAGAATCGTCGGGGCGGTCAGGATCCAGGGGCTGGCACTGGCTAAATTTGCATGGCCGGCAGTGCTGTCCCATGATTATTCATATGCGCAGATTCTTCCATCCAGATCCGTTTATGACTCCAGAGCGCTCATTACAATTATTATTTTCCTGGGAGCGCCCTTGCTGCTTTTATATCTTTATCCCAAGAGGAGAATGCTCATCATATTTCTTGTTTCGGCATATGCTATATGCATCATGCCTGCAGGCAACTTCATCGTCCCGGCTGGAACTATTTTCGCGGAAAGACTCACCTATATACCGTCTATATGGCTCTGCATCTTCTTCTCTCTTGCATTCATAAGATTGTCTTCAAAAATCCCCTTCAGCATGTCAATTCTCATCATTGTTTCAATCCTGGGTATTTTATCATGCAGGACGGCCATACGATGCCATGACTGGCAGGACAGGATGAGTCTTGCCCTTGCAGGAGTCAGGGCGTCGCCGCAGAGCATTAAAACCTGGGGCAACCTGGCAGTCCAGTTCGAGGAGGCAAAGCAGTTCAGGGAGGCAGTCGCAGCATGCGACATAGCCATTGGCATTTATCCAGAAGATTCATCGATTTATCTCAAGAGAGGAACTTATCATACCCGTCTTCAGCTATATGATGCGGCGGAAAAGGACTTCCTGAAATCTTTATCCTTGAATCCTGACAATCTCCAGGCCGGCGTCAACCTCGCGATTGTACTGGCCAATACAGGAAGAAGAGAAGCATCAAGGGAGATACTGAAAGGCATATTGAAGAAAAATCCTTCACACCCCGCAGCGGCAAAAATGCTTGAGACGATGGAAAAACCCTGAGCCCGGTTCAAACCTTATCTTCTTTAGCATACTGTTTCCGCAAGATCAAAAACAGAAATCCCAGAAGTACGACATAAGCTATTGTCATAAGAAGCAGACCAAGCTTCAAACCGGGTGGGAAGTATTTAAATTCAAGAGTCGAATTTTCAGAATCGCAGAAAACAGCCATGAGGCCGCCATCCGCTTTTACGATCTGAATTTTTCGTCCGTCTTCAAAGCAGGTCCATCCAGGATTGCACCAGTCCCTTATGACCACCCAGCAAGGGCCGTTTTCAACCTTGATTTCAATACGATTAGGATCCTCGCTGGCGATATGCGCCCCGGCTCCCGGCGGGCATTTAATACCTTCCTTGAAGTTCTCCGGAAGAGAAGCCAGCACAAAACTAGATGATATGTCGCGCGCCTTATCAAAAACCGCTTCATCAACTTTCCCTTCATCGGCGTGAATGAATTTCGAATATGTCCTGACCCTGGGCACGGCATCAGTATTCTCCAAAATTACAAATCCAGATGATTCATCCTTGAAAACTATCCTGGTGCCTTTTGGCAGCTGGTTTTCATTTATCAATCCAGCGCCTATATATTTCACCGACAACAAATCGAGCAGTCTCTCCGGATCATGCCTTTCGAAGTTCATGTAGTCGCCATACGCCTTGCTTATAATCGGCGAAAACCCCTTGACAGTGCGAATCTTTTCAAGCCCTGGAGCATTGCAGTCAAGAGTGGAATATTCCATCAGTTTCCTCATCTTGAATGAATCTGTGCGGGTTTCCGCCAAATCGACAGGATACTGGAATTTTTCTGTTGAAAATATCCTCCATTGATCTTTTTCAAACTCCGGCAGTTTTTCATTCCACGCATGTACTTCATCGAATATTTTTACTGGGATGGTCCATTCAATTCTGTATTTCCATATCATGAAACCAGCTACAGTCACGATAAAGAATACCTTGAGTACCATTTCAGGGGAAGCCTTGAAAATTTTTACTGATGAAAACAGCACCATTGTCAGAATGACAGACAAGCATATGGTAAAAGATTCCCACATGAATATTTCATCTCCGTTCCACATGGATCCTTTGGATTGTACATATTTTATCAAAGCCTCCTGACAGCAGATGAACAGGCATAAAAATCCCATTAAGAGAAAGAAGAACAGAGCAAGCAGCACCTTCAAGGTCATGTCAAGATATTTAAATGCCACGTCCTTGTCGGATAGAATAAGATGCAATCCTGAACATCCTCCCACTATGAGCCAGAAATTCACCCAGAACATGAATTTCTCTGGATGACGGAACATTTTGAATCCAGGGAGCAGATAGTAAAAACATTCATAGACCGGCGTGAGTTTACCTAATGCGAGCAGGAATGCCAGGCCTAGTGAAAATATTACAAATTTATCTTTCCATCCCTTCTTCATCTTAAGCATCAGGATAAATCCAAGAATAACTGGAATTCCAACATAAATGCAATCCGCCCATGGAGACAATCCTGTCTTTGAAAATGTCTCCTGTACCGTATAGACGCCGTCGTACCAGAGTCCATCATTCTGCCTTGCCCCAAAAATAAATGGAACAAAATATTCTATGAGGCGTAATGGGGGAAAGGACCATTGCTGAGCCTCAAGTATAGGAATCCCCTGGCTTCTATACGAGGTCAATGAGGCAAGGATTACTGGAATAAGCACAGGGGAAGCAATCATGACCGACAGAACCAGCATCAACATACTGCCAATCAATATGTTACGAGCCTTCTTCAAATCGCCGCCTGAATATAGCAGAAACGAGAAATATATCCCCATTGCCCCTGCAAAGATCCCAGCAAAATAAGCTTCCAGAAAGTTGCCGGAATAAAAAAGCAATGACAATGCTATCACGCTGATTATAAAGGCTATATGCTGTTTCTTAAGCTGTCCTGCCTTTAAATATTCCAGATATTTCATATAAAACAGCAGAAATAATGGTATGAGGAATGCGCATCTGTAGAAACCATTGCCGGACATGCTCCATAGATATCCTTCTCCATAGGCTACGCCTCCGAGCATGCAGATCCAACTATTTAGCTTATAAGCCTGACTGAGAAGAAGATACATTGACAGCATGGCAAAGAGATAATGGATCAGGACAAATAGGTTATAGCCAACAGATTGATTGCTGAACAACAATATAATGTTTAAAGGGTTTAAAACCCCTGCATCCATGTTTGAATATAACTCAGCTCCGGAAAGTATATAAGGATTCAGAAAGGGTATAAATCCAGCCCTAAGGCACTCGCCAATGAAATATTTCTCAGGCAGTTGATAGACAAGAACATCTGATGCAAATAACATCTGACCTAGGAATAACTTGGCATAAAGCAACAAACCTACAGATAAAACCATGAAAACTGGTACCAATTTCCCGGGAAATGTATTTTTATTTAAAAGAGTAAACATATTATATTTTCACCGCTCTTATGAAAATATCATTAACATATTGATATTCAATGGTTTATCAATCCTTAGAATTGATTTTATTTTAATTAAACAAGCTTTTTATCATTTATTTTTCAATTTTCTTAGTTTACCTATTGCTTTTGATATTAATTTTTGATACAATAGCCTTATAAGTTTTGAAAGAAAAAGGGTCGAAAATTAAAAAAGGAGTAGAAAATGAAAAAAAGTCGTGGATTCACACTGATTGAGCTGTTGGTCGTTATTGCGATCATAGCAATCCTGGCAGGAATGTTACTTCCCGCCCTCAGCCAAGCCCGTGAAAAAGCTCGCAGAATTAGCTGTACAAGCAATCTGAAGCAGATCGGTCTGGCAATTCGTATGTATTCCCAGGAATACAAGGAACGCTTCCCCACAAAGGGTGGCAATGACGGCAGAACAGGTTTTGAAATGCTTCGTTCTGGCGGATATCTAGAGAACGTAAAAATGTACAACTGCCCTTCAACAACAGACATGATTTCCGACAACTATGACCTTGGTTCATCCAGCGTATCATACATGTACGCCGCAGGTTTGAACGAGTCGACATCAGTTGACAGTGCTGTTGCTATTGACAGACCCACCAACCATACCAAATATGGTAACGTGCTGTTCTGCGATGGCCATGCCTCCGGTTTCGCCGGTGCAACATGGAGCAATGGAAATATTGGTAGCTCAGGATTCTCCTGGTAATTTAGCTAACTTAGAATTGACCCTTAAGAGGGAGTTGAAAAACTCCCTCTTTTTTTTTGCTTTTAATGGAATTTTATGTATCTTGTCGTAGCACAAACAGAGCATAAATTATAGAAACAAAAGATATGATTTACAAAAATGATATTCCATCATTAAAACCTGTCCTTATCATATCATTCTTTTTTGCATTGTTTGCAGCATTTCCCCTCGTATTGCTATCCCCGGCAGGAATTGTCCCCTATACCTTCGACTTCTCTGTTTTCAGCATTGAATCCATCTGCTGCCTGTCATTGCTTATAATATTATTAAACCACGGGCGACTGCTTTCCTTCTTTAAGAAATATATTCTCCATGCATCAGCTTTCATCATAATACTTGCTATTGAATGCATGCATGTGGTTTCAATTGACAATTATCATTTTACTGACTTCCTGCTTTCAATCACCATCTTTGCAGTTCCCCTGTCCATCTATTTATGCCAGATTGATTTAAAAAAACACATCCTTCCATTGCTCTCCCTTTTTTGGCTTTTAACCGTCATTCATTCCCTATGGCAGATATGCAACGGACTGGAATGCATAGGAATTGCGGGAAACAGGAACTGGAACTCATCCCTGCTTTTATCGACAACACCTTTTGCAGTTGTTTTTGCATATGATCTCATGAGGACAAGATTCCCGAAGTTCCAGTATCCGGCAATTTTATATTCAATTCAAATACTTGCAACTGCCATCATCATATACGATTGCAAATCAAAAGGTGCCTGCCTATCTCTGGCAATCGCGGCCTTCATACTGCTGCCAATATTATTCCCTAAATCCAAATATATGTTTTTCAGGTTCATCCTGTATGGATTCGCCGTCCTGATCATCCTCATCCTTTTCAAAAATGAATACTTTATCAGGCTTTTATTCCAGGACGTCCGGTTTTCCTTATGGAATGGCGTTATCCGCCTTATCATGGACAATCCTCTGCTCGGAGTAAGTTCCCCGGCTTTTGAAAGCTCATATGCATCTTACCGTCCAATAGGTTATTTCATCAAGGAAACCTTTGTAGCGATTAGGACGATCCATGCCCATAATGAATTTCTTTTTGTCATGGCCTGTTATGGCGTCTTTGGACTCATTGCCTGGCTGCTCTTGTGGATTTATCCTGTCTTGAAGTTATTAATGTCATTCAAATCTCTGGATCTTCAGACACAGCTCTGCGTCTTTTCCCTGTTGTTCATGATCATACATTCCCAGGTGGACATGGTTATCGCCGCATGGCCAAACATCTTCATATCAGGAATATTGCTCGGTTGCTTATGGAGGAAGTGCTGGCCGCTGCCTGCTGAAGACACGGAAATCAGGTGGAGCATATTTAACAGCATGCTGATGCTTCCTTCAGCTTTAATAATACTGTTTGTTTTCATTTCAACCTCATTCTCCAACCTCATGGAAACTTATTATCTGAGAAATGCAAAAATATCTTTCCATTTCCTTAAGAATCCCTCGGATACGTTGAACTTCTACAGCAAGTCATGTGAATATGAAATCAATTCCCCCTCCCTCCTAAGTTCAGGATTGCTCGCCTTGAAGGTTTTCAAAGATCCTTATATGTCGCTTTATCTCTTCGATAAGATCAGCGAGTCGCCTTTAAACCAGGTAGCCCATAGCAACAGGTTTATCGCCGAAAGCCTTATGAGCTTCAACAGGAAGAACGAGGCTCTCGCATATATCAGGAAAGATACCGCAAATTATCCAATTTCCGTTGTTTCCCTTTCCATACAGCTGTCACTGGAAGAACAGCTCGGGCTGAAAAATGACGCGGAAGCAACATCTGGAAAACTATTGTCAGCTCTTAACCATATGGGACTCGATACAAGCCATCTCCCCGCAATATTGAAAAATCCCTATTATGAATGGAAGTTTGTTGAATTAAGAAACATGGGTAAATAGCAAAATGCAGGAACTTGTCCATTTCAACACCGGCATTCCCAGCGCTCTATACGCTGTTCTAATCTTCTTTGCCACCGCATTCCTAATCGGCTCACGGCTCCATCTCGACAACCTACGATCTCCTGGCAGGAACTTGCTAAAGATGATCATTGGGATTGATGTATTGTCAGTAACGGCATATATCTTTGGATATTGCGGACTCCTCTCAAAAACATCCCTGCTTGCATTCTTCTCATGCGCCACGCTCATCTTAGCAATTCTTTTCTACCGTAAAACCCATTCAAATCCTAAAACATTGAGATTCCTCCATTTGAAACACTTTCTGCCTCTTCTGATTCCTTTTTCCATTCTTCCTCTAGTCATCGGAAGAGCATTGTGTATCCCGTCAGGCTGGGACGAACTCACATATCAGCTTGAAGTTCCTGCAAGATGGATCCAGTCAGGAAACCTGGCATTTTTCCATGATAATCCATATTCCGCGTTCCCCACCGCCGCTTCAGCAAGCTTTTATATCCTTATGATGACCGGCGGACTGCTGGCTCCAAGGATTTTTATTGTCACATTATGGGCTATAAGTATTGTCGCCATGTATTTAATGCTCAGGCCGGGATTCTCCAAATGGCATGCATCTCTGCTTACTTTTGGATTCGGAACTTCTTTCACAGTCCTCATGGCCGCAACATCAGCATATGTTGAACTTTTCATCCTTATCCAAGCTGCAGGAATGCTGCTTCTATTGAGAAGCCATCTCAGGAACTCCTTCTCCCTATATATAATGGCTCTTACAGGATTCATGGCTGGAATTGCTGGAGGCGTGAAACTTACAGGCCTGATCATTGGAGCAGGATTTCTCCTTTATGTCATTTCCACTAAAAAGAGGTTGATCAAGATAAACTCCTCCGCGCTGCTCGTATATTTGTCAGTGTTTATTATTACTGCATTGATTTTCTATGCACGTCCTTTTTTAATGACCGGCAATCCTGCATATCCCTATTTCGCCGGATTGTTCAGCGGAAATGAGGCAGTAATTGAGATGAGCAGATATCATCATCTCATCGGAAGCGTTAAATACGGCATACAGGGAATCGCCGCATTCTTCACGGATCCCATCCTCCTGGCAATTTCAGGAGATGCTTTCGACGGCGGTTTCGGATTGCAGTTCCTCGTAATCCTTATGGCGAGTGCATTTTCAATAATAATTGCATATGAATCCAGGAACAGCAGAATTGCCGGGCTTACGATCACCGCACTGGCATTCTACATTTTCTGGTTCTTGACATCCCAGCAGTCAAGATTCATCATTCCCGCGGTATTCATACTGTTCATAGTTTCAAAATTCTCGTTCCGCAGGTTTCCATCCAAGATCGCAGAGTTATTGATCATTCTAATCCTCTTACTTTCGATTTTCTCAATCCCTCGAAATATCTTAAAGGATTGCTATCTGTCATGGAAAACTGCCCTTGGCATGATAAATCCACAGGATTATCTATACTCCGCAACCGGTCCAGGATATTTAAAGGCCGTATTTGTCGTTAACAAGAAACTTCCAGAAGATGCAAAGCTGATGATGTTATTTGAGAACAGGGGACTTTACATGAACAGGAAACATTTGACAGGGACCCCTTTCTTCCAGGAAGAATTCTTCACCCCCCCTGAAAAGCTTCCTGCACCATCCCGGATAATGGAAATCCTGCATGAGAATAAAATCACCCATCTTCTGGTCGGGCTATCGGAAAATGATCCTGACAGGCTCCCTGAATACCTCGAAAGGACTGCGAATTTCGCAAATATGATTGGAGAACTAGCGGATTCTGGATGTCTTAAGAAGATTTGGGAGGATGAAGGTTTCGCAATCTACGAAGTTAAATGAAAAACTTACATCTGGTCAAGCTTCTCCTTCAGAAGCTTGTTGACAATCTGGGGATTGGCCTTGCCTTTGCTCAGCTTCATGACCTGGCCTACGAAGAACTGGATCACCGTGGTCTTTCCTTCCTTGTACTGCTTGACCTGTGCCGGGTTCTGTTCTATCGACAAGACCACAAATTTATCAATGGCTGAATCATCGCTGATCTGCAGGAGTCCCTTCTCAGCGACTATCTGCTTCGGAGTCTTCCCTCCTGAGAAAAGTTCGGAGAACACCTCTTTTGCCGACTTGCCGGTGATCGTTCCAGCACTGACGAGTTCTACAAGCTCGACAAGATGGCCGACTGGAACAGGATTCTTTTCAAACGGGATATTCCTGTCATTGAGCTCCCTGAGAAGTTCAGTTATGATCCAGTTTGCCAGCATTTTGGGGGATTTCGCCTGTTTCGCACCTTCATCGAAATAATCTGAAAGAGTCTTGTCCTGGGTGAGAACCTGCGCATCGTATTCAGTCAGTCCCAAAGTTGCAACGAATCTTGCACGCTTCTGCTCGGGAAGTTCAGGAAGAGTATTCTTAATTTTACCAATTTCTGAATCGGTGAAAGTCATCGGCAGAAGATCAGGTTCCGGAAAATACCTGTAGTCATGCGCGTTTTCCTTGCTCCGGAGAAGATAGGTTTCACCGCGTTCATCGGTCCATCCACGTGTCTCCTGCATCAACCGGCCACCATTGTCCAGGATTTCCGCCTGCCTTACGATCTCATGTTCAATCGAACGGTGGGCAGAACGGAAGCTGTTGAGATTCTTTATCTCTATCTTTGTTCCAAACTCCTTGGCTCCGGCAAGCTTGAGGGATATGTTCACATCGCAGCGCATCTGCCCTTTTTCCATGTCGCAGTCGCTTATGTCCGCATACTGCATGATCTGCTTAAGCGCAGTAAGGTAGGCGTATGCCTCATCGGCAGAACACATGTCAGGTTCGCTTACAATCTCCATCAGAGGGACACCTGCCCTGTTGTAGTCAATACCGCTGTATCCCGAAAAATGGTTCAGCTTGCCAACGTCCTCCTCAAGATGGATCCTTGTGATTCCAATGACCTTGTCCGGAAGATCATTCCCCGAAAAACCTTTCCCGAATATGTGTACGCCACCCCTGCCGCACAGAGGCAGATCATACTGGGTGATCTGGTAGTTCTTCGGCATGTCAGGATAAAAATAGCTCTTTCGGTCGAACTTGCTGAATTTCGCGATCTCGCAGCCGCACATCAGCCCAGCCATTACAGTCTTCATGACTGCTTCACGGTTTGGATAAGGCATCACGCCGGGAAATCCCATGCAGACAGGACATACCATCGTGTTCGGCTCCTGCCCGAACTTGTTCGGACATGAACAGAACATCTTGCTGTTCGTCCTTGCCTGGACATGCACTTCAAGACCTATGACTATATCGTATTTTGACATATTTAAATTCCGGGAATGAATTCCTTGATTGCCCTGTTCTTCTCAAAAATATGCGAAATCCGCAGAAGCTGCTTCTCTCCCATGTCCGGTCCGAGCAGCTGGATCCCTACAGGAAGTCCATTTTCATGTATATCAGCGGGAACGCTTATGCCGCAGATGCCTGCGAGATTCGTCGAAATCGTGAAAATATCGGCGAGATACATCTGGAGCGGATCAGATTTTTCGCCGAACTTGAATGCCGTCGTAGGAGAAACCGGGGTCAGGATCACATCGCATTTCCTGTACGCATCCTGGAAATCCCTCCTGATCAGAGTCCTGACCTTCTGTCCCTTTGTATAGTATGCATCATAATAACCGCTGCTGAGCACGAATGTCCCAAGGATTATCCTGCGCTTGACCTCGTCCCCGAATCCAGCTCCGCGGGTCTCAAGATATGTCTCCAGCAGATCGTCAGCCTTCATGCGGTTGCCATAGCGGATGCCGTCGAATCTTGCGAGATTCGCACTCGCTTCAGCCGTGGCAATCACATAATATGTTGCAACCGCATATTTTGAATGCGGCAGCGAGACCTGGACCATCTCGGCGCCAAGATCCTTGAAGACCTGTATCGACTTCTCCATGGATTTACGAACGCCTGCATCAAGCCCCTCAATTTCAAAACATTCCTTGGGCAGCCCTATCCTGATCCCCTTGAGATCCTTGAGCCCTCCCAGGTCCTCTGAAAATATCTCGTTCGTATCCGGAAGCGAAGTCGCATCCCTGGAGTCCCTTCCGCACATGACATCTGTAAGAATTGCGGCGTCTTCAACATCACGGGTTATCGGACCGATCTGATCAAGGGAGGATGCAAATGCAATAAGACCGTAGCGGGATATCCTTCCATAGGTGGGTTTGAATCCGACAACACCACAAAAAGATGCAGGCTGGCGGATGGATCCACCTGTGTCGGACCCAAGGGCCGCTGTAACCTCAGCCGCAGACACGGACGCCGCGGAGCCACCGCTGGAACCACCAGGAACGCAATTGATGTTCCATGGATTGGCGGTCTTCTGATATGCGCTGTTCTCGCATGATGACCCCATCGCGAATTCGTCCATGTTCGTCCTTCCAAAAAGGACAAAACCATTTGCCTTGAGCTTCCTTATAACTGTCGCATCATAGGGAGAAACAACCTTCTGCAGGATCTTTGAAGCACAGGTGCATGTCTGCCCCTTGACGGTAATATTGTCCTTGACAGCAAGAGGTATTCCATCAAACTGACCTAGCTTCCTGTTTTCAGCTCTTCTATCGTCTGATGCTTTCGCCTGAGATAAAACATCCTCTTCGTCTAGCTTAAGGAACGCCTTTACCTTCGGCTCCAGTTTTTTTGCACGTTCAATGTAGGCCTTGCACAATTCCGTCGAAGAGATCTTTTTCTCTTCAAGAAGTCTTGCGGCCTCGTGGATTGTAAAATTTTCAATTTTTATTGACATCGGTATCTTTGTTTTCTACTTTCTAAATTCCACTTCCTAATTTCCCCCAACTTCAGAACTTCATCTACTTTGCGCCTCTGTGCCTTCTCCCAACTTTAGAACTTCCGCACTCTAGAACTTCCTAATTCTCCTCCTCCCCCGGTATCACAGCAGGAACCTTTATGAGTTCCCCTCCGACAGTCTCTGGAGCGTTTGAAAGCATCTCTTCACGCTGGAAAGGGGGTTCAGAGACATCGTCACGCAGCACATTCGTCATCTGGACGGCATGGGCAGTAGGTTCAATGTTGGAGACATCAAGCTCTGAAAGCGTGTCGACATAATTGAGAATCGTCTCCATTTCCTTCTGGAGGCGTTCCTCTTTTTCACTGTCAAGCTCAAGCCTGGCAAGCGCAGCGACGTATTTTACGTCAATTATTCTCTTTTCCATAAGCAAACTTATCTTTTAGCTGCGCTCAAGGGCAAGCGTCTTCGTGGTCTGGTCGCAGACTTCGGAAGGTCCGAAATACTGGATCGGACCGGGATAGAGATATTCGGTTTCTACCGCCCATTCATCCCGGTTTTCAGCGAAAGTCTCGAACGGCTTGTCGTGGAGATCCACCAATGACTTCTGTATGACAGGCTTTTCCTTGCCGTGCCTTCTCTCCATGTTCATCATCATCGTGATTGGAATTCCACCGCTCAACCACTGGTCGGATGGCTTTGTGAGATTTCTGACAGCCGCCATGTATCCCGTGCTTCCGCATCCGACAAGGGCCGCTGCCGTCGCGCCAAGGCTGTAGCAGTAATCAGCGTCAAAATTGGACGGAGCCGCGCACCTGCCTTCATAACCAAGGAAATGCGTCTGCGCCTTGAATCTCACGTCCTTAACCTCGGACTTGCCCTGTGATTTCATGAGGCTCATGCGGCTTTCGATCATCTGGATGAGCAGTTTTTCAGTTTCGATCATGGATACCTGCACGTTTCCATGCGGATCCCTGTCCTTTATGAGCTGTATCTGTATCTGCAGCGGCATTGAGACATAGACTGAGGCGGACTCATTGGAGAGCTTGCCCTTGATGAAGCTGGTCTTGTCTTCATCTGTCTTGAGGAAGTTGAGGGCCGATTCATCCTTGGTCATTATTTCATTCAGCTCGTTGATGAGCTTCTTAATTTCCGGAATGAATTCGATCAGGCCTTCAGGAATGAGGACCACGCCGAAGTTCCTGCCTTTTTTGGCGCGCTTGCAGATAACCTTGACCATGTCGTCGACAATATCCGCAAGGGTCTGCTTCTTCTTTGCGACTTCCTCAGATATGATTGCGATGTTCGGACGCGTCTGAAGCGCGCATTCAAGCGTGATGTGCGATGCAGAACGGCCCATGAGCCTTATGAAATGCCAGTATTTCCTCGCGGAATCGGCATCCCGGCTGATGTTGCCGATAAGTTCGCTGTAGACCTTGCATGCAGTGTCGAATCCGAAAGAAGTCTCTATGAATAAGTTCTTAAGGTCTCCATCAATCGTCTTCGGACATCCAATCACCTGTATCGGAGTCCTCTTCATGCAATAATGCTCGGCAAGAAGACATGCATTGGTGTTTGAGTCATCTCCTCCTATCACGATAAGCGCGCTGATTCCGAGTTTCTTGCAGTTTTTCGCCGACTTCTCGAATTGCTCGGCAGTCTCAAGCTTCGTACGTCCGGAACCAATAATGTCAAATCCTCCGGTGTTCCTGTAGCTGCTAAGAAGTTCAGCCGTTATTTCAATGTACTTGTTCTCGACAAGACCGCTGGGTCCGCCAATGAAACCATACAGCTTGCACTTTTCATTGATTGATTTCAGACCGTCAAAAATCCCGGCTATGACATTGTGTCCGCCCGGGGCCTGTCCGCCCGAAAGAATTACTCCGACGTTGATAGGCTTTGCAGCTTTTTTCTGCGAACCTACGGAAAACTCAAGTATGGGTTTGCCGTAATTCACTGGAAAAAGTTTTTGAATGCTTTCCTGGTCGGATATCGATTCCGTCGGATCGCTTTTTGCAACTGTCACAAGAGCTCCGTTGGCAAATGCCGGAGGAAGCTTCGGCTCGTACGAGGCCCTGACTTTCTGAAGCACTGAAATTTCCATAACCCTTCTCCTGTTATTTCATAATATATTTTATTAACCAAAGGGAAAAATAATGTACTCCCAGAACTATTGACTGGCAAGCAGAAGAGATGCTTGTTTTTTAAGAAATAAAAAAGCGCCGTCCGGAAAGCCGGACGGCGCCATTACCTACTGACATTCAGACAGTTATAGGACTTCTGCAATCTGAACGGCATTCAATGCGGCACCTTTCAGAATCTGATCACCGCTGATGAAGATGTCCAGACCGCGCTTGTCATCCCTTGAAATGTCCTGACGGATCCTTCCTACAAGAACGTCATACATCCCTGAAGCCTCGATTGGCATCGGATAGATCTTGTTCTTCGGATCATCGCGGAGCTGGATGCCAGGAGCCTTTGAAAGTATCTGCCTGGCCTCTTCAGGAGTTATGTCCTTTTCGAATTCAAGATTAAGCGCCTCAGAATGGGCGCGCATGACCGGTACACGGACGCATGTGCAGGAAACCTTGAGGTTCGGATGATGCATGATCTTCCGTCCTTCATAGGTCATCTTCATTTCCTCCTTGGTGTATCCATTGTCGAGGAAAACGTCGATGTGCGGGAAAAGGTTGAATGCGATCCTCTGGGGAAGCGCAGCTATGGAAAGATTTTTTTCGCCGGCAAGCACCTGCCGCGACTGCTCCTCAAGCTCTGTCATCGCCTTGGCGCCAGCTCCGCTGGCGGCCTGGTATGTGGCCGCGACAAGCCTCTTGAGGTTCCTGGCCTTATGCAGGGGATATACGGCAACAACCATGATTATGGTCGAGCAGTTTGGATTCGCAATGATGCCCTTGTGCTTCTTAACATCTTCAGGATTCACTTCAGGAACTACCAGAGGAACATCGTCATCCATCCTGAACGCGCTTGAATTGTCGATCATGACAGCTCCGGCATCCACTGCGGATTTCGCGAACTCCTTTGACCTGGAGGCGCCTGCGCTGAAAAGCGCTATGTCTATGCCCTTGAACGAGTCGTGCTTGAGCTCCTGGACAGTAATATCTTCGCCCTTGAACATCAATTTCTTGCCAACAGACCTTTCAGAAGCGAGAAGACGAAGGCTTTTCACAGGAAAATTCCTCTTCTCCAGCGTAAGCATCATGTCAATTCCAACGGCCCCGGTGGCACCGGCTATCGCTATATTATATCCCTTGCTCATTTTCACTCCTAAGTTTTTTTGCGCCGCTTACGTTATACGAACTAAAAAAAGATTCAAGGTTCCCCTCCCAAGAAGTTGCATATTATGGCTAACATATTAATTTTGTCGCAGTTGCAGCACAGAACGTAAAAGAGGGTGTCATATTGAAAATACTAATTACTGGAGCGAGTGGACTGCTAGGAACTGAAATCTCCTTTCATGCAGGACAATTGATGTCAGGTTCCAGGGAATCGAGTTTGCGAATTTCACAGACTACACGAGTTTCCAGCCGGGGAAATAGCGGCTTTCTTGCAGCCGACATAACCTCCGAGAACGGCATCTTGAAACTATGCAGTTCCGACTGGGACACGATAATCCATTCAGCCGCATGGCGCAGCCCGGACCAGTGCGAGAAAGACAAATCTGCAGCGTATCGGCTAAATGTCTGGGCGACAGAACAGCTTGCCTCGGAAGCCAGGAAACGCAATGCCCAGATGCTATATATCTCAACGGACTATGTCTTCTCCGGTACAAACCCTCCGTACAGGGAGGATGACACTCCGAGCCCGGTCAACTATTACGGCGAAACAAAACTCATGGCGGAAAAAGCAGTCCTCAGCCTCTGCAGGAATGCAACAATACTGCGCATCCCCCTGCTCTATGGATTGGCCGCAGGGCTTCAGAAATCCGATCTCCTCTATGGAACTCTGAAGGCTCTCGATTCTGACAAGCCCTGGCCGATGGAAGACTCAATTGTCCGTTATCCTACATATACTGGAGATGTCGCCAATGCCGTATTCTTCCTGCTGGAGAAAAACGCCTCCGGAATTTTCCATTTCAGCGGGCAGAACAAGACAACCCGCTACAAGATCACTGCGGCATTCGCAGAAATCTTCGGCAAAAGCATGAAGAATATCGTGCACCTCGCGAAAGCTCCGGAAACTGAAGCGCGCCGTCCGCACGACTCCCATCTCAGCATGGATAAACTCCTTTCCCTCGGCTTCCCGGTTCCAATGCCATTCGAGGAAAGGATAAAATCATTGAAGGGCGAAATATTAAAGGAATTGTGAAAGAATCACTTCCTGCCCTTTAACGCTGAAGTTTTTAATTCATCCAGTGTAATCCTTTCCTGTCTCAGATTGCACCACTTTCCAACGAATCTGCCATCTTCACCGTTGTCCGATGTCCAATCAGTCAACTTCCCATTTTCTTCAAATACATAAACAGCAGAACCCGATGGGAAAGCCAGCCAACTGTCAAACGGAGCAACTGCCAGGAAATATTTCTTTTCTTTCAATTTTCATACTATTTTAAATCATTCCAGTTTCTGCATTAGCCTTCGCAGAGGGTGTTATATTGTAGCCCCATGCGTAAGCGTGGGGATGATAAACGATCAAATAATATTTCCAGCCCCCTGCGGGGCTTTTATCTTTCTTATTTGCAATTTTTCCCAAGGCTGAGGCCTTGGACTGCAATATACCACCTCAGGCGGAGGCTCAAGCTTGAATGGAAAATACTTAATTTTAATACCCTATAAGAAGCGACAGACAAACATTTATACCTTAATAATTTGACTTATTCCCCTCTCCTGCCTATTTTTCATAATTAACAAAGCGAGGAACCAATGAGCAAGCATGCAAATCTCAAGGACATAGTGGCTGTCGCCAAATCCGCAGGAATATCCGAAAAACATCTTTCCAAATACGGGGACTACAAGGCAAAGATATCCCTGGAATTTGTCGAGGAACTGAAAAATGAGAAGGATGGGAAACTCATCCTGGTCTCCGCCATCACCCCTACTCCTGCAGGTGAAGGAAAAACCACCACTTCGATCGGGCTTCATGACGGACTCAGGAAATCCGGGCACAAATCCATTCTAGCCCTGCGCGAACCTTCCCTCGGGCCTGTTTTCGGAATGAAGGGCGGAGCCACCGGAGGCGGAAAAGCACAGATCGCCCCCATGGAGGACATCAACCTCCATTTCACCGGAGACATCCCGGCCGTCGAACGGGCGCACAACCTCATCGCCGCCGCCGTAGACAATGAAATCCACTGGGGGAAGATCAAGATCGATTCGCGCACTATCCACTGGAAACGTGTGATGGACATGAATGAACGCGCTCTCCGCGACATCGTCATCAGCCTCGGTGGAACTAAGAACGGATATCCCCGCGAAACAGGTTTCGACATCACTGCCGCCAGCGAGATCATGGCAATCCTGTGCCTCTCGGAAAACTACACCGAGCTTAAGAACCGCATCGAGAATATCCTCATCGGACTCGATCAGGACAAGAATCCGATCTTCGCGAGGGATCTCAATGTCGCAGGGGCCGCCACTGCGCTGCTGAAGGATGCGCTCAAGCCCAACATTGTCCAGACGCTGGAGAACAATCCAGTCCTCATCCATGGCGGACCATTTGCGAACATCGCACAGGGGGCAAATTCCATAATAGCCACAAGGCTCGCAATGAAACTCGGGGACTATGCAATAACCGAGGCGGGATTCGCTTTCGAGCTTGGCGCTGAAAAATTCTTCGACATCGTCGCAAGAAAGGCCGGCTTCACTGTAAGCGCAGTCGTACTTGTCGCCACCGCCAGAGCCTTGAAATACCATGGAGGCGCAGAACTGAAGAAGCTCAACGAGGAGAACATCGACGCACTGATAAAGGGTTTCTCCAACCTTGAAAAACATTACGAGAACATCCTCCATTTCGGAACCAAAGCCGTTGTTGCCATAAACAAGTTCACAGGTGATACTGAAAAGGAAATTGAAACACTCTCGTGCCTTCTAAAGGACAGGGGAATTCCTTTCTCATATTCAGAAGCCTGGGAAAAAGGCGGAGCCGGGACAATCGACCTCGCTGAAAAAGTTGTTTCTGTCACATCAGGAACTCCCAAATCCCATCCCCTTTATCAGCTGGATGCTTCAATTGAAGATAAAATATCGACCATCGCAGGCAAGCTCTACGGTGCAAAGAAGGTCGATTATCATCCCAAGGCGCTCAAGGACATTGAACTCATCAAAAAGCTCGGACTGGAAAAACTTCCCGTCTGCATCGCAAAGACACAGAACTCGCTTTCGGACAACCCGAAGCTTCTTGGCAGACCAAAGGATTTCCTTGTGACTGTCAGGGAAATAGAGATCGCGTCCGGGGCTGGATTCCTGGTGCCGATCACCGGCGACATCATGCGCATGCCCGGCCTTCCCTCAAATCCGGCATACAAGAAAATCGATATAGACGGCAAAGGAAACATCACAGGTATGTTCTGATAAATTTCCCAGACGGGAAATTTATACCAAAAAGTGAATCAATTTCCTTATCCCTTGTATTGTTAGTTGTTAAGTCCGTAAGGGCTGTTCTGCATAAGGAGCGCTGGCGTCTCGCCGGCAATTATCAATGGACAACACTTCAAATTTCCAATGCCTCCGCTGCGGCGACTGCTGCAGATGGCACGGCTATGTGCGAATTTCGCAGGAGGAGGCCGATCAGATCGCGGCGTGTCTCGGGATGGATGTCCTTGAATTCATTGACAAGATGACAATAGTCACCGCCGACCGCAGAAGTCTTTCCCTTAATGAAAATTCCGACGGCACATGCATATTCTTCTCCGACAATCCCCCACGCTGCGAGATATACGATGTAAGACCCGCCCAATGCCGCGACTTCCCGGTCAAATGGAAATCCGAATCGGAGGAATTCCAGTGCAGGACGCAGAAAAAGAAACAGCTGAAGTAATCATGGCAATGTCACCAATACGGTTTCCAGTGGCGATAGCTCTTTACCCTCATGACCGGGGAGCTTATTGCCTGCGACAATTCTGCTGGAGAAGTTCACTGCCAGCATGTAAGTCTTTCCATCAGCGCCTTTTATCCTGATGGCTTTTAGTTCTTCATTGTCTGTCATCAGCGGTTCCGCCTCGATGGTATCCTTCCCAATACAAACCGCAAACGCTTGGTCGAACAGGATCGTATTCGCCGGATAATCCTTCTGTACAGTGATGCATGGATGGCATATTTCGTCGCAGTACAACTCTCCACCGGAACGTCCGACAGATGGGACACTTGTACTGAAGATTTCAATCTGGCGGCGGCCTGGACGATAAAGCGACAGCATGTCAATTCCATAGATTCCTGATATATGAACATGGTTGTCAATGCTTATGTCGCGTCCGTCAATATCAACGGTTTCCTGCTGCCTGCTCATACCCTCAACTGGTATTATTTTCCCGTTGAACGCGTAGCTTCGGGTAAATCCGTTGAAGATGTCGTTCGGAACATTGTAAAACAATCCCTTGATTTTTTTCAGCATGATCCGGCTGACTGTCCTTGCACGCTGAAAAACTACCATTGTCGCATCGTCGGGAAGCGCAAATACCGCAAGATCCTCCTTGGCCGTCACCTCGTCAGCCTGCCCTTCCGCCACTTGAGAATCCGATCTCCAGTCCAGCCGTCCGGCAGTTCTGAAACCACCGGAAAATTTCACATCCTTATGCTCGTTGACAACGGCATGGTTGAATACACCGGTACCAGTGATTTCTCCAGCCATATTCCAACGCCATTCCGCCAGATTGGAAACAGCCGCAGGCAGACACATTCCTGAGGGGCGCTGTGCCGCCATCCATACCCATGATGCAGCACGTCGGGGACCTTTTTCCATCAATGCTCCATGAAATATGTCCTGCCAGCCCCCAACCGAAGGAGAGGAATATGATGCGGGTTTTGTCGCTACGCTGGAATTGATGTATTTCCGCCTCCAGTAAGCTCCCATTGACAGAGTTGCCGCACGGTCACCTTCCAACCGGTAGTAGTACACACGTGACGCCTCTTTAAGCTCGCAGAGCCGGTTGCCGAGGAACGAACCGTCAGGATTGCCGCCTTGTTCCTTGTCTACCTGTTTTAACCAGCCTTCTTCCAGATCCGCTGTATTCTCGCCATACCTATCTTTCATGAGTAAAAACACCGGAATCATGTAATCCTGACAGTAACAGTATCGGACTCGCGTATCGCCCCCGATCCTCCAAAGCCGACCGTCGTCAAAGGTGCACAGCTTTATCAGACGCCACAATTCCGGCACATGATGATAGAGTGCCTCAGGGGCATCAACTCCTCTGCTCCTGCAGCTGAAATGCAGCATGGCGATATTTGACAGGCAGATTACCATATATCCGAAATTCAGGTAGCCGTGATGATTCAATCCATAATTCTCAGTGAAATTCGCGCCGACATGCCACTCCCTCAGCGTTTTTCCTGCAATCAATTGCATGTCGTCCGCATCGGCAGGAATGGATATCCCGTTGAGGACAAGGAGATTCGCTTTCTCCAGATACAGATCCCTATCTGGAGCATCTGGGTACATCATGGCGGTCCTAAACAGCAAACAGCCGTTCCAGATGTTGCTTTCCGGCTTATTCCTACCTGTTTTAGCATCTATGCCGGCGACTACCGTATTGTTCTTCAATTGCCAGCCGCTTTCGGCCAGCAGTACTTTCCGAAGCGCCAGCCTGTCGCCCGGCTTTAAATATTCATCCATCGCTTCAATGCCGTGCATCATCCGTTCAATGCAAAGAGCGGAGATCCAGCTCAACCCCCAAGAGCACCCATTTGTAGTCTTTTCAGTTTCCACAGAACAGTGCGTACCAAGGGTAAATCGCAGCAATCGCAACGCATAATCCCGTAGCTGATCTCGCGACATCCCCGTTTCAGATTCATTCAGATCCGGATCACCTGCCAATACGGCCAGTGCGCCAAACGCGGCGGTATTTGTCTGCAGCGACCAATGTCCATTATACCCAAGACCATAGCAGGCTATATCATCATGTCCGGGAGGGAAATACAGCGCACCAGACAGGGATCTCGCCCACTTCTGCAACATCTTGAGATAAATCACATTCAATGGCTCCACGTTTTCCTCCCATGATATGTTGTTGCAACACCATCCTACTCAACAAAAGCATCAATATAAACAAATATAGTCTATCTTTTCATCATCCAGTTTGAAATGGAATATTATCCGATTTAATTGTCAATATGTCTCAAATAATGGATTATCAGCCCATGAAGCTGAATGCAGCAATACTTGAAGAATCGATTGCCGCGGTGGAAAGACACCTTGGAATAAGAATTACCGTCGTTGACAACCAAGGATCCTTTCATACGCCAGCGGGAAATGTCCTGTTTCCTCCGGATCGGCAGTCGCACCGGAAGAACCAGGTATGCAATCTTGGGTTCAACAATCAATGCATTGAACATTGCCGACATGCGATGAAGGAGAAATGCACAGGTATTACAGATGGGTTTGCCGAGGACTGCTGGAAAGGCGTTACCGAGATTGTAATCCCGATCCGCAGGGGAGAAGAACAACTGCTCGGGATGTTCTATGCCGGGTCATGGAGGCGCAAAGGTTCTGTTCCGCCAAAAGGATTGCCCCGCTCCTTCATACCGGCGTTCTACGAGCTTCCGATATGGAATGAATGCAATGGGAAACGGTTGAAAACACTGCTCGAACTGTTGGTCGACGGGATTGTGCGGCGTCTTGATGGGCTGGAATATTCCACAACATCGAATTCAACTCGCGGCTACAGGATCAGTACTTTTGTCCGGCGGCATCTAAGCGAACCCCTGGGAATTGATGAGCTTTCAGCCCACCTCGGCCTTTCACGATCCAGCACCAGCCGCCTGCTACAGGAAAATTTCCACTGCGGGTTAATTAAACTACTGCATGAAGAACGGATCCGAAGAGCGCAGACACTATTGATTGGAACTACCGAAACTGTTGCCAACATTGCAGCCAAGGTCGGATTTCGGGACAAATACCATTTCAGCAAGGTCTTTCGCAAGATATCGGGAATGCCGCCCGGACTTTTCCGCCGTCAAACGTTTTCCATCAAATAGAATAAATCCGGATCCCGCAGGTCTCCCGATTTTTTCAATACATTCCTGAATTCCTGAATTTCGCCGGAGAAACCCCGTAGGCTCTCCTGAAAGCCTTGCAGAAGTAGCTCGTATCTTTGAATCCGCATATTGATGAAACTTCCTTGATCGGCAGTTTTCCGGCCTGCAGAAATTTCACCGCCCTGTTCAACCGCAGCTCCCTTATGAATGCGCCCGGAGATATCCCGCGTTTCTCCGTAAACAACCTTGTGAAATGGTAGCGGCTGTATCCAGATATTTTCGCAAGCTCTCCGACATCAGGATCCGCTTCAGGATTATTCGCGCAGTATTCGTTTATCTTCCGCATGAATTCAGGAACCTCCCCATTTTCCGAGTTCTCAGGCATGAGATCATCGCCTAGCGACATGGCAAGCTGATACGCAAGGGATGATGACAGGTATGGAGTTCTTATCTGCCCTGAAAAAGCCGCTTTAAATATGTTTGCCGCAGTATTTAATGTCCTGCCTGTTTCTCCAAACTCATTCACCGGCCCGATCCTCTTCTCTATTTCACAGCATATCCTCAGGACTTCCCTGCCATGGAAACATATGTATATGAATTCCCACCCGCAGGAATCCTTCGGAAAATAATAACGGTGGTCGTGCGGCATATGAAGCAGCATCCCCCTGCCCGGCAAAAGCTCAAAGGTCTTTCCTTCGTACTCAAGTCTTCCAAGTCCCGAAACAGTATACTGCCAGAGAATGAAATCCGCCCTGCCCCGTTTCAGGCCGTGCCAGCTGTAGTCCGTAGAATTTTTCCTCGAATGTCCGCAGCTTGTCAGCATCGAATGCAGAGGAACAGTCCTCGCCGGAAACACGAGGCTCTTCTCCTTGTATCCGAGCTTTTTTATTACATTTAGCATAAAATTACCATTTATAGCAAGTTTTTAATATTTACAATACAAATATAATATTTATTTTAAAGCACATAATTAATATTTTTTACTGAAAGGAAAATATATATGTCGTTCAAAATTGCATTCATCGGTGCCGGAAGCCTGGGTTTCACAAGGAAGCTCCTTTCCGACGTCCTGACCGTCCCGGAATTCAAGGACATCAAAATCGGCTTTACCGACATCAACGCGAAAAACCTAGAGATGGTGGCGAAATTGTGCC
Organism: Lentisphaerae bacterium GWF2_50_93; assembly: GCA_001804815.1. Lineage (GTDB taxonomy): Bacteria > Verrucomicrobiota > Lentisphaeria > Victivallales > GWF2-50-93 > GWF2-50-93. The sequence goes on from MHBI01000101.1 coordinate 62,092, forward strand.
AGCGCGACATCAACGCCAACAGGCTCAAGATAAAAATCGAGGCAAGCACCGACAGGCGCAAGATACTGAAGGATGCCAACTATGTAATCAATGTCGTCAGGATCGGTGGACTTGAAGCATTTGCCACGGACGTAGACATCCCCCTCAAATACGGCATCGACCAGTGCGTTGGAGACACTCTCTGCGCGGGCGGCATCATGTACGGGCAGCGCGGAATCGCCGCCGTCCTCGGTTTCTGCAAGGACATCCGTGAAGTCTGCGCCCCAGACTGCCTACTCCTCAACTATGCAAATCCCAACGCCATGATCACCTGGGCCGCAAATAAGTATGGCAAAGTCAGGACACTTGGCCTCTGCCACGGCGTCCAGGGCGGACACGGAATGATTGCTCAGGTCATCGAACTTCTGGTGAACAAGGACAAGGGCGTTAAAAAAGATTCCAAGGGATACGAGAAGGTCTCTGTCAAGGACGTTGACATCATCTGTGCCGGAATAAACCACCAGACATGGTACACGAGGATCCGCTACAAGGGGCAGGATTGGACAGGAAGGATGCTTGAAGGTTTTGAACAGCATCCTGAATTCAGCAAGACCGAGAAGGTCAGAATCGACATGATCAAACGCTTTGGATACTTCAGCACCGAATCGAACGGGCACCTGTCAGAATATGTCGCATGGTATCGCAAGCGCGAAAATGAAATCAAAGACTGGATCGACATGTCATCCTGGATCAACGGCGAAACCGGCGGATATCTCAGGGTATGCACCGAAGGAAGGAACTGGTTCGAAACCGATTTTCCGAAGTGGATGAAGGAGCCGGCAATGAAATACGTCGAAGATAAGCGCAGCCATGAACATGGTTCTTTCATTATAGAAGGTCTGGAAACAGGCAGAGTCTACCGCGGACATTTCAACATCGTCAACAATGGATGCATCACTAATCTTCCCGACGACGCCATTGTCGAAGTCCCATGCTACGTCGATGGCAATGGCATCAGCATTCCGCAGGTCGGCGACCTTCCGCTAGGATGCGCGGCCGTCTGCAGCGCCAGCATATCCGTGCAGAGGCTTTCAGTTGAAGCGGCCGTCAGCGGCAATGACACTCTTCTCAGGCAGGCGATGATGCTGGATCCGCTCGTGGGGGCGGTCTGCAATCCTCCCGAAATCTGGCAGATGACCGATGAAATGCTTGTCGCCGGAGCGAAATTGCTTCCGCAGTATAAGGATGCGATAAATGAAGCGAAGAAACGCCTGTCAAGGGGAAATCTGATTCCTACAAGGCAGGGATACAAGGGGGCGGCCAGGCTGGAAGTGAAAGCACCTGAGAAGAAATAGGATTCCAAAAGCAGGGATGGCCTTTCCGTGTCCGAAGCAGCTATGCCGGACACAGGAAGGGCGTACCTGCTATAAAGAAAACGCGCCATGTGTTTTTGCACGTGGCGCGTTTAAATTTAACTGAATGGATATTCAGATTATTTTGCTGCTGCAGGAGCGGCCTTCTTGGCAGCTTCGTCAGCGGCCTTCTGGCATGCGGGGCAGAGCTTCTTGACGGCGTCTTTAGCAGCGCCTTCGTTGAGCTTTACGCATTCTGTGCAAGCTTTCATTCCGCATTTTGCTTCGGCCTTGGCATCGCACTTAGGCGCTGCCTCCTCGGCATAGACTCCCATTGACATTGCGACTGCGACGACTGTGGCGATCATCATTTTCTTCATTTGCTCTCTCCATGTTAGTTTTTCATTTGGCGGTCTAAGATACATGGAATTTACATTTTTACAATCAATAACAAAAAAACGCGCCATGTGTTTTGCACGTGGCGCGTTTAAAATTCAAACTGAATAAATATTCAGATTATTTCTTTGCTGCAGGAGCGGCCTTCTTGGCAGCTTCGTCAGCGGCCTTCTGGCATGCAGGGCAGAGCTTCTTGACGGCGTCTTTAGCAGCGCCTTCATTGAGCTTTGCGCAGTCAGCGCAGACTTTTGCTTCAACTTTTGCATCTGCTTTTGCAGGAGCCTTAGCTTCCTCGGCAGCATAGACGCCCATTGACATTGCGACTGCGACAAGTGCGACGATCATTACTTTCTTCATTTCTTCTCTCCTCTTGTTTTATGCCTTGATGGCATTGTTTATTTATGCAGCCATCAAAGATACATAAAAAAAGCTTTTTTTCAACATAACCGTTTTTAATTATGTGTAAGTTCATTATATTTAACCAGTTTTAATTTGTATTGGACTCAAAAACAATGGATATTGATAGATATAGGAACTTCCATTTTATCGGATGCGGCGGTGCCGGAATGGTAGGTCTCGCCCTCATAATGCACGAAAAAGGATTCAGGGTTTCCGGCTCAGACCTGAAGGCCAGCCTCAACACAGGCGTCCTGCAGGAAAAGGGAATCCGTGTTTCCATCGGACACAGCCCGTCAAATCTTCCCGAAGATAAAAATACATTCATTGTCCGTTCATCTGCCATCTCGGAAAGCAACCCCGAATTCGCCGCCGCAATTCCACGCGGCCTCCCGCATCTCCGCAGAGGGGAATTCCTCGCCGAGATCGCAAAGTCATATGAACTTGTCATATCCGTCGCCGGCTGCCACGGCAAGACAAGCGTCACCGGACTCATTGCCCATATCCTCAGGAAGTGCGGGGAAAAACCCGGATTCATGGTTGGAGGGAAAGTCACCGGATGGAAATATTCAGGCGGCGCCGGCGATGGAAGGATATTCGTCACTGAATCCGATGAAAGCGACGGCACCCAGATACATCTCAGCAGCAACATCGCGGTCGTAAACAATGTCGAGGACGATCACAGCTGGAGCGTCGGAGGTGAACAGATCCTGTACGACAATTTTGCGAAATTCGCGGAAAACTCCAAAAAACTCATCTATGCCCCGAGTCCGCTTGCCGACAAGATCTTCGCCTTCCATAAGAATAAAAACTCTCTCGACTTAAAAGGACTTTCTGCGAAGTTCGCAGACATGAAAGAATGGGGCGGATTCCAGAAAATCAACGCCGCAGTCGCAGTAGAGGCCGTTGCGGAAGCTGGAATCGACAGGCAGGAAGCAGGGAAACATGCCAGGACATTCCCGGGCATTGAAAGAAGGATGTCTGAAAGATATCAGAAGGATGATTTTCACCTCATAGAAGACTATGCCCACCATCCGACGGAAGTTGCCGCGTCAATCGCCGCGCTTCGTGAAAGGTTTCCCGGACATTTCCTCCGAGTAGTATTCCAGCCGCACCGTTACGCGCGCCTCGAGAAATATATAGATCAGCTGGCCTGCGAACTTCGCAAGGCCGACGAGGTGATAGTCGTCCCCGTATTCGCCGCCTGGAGCGAGAAAGGCAAAGTCTCATCCGAGGATCTCGTCCGCAAAATCGGAAAGACCGCTAAATCCGCAGATTCTGACTGGAAGCCCCTCGCAAAGTCGCTTCTTGAAACAAAACGCGAAAAGGAAATCTTGGCCATAATCGGCGCAGGCGACATTGATGAAATCATAACTATATTGGCAAAAATATTTAATTCGGAGAATGGCAATGCTGGATAATGTCGCCTTTGACAATGAGAAATATATCAGTGAACAGACATCGGAGATCCTGGAACGCGTCAAGATGTTCAACAACAAGCTTTATCTGGAGTTCGGAGGCAAGCTTCTCTTCGACTACCATGCATCGAGGGTATTGCCGGGATACGATCCGAACGTCAAGATGAGACTGCTCCAGCAGCTAAAGGATTCCGCCGACATCATCCTGTGCATTTTCGCCGGAGACATTGAAAGGAGGAAGATCAGGGCCGACTTCGGAATCACCTATGACAGCGACGCCCTCAAGATCATCGACGACCTGCGCGAATGGGGCATAGAAGTTACAGCCGTGGTCATAACTCGCTTCGACAACCAGCCATCTGCCGTACTTTTCAAAAACAAGCTGGAACGCCGTAACATCAAGGTCTACACCCATTACGCCATTAAAGGATATCCGGCCGACATCGACATAATTGTCAGCAAGGACGGCTATGGCAAGAACCCGTACATCGAGACTACGAAGCCATTGGTGGTAGTAACAGGTCCCGGCCCGGGAAGCGGAAAACTTTCGACCTGCCTCTCCCAGCTTTACCACGAACACAAGCAAGGCAAGAATGCAGGCTATGCGAAGTTCGAGACATTTCCGATATGGAACCTTCCTCTGAAACATCCCGTCAACATCGCATACGAAGCTGCAACCGCGGATCTGCGCGATGTGAACATGATCGATCCTTTCCATCTCGAGGCATACGGCAAAACGACCGTCAACTACAACCGCGACATCGAGATTTTCCCTGTCATAAGCAGGGTGCTTGAGGCGATAACCGAATCAAAGGTGTACAGATCCCCCACCGACATGGGCGTAAACAAGGTCGGGTTCGCAATAACCGACGACAAGGGCGCATGCTATGCGGCGAAGCAGGAGACGATCCGCCGTTTCTTCAGGTACAGGTGCGAATACGCGATGGGTGTTGCCGACATCGAGACAGTGAACCGCGCACAGGTCATCATGAGGGAGTTAAACATAGGCGAATCCGACAGGAAAGTCGTTGAACCTGCGCGAAAAGCTGCAGAGGAACGGCGTGCCGGCAAAGGCAGTGAAGGCATTTTCTGCGGAGCCGCACTGGAGCTAAAAAGCAGTGAAATCATAACCGGAAAGAACTCCCCGCAGTTCCATGCATCGTCCAGCCTCGTGCTTAACGCCATAAAGACTCTCGCCGGACTTCCCGACAGAATACATCTGCTTTCACCGCAGATCATCGACTCGATACATAATTTGAAGAAGAACATTCTCGGTGCAAAGAACCCGAGCCTGGATCTCGAGGAAACCCTGACCGCCCTATGCATCTGCGCAATAACCAATCCGACGGCCCAGGAAGCCATGGAAAAGCTCAAGGAGCTCCACGGTTGCGAGATGCACATGACGCATCTGCCGGCGACCGGCGACGAAGGCGGACTCAGGCGTCTCGGCGTCAACCTCACGACGGATCCGAATTTCGCCTCTAAGAACCTGTTCATCAAATAAAGGCGCCATCTAAATTTTCTTCACGAAAATGCTATATGTTTTGACTTTTGCGAATCAATCGTTATTGTTAGGGTTTTACAACCCCTAACGAATAAGAAACCATGACAAAACATATATTTGTGACCGGAGGAGTTGTCTCCTCTCTCGGCAAAGGAATTACGGCGGCCTCAATAGCGGTTCTCCTGAAAAGACGCGGATACCGCATCAAGATGCAGAAACTGGATCCCTACCTTAATGTTGATCCAGGTACGATGTCCCCCTTCCAGCACGGCGAAGTCTACGTTACGGACGATGGCGCCGAGACCGACCTTGACCTCGGGCACTACGAGCGTTTCGCGGAAATCACCTGCTCCAGGCAGAGCAACTACACCACGGGAAGCATATACAGCGCCGTCATCTCCCGCGAACGCGAAGGCGGCTACCTAGGAAAGACAGTTCAGGTCATTCCACATATAACCGACGAGATAAAGAAAGCCATTTCAAAGCTTGACGGCGACGATGTCGACATAGCGATAACCGAGATAGGCGGTACGGTCGGCGACATCGAATCTCTTCCATTCCTCGAGGCGATCCGGCAATACCGCCACAAGATCGGGCGGGAGAACGGCCTGTTCATACACCTTACCCTTGTTCCTTATATAAAGGCGGCAGGTGAGATGAAGACGAAGCCTTCCCAGCAGTCCGTAGGGATCCTCCAGGAAATAGGTATTGTTCCCGACATTCTGGTCTGCCGTTGCGAGCGCCCTCTTTCCGAAGACCACAAGGAGAAGCTATCCCTATTCTGCAATGTCAAGAAGGAGCTCGTGATCGAAGAACAGGATGTCAAGCATTCCATCTATGAGGTGCCGATCGAGCTTGCCAAACAGGACATAGACAAATACATACTCGAACTTTTCAATCTCCATGTGAACGACCTGAAGATGGACGACTGGATAAAGATGGTCGACACCGTGGTCAACCCAAAATCCGGAAGCGTTGAAATCGCCGTGGTCGGAAAATACACCAGCCTGAGGGATTCCTACAAGAGCATCTACGAGGCCATCATCCATGGAGGCATAGCCAACGACGTAAAAGTCCATATCCGCATGCTCGAATCAGAGGACATCGAAAAACATTCCGCCGAAAAATATCTGTCCGGCGTCGACGGCATCCTCATACCAGGCGGATTCGGCGACAGGGGCATTGAAGGGAAAATACAGACCGCTAAATACGCAAGGGAGAACAGGATTCCATTTTTCGGAATATGCCTCGGCATGCAGTGCGCCGTAATTGAATTTGGCCGGAACGTGCTCAAATACAAGAACGCCAACAGCTCCGAATTCAATCCGAAGACAAAATATCCTGTGATCGATCTCATGGCGGAACAGAAGAAGGTCACCGCCAAAGGCGGCACGATGAGGCTCGGACAGTATCCATGCTTAATAAAGTCAAAGACAAAGGCCGCCGCGGCATACGGTTCATTGAAAATCAACGAACGCCACCGCCACCGCTACGAGTTCAATCCAGCATACAAGAAGTCTTACGAGAAGAAGGGCATGGTCTTTGCAGGCATCAATCCGAGCACCAAGCTTACAGAGATAATTGAGCTTACGGACCACCCGTGGTTCGTGGCCTGCCAGTTCCATCCGGAATTCAAATCCACGCCCCTTTCGGCACATCCACTATTCAGGGATTTCATTAAGGCGGCGGCAAAGAAGTAGGGCGAACTTTCCAGCCCGTTCATTTTTCCAGAAGCTGGAAAATTATATTCCGAAAGGATTGATAGCCCTGATTCCGGAATACATCTGTCCTGTATTCAAGTCTTCAGTCATTATAGAATCGCAACTGGCCATTTCGGCAGTGGCTATTATCCCCGCATCCCAGAAATTTATCTGATATAATTTCTGAAGCTCGACGCTTCTTTTGACTATATCTGCGGTAACGCTGACGGTTTCGAGATTCCCAAGAAGGGTTATCTGCCTCATTATTACAGAGTGATCCTGTCCGAGCTTTTTAATTGCCACATGTGCATATTCCTGTAGAACCTGGGTGGAAATAACTCCATTCCCGTCCAACATCAGTTTCTTTATCAAAGCAAGTGATAGGGACTGTTTCTTTCTGTCCCTGGAATCGTTCGCATAGATGATGATGTTTGTGTCAATGAAGATTTTTTTCATGGATTATCTCTCGTGGATTTCATCCCTGTCGAACTTATATCCCGAAGGAGATCTTCCAGCTTTGGTTGAGGCAAGGCTTTCAAATTCGTCTGCAGTGCTTGAAGAGCTTGCGCTTCCGGTGATTTTTGATAAATAACTTCTCACAAGAGAGTTTAGTGTCGTATTGTTTTTCCTGGCGTATCTCCTGCTCTTTACAATAAGCCCCTTATCTGCTGAAAGTGTGATATTCATACCGTACCTCCTGTTGTCTATTATGTGTTGTATGTGTACAAATATATCACCTTGAATAATACAGACAAGGATTTCGGAAAAGAAATTAGAATATACATCGTAATCTTCCAAGGACTGACAAAGCACCTTCAGCTCGCGAAGCGTATACCTGCACTCTTTCTCCATTCCAGCACGTAATTTCTTGTCTTTGAGCAAATTAACGAAATGAGGTATATATTGAACTATGAAAAATACCATCCTTTGAAGAAATCATGATTTAAAAAATTTGGACAAATTTTTATGCCGAACAAACAGCTTGACAGCTTCCTGAGCTATCTCCGGAACGAACGCCAGGCCTCGGAACATACTGCGGAAAGCTACAGAATGGACATCGAGCAGTTCGCAAGGATGGTATTGAAGAAGGACATCCGAGAGAATCCCGAGTCCGTGAACTGGAACGATGTCAGCGTATTCAGCGCCAGGCTCTTCATCATGGAACTCCAGAAGAATGAGATCACCAAGACTTCCACGCTCAGGAAGATTTCATCGCTGAGATCATTCTTCAGGTTCATGGTGCGCGAGGAGTTCGTGAAGCAGAATCCATTCTCCGGACTTACTTCGCCAAAAAAGGAAAAACGTCTTCCGAAATACATGTCGGTGGATGAAGTCGGAAATCTCCTTGACGCACCTGCAAAATTCTGGCAGACGGCAAAGGAAAACAAGACTTCAAAGGACGATGATTCCGCGAACTTCGCATCCGCCAGGGACTCCGCCATCCTTGAAGTCATCTACAGCGGAGGACTCCGTATCAGCGAGGCGCTGGGAATCAACATAGGCGACATCGACATCATCAACGATATCGTAAAAGTAAAAGGAAAAGGCAAGAAGGAACGTATTGCAGCACTGGGAAAACCCGCCTCTTTGGCACTTTCAAGATATTTCAAGATCCGCGAAATCCGCAACTCCAGCAGCAGCCAGTCATCGCCTGTCTTTGTGAACAAGGACGGCTCAAGAATATCCTCCCGTTCATTCCAGAGGAATTTCAAGCAGTACCTGATCACCGCAGGCCTGCCAGCCGACATGACCCCGCACAAGCTGCGCCACTCTTTTGCAACACACATGCTGAACGCCGGTGCGGACATGCGGAGCGTGCAGGAACTCCTCGGACATGCGAACCTGAGCACGACACAGATCTATACACATGTCACCGCAGAACGCCTCAAAGTCGAATATTCCAAGGCCCATCCACGGGCGAAATAGATTGTGCGTGTGAATCCAGTCACCCTACACTATCAACTATTGGTTTTGAGGGATAATATGTCGGAAAGGGATGTCCGCGATCCAAACATTTTTGAAGAATCAAGCAGGATCTATTTCAGCTCCGGCAGGTAGTCGGCCTGCAGCCTGAGCATGAGATCCAGGCATTTCTCCGCCTGCGACGGCGAGTCTACCACCGGATCAAGGAGGAGCGCCTGCAGCAGGAGCCTCTTCGATTTTTCGGCATATGCCTGCACCAGCAGCTTCTGAATCGCATTCTGCCGCCTGATCATCGCGGCAAATCCTTCCGGCAGTTCACCGATGGTCTCCGGATGCGCGCCGTCCTTGTCGAAGACGGCAGGCACTTCGACGCAGGCGTCCTTTGCGAGGTTCGCAATGTATCCTCCGGTATTGAGGACGTTCACCGCGTTCCTCCACTTCTTCCTGTCGAGAACCATGTCGCCTATCGCCGGGACCGCAAGCTCGCCGGACGGGCAGACAAACTTGTCGTCGAGCTTCCTTTTGCCGGTGACATAGTCGTCGACGTAATGGCAGTGCTCGCTCTTCAGGAAGCTTTCCACATCGAATCCGTGCGGGCTGCCCCAGGAAGCATAGACATCTTCCGCGACTATCGGCCTGTTCCAGCCGAAAACCTTCCTGTTCTCGACGCCGAAAAGCCAGCGCGGCTCGACAAGCTCATGCGCATAACCAATGTATTCGCCCTCGTGGTCGGCCGAAACTATTCCGACGACCCCGAACTTCTCGAACAGGTGTTTTGACACATCGTTCCCGAGGAGTTCCGGCTTCTCAGCCAGCCTCTTCTCGAATTCCTTCCTGAGATCTTTTCCGGTCTTCCTGTCGGAAATCCTATAGTAGGTGAAGAAATGGTTCATGCCTGCGGAACGTATGTCCAGCTCCTCGGATTTCCTGCCAAGGACCTGGCACACCTTGTGGATGAGCCCATAGAACCCATGGCACATTCCTACTGCGCGCACCTTGGTCAGCTTCAGGATGGCGGTCAGTATCCTGGCCTCGGGATTCGTGAAGTTGATAAGAGTGGCATCGGGGCAGATCCTCTCGATGTCCCTGCATATCGGGATTATGATGTTGTAGTTCCTGAGAGCATGGAAAAGCGCACCCGGCCCGCCGTTCTCACCGAACACGTGCTTCATGCCGAAACTGAACGGGATCCTGAAATCCTGCTCCCACAGCTCCATCCTCTTCACAGCCACCGACGTTATCACGAAATCCGCGCCCTTGAGCGCAATCTTCCTGTCAGTCTCAGCGGAGAACTTCACTTTTGACTTCTTGAATTCCGCAACCCTCCGGGCATAGTTGTACATCACCTTGAGGCGCTTCTCATCAATATCCACGAGCACCACATGCAGTCCGGCCGCGGAGACAAGCTCCTTCTCCAGCACGATATCGTTCACAACCCTCCGGGCGAAATCCCTGCTTCCGGCACCTATCAGCACAATCTTGATATCATTCTTCATGGCAGTTCCTCCATATCTTAAAATATTTATTTACCAAGCTCAGTTTTCGCCGTTCCAACAATCCGCGCAAGTTCCTCCTCAAGGTCGCGCGGGAGCGGCTGCGGCTCATGTGACGCGAGCAGCTTTTCCTTGCGGACTTCACATTCCGATTCGAGATCGCCGGCGCCCTTCGCCTTCCATGCTTCATAGAAGTTCCTGTCGAGCATTTCCGGAAACCAGAGCTCGTTTCTGAAATGCTCAGCCGTATGCATCTTGTCGATGAACGTACCTTTGGGTCCGGCTTCAGCCATCACATCGAACCCGAAGGCCTCATCCGAAAAATCCATCTTCCTGTTGACGCTTTCCACATATGATATTATTTCGTCCTGCAGGACAAGCATGTCGAGGGAGGAAGCCTGGTCGACACCGCAGATCCCCATGTGCCCGAAGATGTCAGCTCCTGCGGATGCACCAAGTGCGAGAGTGACTCCGCTCTCGAGCCCAGCCTGGGCGTCGGGCCGCTTTGAATCCGTGAGCCCTACATTTATATATACAGGCAGGCCGTAATGCCTGCCCATCTGCGTCATCGCCACTCCGAAGATCGCCTGTTCCGGGCCACCGAATATAAGCTGTGTCGTGGACATGTCGAACGCATGGCATATTCCACCGTAGCATACGGGCATACCCTCTTTGACCAGCTGGGTGATGCATATTCCCGCCAGTATCTCGGCGTTCTCCTGCGCCATCGTTCCTGCGAGAGTCGCAGGCGCGGAAAGGCCTGTCTGCGCCATCGGCCCGACCGGCACCGGCATGTTCAGCTTCGATGTCTCGTACAGCAGATCGATCCCGTTGAACGGAAACGACAGGGGGCTGATCGGCTCAAGGAAAGGATAGCAGAGCGGTTTTTCAATTGCCTCCTTGACGCCTCCCCTCACAGCTACGACAATCTCGTTCAGATATTTCGCCGAAGCCCTGTCATGGAACCAGAATGTCACAGGCTTCGCCGTGTTCCTCAGCATTTCCGCGAATACCGCAACGCACCGCCATTCAACAGGAAGTTCGTGCGGATCGGACATCGCGCCAGGTATCCCGATGTGTGGCAGCGCGTCAGCAAGCCGTACCGCCTTTGCTACATCCGGAAGCGTGGCATATCTGCGATCCTCGCAGGGTTTTTCGATCCACAGCGCCTCGCCTGCGGAGGAATTGTAGTTCCTGCCGCCATAACCGAACGATGCTGTGATGGAAGCATCACGTCCATATAGCACATATTTCTTTCCAGCCGTGCCCAGGCATCTGCGCACAAGCTCCTCCGGTATGAAGACCTGCTTCGTGTTGAAATCCACCTTCGCGCCGGAATCCATGAACCTTCCGAGCATCTCGTCGTGCGGAACATGCACGCCTATCTCCGACAGTATCCTCATCGAGACTTCGTGGATTTTCCTGATCTGTATAATGTCCAACGCCTGGCTTATCATGTTGACCTCATTTCATAGCTTATAGTTCATTGCCGTCTCGCGCATCGCCAGGAAATTCCCCAGCGGCACGATGTCCGACACTTCAGTACTCGATCCGACAAGTATCCTGCCTTCAGTATCCTCGATCGCCCTGGTCACCGCGTCGGCGACCTGCTGCGGCGTGCCTTCCGGAAGAAGGTGCGTGACATCTATTCCTCCGGCAAAAAAGAGCCTGGGATATCTCCTGTGGAGATCCTTCAAATCCATTCCGGCATTGACATCGATCGGGTTCAGGATGTCAGCGCCCGACCTGACAATGCTGTCCACTATTGGATTTATATTGCCGTCCGAATGGTACATGACCAGTTTTCCCCTGGCGTGCACTGCGTCCGAAAGCCGCTTCACCCTCGGGAAGAATTCCCTGTCCAGCCATTCCGGACTGAACATCGGACCGCTGTTGAAGGCGATGTCCTCGCCGATGAATACCGCGCTGCACGGATCATCCTCCGGCAGAAGTTCGACCCATCTGCAGGCCTTCTCGGTGAAGAGTTCGAGCTGCTCGATTATCACGTCCTCGCAGTCGGCAAGATAATAGCTGAACGACTCGAGCCCGACCTCGTCATACAGGCACATCAGCCCCGGAGTAGGTATCGAGAGCACATAATAGTAGTCCGGCCCGAATATCTTTTGTTTGTCCATCTGCATACTGTACCAGGAATCACCGGCGGTGCTTTTCATTTCCGAAAGCTCCCGGCGTGCCACCGCCATCTCCTTCCTCTTGACTGAAGCATATTCTTCCGAAGAGGAAAATGCGCGGTGCTCCGTCCAGGTGGTCCATCGCTGGTAGCTGACCCTCCTGCCTTCGGGTGTCACCTCATCCCTGGGCCTCTGCGGCGCAAAGCATGCGAACCTGGTCGAATCGGTCGCCTCCGCCACGGCGCGCGCTGCGGCATCGTCATCGCCTTCAGGCACAGGTCTGCCGCCGTTGAAATGGCCGAGGACCGCGTCGTTCGGAATTATATCGTACAGAGGCATCCTGTCCGGTTTCAATCCGGCCAGGAGCTTCCTGACTCTTTCATATGAACCTTTCATGATCGTTTCCTCCTTTCAACAAATCTTCACTGTTCGAGCCAAAGGTAATGGCCCCTGTCACCTACGTCGGCCCTCCAGTTGTTCTGGAAAGTCCTGCAGCTGCCATCTGCAAACACCACATTGTATTTCGCCTGGTAGCCTTTCCCGTGGGAAGGGCCCCATAACCGTTTCTCCCAGGCGCTACCCGCATAAAACAGGCTTGCATTCGAGTTCCAAAGCCCGTCCCACCAGTATCCCACCTTCGACGGCGGATAGAACGCATACATCGGATCATTGATGGCCCACACGGGATCCGGCGGCATCTTCGTTCCAAGCTGGGTCACCTTTCCTCCTGAAAGGAATTCCCCGTAATGCGGATGGGGCGGCGGACCGTTGGCGACAAGGTCGTCAGGACCGAATCCCGAAGTTATGCCAGCCCTGGCGGCGGCGCTGTCCTGAAGATTGTCGGCGTCCGCACAGTTCTCTGCAGGGCAGTAGAACTTCCAGCAGTAGAGATCCTGCTGTGCAGGGGTCATCCCCTGAAGGCTGGGCATGATATAGTCGGCGATGGTGTGGAACTGCCAGGCTATGTCGCCCCAGGTACCGCCGTAGTAGTTGATCGGGAAATAATCGTTGTAGTCGCCGATATACATGATCGTGGCAAGCCCCATCTGCTTCCTGTCGCTCATGCAGGCCGCCAGCTTCGCCATGTCCTTCGCGCTCTTAAGCGCAGGCAGGAGCATCGCCGCGAGGATTGCGATGATCGCAATTACGACCAGCAGTTCGATCAATGTGAATTTGTTCCTGTTCATCTTACCACTTCCCATCATTTTTTGTCCGGAAGGAGCAGTCCGAGAACGGCCATGGTCTGGGCCTGGTTCACGGAACCGCCTTCGTCCATGACTATCGCAAAATGGTTGTCGACAAAAGTATAGAGGGATGCAAAATCCTCCCTTATCTTCGGGTATGCGGATTCCTGTATCCTGTAGCCATCACCCGCCTGTACCGGCCCTTCGACCTGCTGTCCGTCTGCAACTTCTCCGGAAGTCCCGTAGCGGCTGTTGTGGAGCGGGGCGCGCACAGTCCTTTCACCGGCGCCGACTATATAGCTGCGGCAAAGCGGATTCGCCCCGAAGGTATTGTCGCAGGTCCTGACCATCCAGTAGAAATATTTCCTGTCACCGGTCATCTTGTATGCCTGGATCACGGGATTGAGGCCGTTCTCATAAGCGCCGGTGCCCCAGTTGATCGGAGCCCACGGATGCCTGATGAATGCATATGCCATGGTCGAACAGAACTGGATGAACAGGTCCGCCTTCTTGATGATCGCCTTCCTTATCGTCTCCTGGATCCTGGCGTCGCCCAGACCCGCTGGGCATGACACATATGCCCATGCGGCATCCTGCATGTCATACTGTCCATATACTTCGATGTCCGCATCCGGCTTCCTGCTCCAAACGCAGAAGTCGAGGAAATCCTTATTGTATTTCCTGTCGCCTGTCGTGTGAAGCAGCTGCGCGGCGGCATAAGCCCTGTGCGGGGCGACATGGTATCCATAGAATCTTGCATCGGAGGTCTTCAACGGGTTCGCCACCGCCCATTCATAAGCCTTCACGGCCTTTGCAAGGAAGCTTTCCGCTTCAGCAGCCTTCCCGTTCGCCTTCCAGATGCGCGACGCCTGGGCCATCAAGCCTGCGAATATCAGGGAGCCTTCCGCGTCCTTCGCGTATGCGTAGTCGCCGACCCGGTCAAGTTCTGCCGTCTCTATGAAATTCGGATCTCCGTGCGACTCGGTGCCGTTGCGGACGCCTCCGTCCTTGTCCTGGAGATCAATCCAGATGCGCAGGGCCCAGAACGCCTCGTCGAGGATGTCCGGAAGCCCGTTGCCTTTTTCAGGGATGTTCAGCTGGCCGTCGAAAAATTTCTGCGGCGCCATCTCGTATATGTTCATGAGCTTCTGCGCAACCTCGTAATGGGCGCGCGGATTGTAGTCGCCAGCGTCATGGTGGCCGCCATATGCCTGTATCACGACCGGCCGTTCCGTAGGATGCGGCATCGCAAGAGTCCTGATCTCGGCAGGTGCCAGTATGCGCGAATAGATCCTGAAGTCCTCAAGGAAAGCCCCTCCGGCCTCGTCACCTTCCAGGCATCCGACCTGCAGGACACCGGAAATCGTCGCGTCGAGTTCGCCGACGGTCTCAGAGCCCACTTGGACGCCATTGTCATAGAGAGACATGCATCTCGGGCTCTTTCCCACAGGTTCAAGTACCGCCACGATATGGTGCCATGTGTTGTCTCCGGGACGCCCCATCCTCACGGCGGGCAGGCTCGCGCCTCCTTTACCGGCCTGGAGCATCGGGACCCCCCACGACGCACCGAGGAAGAACCTGCTGTTCGGAACTTCGCCGAGGCTGAAGAATCCGCTGAATTTCTGCTTGTCCAGCTTTTTGAACCAGAATGCAACTGAAATTCCGTTTGCCGCGCTGATGCTGATATTCCCTTTCGCACCGTTCTTCACGCCGTCAAACGTGGGTCCGTAGCTCCTGCCCGCAGGAAACGCCTTTGGATCACTGTCTGAAAACCGTGCCTTCTCCACATTCGACATGAGATCCAATCCATGTCCCGACGAATCCTTGAAGTCCCCATCGAACAGATAGCGCGCCACCAGCGCAGGATCCTTCACAAGCGCATCATAAGCAGGATCAGCCGAAGTTCCCGCCTTCTCGTATACGATCTTTTCCAGCAGTCCTGGCAGCTCATGCTTCTCATTCCTTACCTGCGTGGTCAGTACCAGTCCGTTCTTGTGGCATGCGATCCTGCGCCAGTTCGAGAATGGCGGCTTCAGCTCTATGCCGCAGCGCTGCGCGAACACGCCGTACGACTGGACCTCAAACGCCTTCACATATGCATCATCGCCGATTGTAAACGGAACGCTCCTCCCCACTCCAGGCACGGATATCACATAACGTCCGGGCGTCTTAAAAGCTGTGAAATCAAGCACGTATACGTTCTCGCCGGAATGGTCGACCGCGTAGACACCCTCGTCCAATTTTCCGGACATGTGAACCAGCTTAGCTTCGCCGCTGAAGACGGACGCGCCGCCTTTTTCAGGGACAACGTTGAACGACGGCGCCTTGTCGAAAGCGAGCGCCGGCCCCATCTCCGGAACGTTTTCCGCCTTCTTCGCGGCCGCCGCCGGCTTCGCTGCGGTTTCGGGCTCCTCGCCCTGCGATTTCACGCTCTTGAGATTGTCCCAGAAATCCTTTTCACCTGACGCGCCGTCCCCTGCCCCGGCAGCGCCTGCCTTCAACTCAGGAAATGATCCCATCCATCTTCCGAGATAGGCGATCTTGACCGGTGAATCAGCCAGGTATCCGATCTGGTTCACCTTGATCGAATCGCTGAAAGTCTTCGCATCGCCGAAAGTAATCTTTGCGGAATTCGCAGCGCTGGTCACCGACTTACCGACTTCCACGGAGATCGTGTCTCCGTCCTTGAACTTCTCTGAAAGCTGCAGGAAGACCTCGTGCATCTGTATAGCCGTGAACGGCCAGCCTGCCGGAAGATATGTGTCCAGTTTGGAGAGCCTTCCGAGGTTCACGATCTTTACAGGCTTTCCATTGATGGAGACCTTGTAGCTTTCCGGAACCGACGCGGCTTTGGCGGAAAAATCCGGGCCGAACTCGAGCTTAATCACGCCGTTGCCGGAAGGCATCAGCTGGCGGAGGCCGAGGACTGCGAGATCCACGGAGTTGTCGGGCGCAGGAGATGCTACCCCGGTCTTGTAGGTGAAGCTCTGGGCCGTGTGCGCGCCGGTAACCATTTCACCTCCGACTCCCTGGGCGACGACCGAATATTTCGAATTCTCCTTCATCGGGAAAGGAAGCTGGAGAGACACGATGGTCCTTTCGAATTTCGGGAAAGTCACCCCTTCAACCGCCTCGCAGTCGAGTTCCTTCTTCACCTCGGCCTTCACGGGCTTGACGAACTTGTCATACGAATAGTTCGGATCATCCTCGCTGATTATGCGGTATGCCATGGGATTGGCGCAGGAATTCGTGATGCTCATGCCGATCCCGATCTCGATCCTGTCAGAAGCAAGCGGCCTGGCATATCTCACTCCGAAGGAAGTCCTGACAGCGACACGGTTGTCGGCAAGCTGCCTGAAATCATCGACGCCCGCGCCATATGCGGCATCAAGCATGGAAATCATCATCATTACGGCAAACAGTCTTTTCATTGGAACCTCCAACCATTTTTGATTTGCTTTGTTCTTTTGATGTATATTTTAGGCAATTATTATCTGTTATGCAAGCAATCTCCATTGGACAAAACACGGATAGTTTTGTATATTTCCGCAAAACAAAGGATATCAGGATGAGAAAGAGGAAGCAGGACATAGTGTACCAGAAGCTGGCGTACAGGCTTTCTGAGGGGAATCCGTTCCGCATAATGGAGGACGTCTACAGCGATGGGGCAGACAAGGCTGCGTTCCACGACATGCATTTCGAAAACGAGATCGGCATAATGTTGAGCGGGAAGGCAAGAAGGTATTACTCTGAAGGACAGTACGACTGCGTAACCGGAGACGCCTGGACCTGCGGTATGTGGGAACCGCACGGGATCAGGATACTCGAGGAACCGTGCAGGATCATCATCATCGTGGTATGGCCGCCGTTCCTGGCAAACATGCATTTCCCCGAAGCTCCATCTGTCTCGATGCTCTCGGCTTTCACGCAGGAACAGAAGGTGTTCCATTTCAAGGATCCTGTAAGCAGGAAGAGCCTGATCGGCCTGTCAAATTCGCTCCTTGCCATTGCGTCAGACATGTCTCCGCACGCAACAGTAAGAAAAAGACTTCTGCTATCGGAGCTGATACTGCGCCTTATAGAGTCCGGCAGGGCAAGCCACCGCCATGCAAAGAGTCCAAGACCATGCAAGCATTATTCCCTGATATCGCCCGCAATGGATCTTGTTTTCAAATCCAAGGCGCAGATAACCAACGTGGAGGCGGCCCGCCACTGCTCGATGGGCGAAGACCAGTTCGCCAGGACATTCGACGGCGTCATGGGAATAAGCTTTTCAGAATTCGCAAGAAGGCACAGGGTGAACGGTGCGGCCAACGCGCTGGCAAGCACGGATCTTCCGATAAAGGAGATCGCGAACGAATGGGGCTTCACCGACCAGAGCCACATGCACAGGCTCTTCCAGAAATACTACTCATGCCCGCCGAACGAATACAGGAAGAAGAGAAGCGGATAATATCAGGCTTCGGGTGTCTGCACTTCCTTCGGAGCGAACTTGCCGAAGAATCTCGGATTGGCCTTCACCGAGCAGCATGGATAGCGCAAGGAGTTTTCATGCCATCTGCGGCTAAAGCACCGGCGGCAGGTTGATCCATGTACGTCCATCGCGCGCAATCAATGCATCGGCATCATCGGGCCCCCATGAATCAGGGGAGTAGTTAGGGAAATCCTGGGGTATCCTATTTTCCCATGTCTCCAGGATAGGCATGATTATCTTCCAGGCGGCATCCACCTGATCGCCGCGCATAAACAACGTGGCATCGCCTTCCATGACGTCGAGCAGCAAAGTCTCGTATGCTTCGGGCGCATGCTCTCCGGCAACGGCATCATTGTAGAAAGTCATATCAACCGGATCCAGTGTCATTTTCTGTCCCGGACGTTTTGCCTGGAAACGGATCCTGATGTCCATGTTTGGCTGAATGCTGATGGTAAGCCTGTTCGCCCTCCAAGTTTCCGCGGCCTCGGACGGAAACGCATAATGCGGCGCAGGCTTGAATTGAATGGTGATATGCGTTGCTTTCTGATTCAGGTACTTTCCCGTACGCACATAAAACGGAACCCCCTGCCAACGCCAGTTATCAATATGGAATTTGGCGGCGGCAAAGGTTTCTGTATTCGAAAGCGGATCTACACCGTCCTCTTCCCGGTAGCCCAGGACATTTTCACCCTTTTTCCATCCGCCTGAATATTGTCCGCGGACCGCATAATCATGTACCTGTTCCTTGGTTATCCTGCGAATTGAATTAAGGACATCCACTTTTTTATTTCTGATTTCATTTGGGTCAAACGGGATTGGAGGTTCCATGGCAATCATGCAGATTATCTGCAGGATATGGTTTTGGACCATGTCCCTCAATGCACCTGCATTCTCAAAATAATCCCCTCTTCCTTCAAGTCCGACACTTTCGGCAGCGGTGATTTGTACATGATCAATGTAGTTACGGTTCCAAAGAGGTTCAAAAAGTGCATTGGCAAAGCGGAAAGCCAGTATGTTCTGGACAGTTTCCTTTCCCAGATAATGATCAATCCTGAAAATCTGGTCTTCGGAAAACATCGCTGTCAACAGGGCATTTAACTCATGAGCGCTTTGCAGATCATGTCCGAAGGGCTTTTCAACGACAATCCTGCTCCTTCTTTTATCCGAACAAACCTCCAATGATCCTAAATTCACTGCAATTGATGGAAACAGCTGAGGTGCTACGGCCAGATAGAATATCACATTGGGCTTTACGCCCCATTCAGCTTCTTTTGCTACTATCATATCAGTTATCCAGCGATAGGCTTCAGAATCATCGGCATCCATTTGATGATAGGAAACATGCCCGCTGTATTCTTTCCAGTGTCCGTTCTGCTTGCCTTTGTGACGCGAAAACTTGGTAACGCCATCCAATAAGTGATTGAAATAATCTTCATCGGAAAAAGGACTTCTGCCAATACCGGCAATTGCAAATTTCTCCGGCATCCAGTTGTCCAGGAACAAATTGTAGAGGGCTGGCGTGAGTTTCCTGTAATTCAATCCCCGCTGCCTCCAAATATAAACAGTATGGAGGCAGGCGGACGTTTATTGATCTTCATAAAAAATCTCCGTTTTGTTGCTGACACAGTTCCGCGTGAAAGGTTGCAGGCATATCAATATTCTGATAGAGTGTCCTACAAAAAATCACGCAGTGGTTGTATCCATTTTCCTAGTCATATAAATCCCTACTAAGTTGATAAGGTAGCAACATCCATGCCATCTTGAAATATAAGGCCGGCATGTCCTTTTTCGTGCAGCAAATTACAGACAAACTCAGTTAGGCTTGCCTATGCATGGCGCCCCTAATGGCATAGAGGAAATCACAGCCCGAAAAGCCGGGTTCCCTGGATCAGGTAAATACTGCAAGATTGTCGTACACGGAAGATTTATCCGTAAAATAAGCCGAGACTCTATTCCTGGACAGCCTCGCATAATAGTAGACGAGAAGTCAACGCAGTGTCCAGCCGTATTGTCAGTCCCTGCTGAAGAAGGACAAAGCCATCCACTGTAGAAACCATTCCTTCCGGCTCGAATGTTATTCTACAGCACCTGGACGGATCCAACCCGCGGAAGCGCAGAACATAAGTATCGCGGTCGACAGACACATATTCGAGAGCGCACCAGCCCGAAGCGTCGGCTGAAATAAAACGGAAGGGATTTGCCGCATCAGAGACGGATATCAAGTCTGGAAGAGCCCGAAGGGGAACATTGAAACAAAGACTCTTAACATGTATTCCCTTGTATGTACCGATACTTTCCTGAGAACGGCAAAGAAGTTCTTCAAGAAACATCCTGAGCTCAAACCTGTATTTGAGGATGTTGCAAGATAACTTCAGGAAAACCCTCAGAACCCATCTCTTCGCTTCCACCACCTGAAAGGTATCCACAAAGGCAGATCTTCAGTGAGCCTTACCTATTCATACCGAATCGTCGTGACGATAGAACTCACCGAAAAGGAAATCTTCCTCCTCGGCATTGGCAGCCACGACGAAGTCCATAAATAAATTTTGCACTGCAAAATTTATCAGATCTCCCTGTTCAGGAAATCCACACTTTCCAGCTTGAGCCTTATCGCATTTGCGAATTTCGCAGCATCGGAGCCGTCCACCACGCGGTGGTCGGCGCTTACCGTCACCTTCATCATGTCGCGGATCACGATCTGTCCGTCCTTCACCACTGGTGTCGGTGTCGCCGATGAGACTGCGAGGATCGCAGATTCCCCGGGATTTATGATGGCCGCGAAGTTCTCGACGTTCAGCATGCCCATGTTGGAAATCGTAAACGTTCCGCCCTTCATCTCCTCTGGCTGGAGCTTTCCGGTCCTGGCCTTCTCTGCGAACTCCGCAACCTCGGACTGGATCTCGTCAAGCGCCTTCCTGTCAGTATTCCTGAGGACAGGAACGACAAGCCCGGTCTCGAGACTTACCGCCACTCCAATATTCACCTTGGACTTGTATTTCGCTGTGATTCCGTCGCTCTCGGCGTTCAACATCGGAAATTCCCTGAGGGCAAGCGCGACCGCCTTGATTATGAATACATTCACGCTCAGGCTGATCCCCTGCTCCTTCAGGATCTTCCGCTTTCTCGATACTTCGGTCATATCGATCGCGACCGTAACATAGAAATGCGGTATGCGCTGTTTGGACTCGGTGAGACGACGCGCAATGATCTTCCTCATGTTCGAGAATTCGCGAGGCTTCTCGGAAACCGCCGATTTGACATCGGCAAGTGTGACCCGTCCGCTGTCTCCGCTTCCTTCTATCGCGAGGAGTTCAAGATTCTCCTTCTTCGCCAGGTTGAATGCGGTCGGAGTTATCAGTTTCTTTTTGTAGCCGGAGCTTTCGAGATAATTCCTAACGTCCGCCTCCGTGACGCGTCCAACATCACCGCCAGTACCTGAAACCTTGTTCAAGTCGATCAGATAGTCCTCGGCGAATTTCCTCGCCCTGGGTGACGGTTTTGCCTTGAACGCAGGAGCGGATGGCGCAGAATACACCTGCTGAATCTGCTGAGTTGCCGGCGCCTCTGCGGATTTCGCAGCAGCAGCAGATGGAGCAGCTTTTGCTTCAACCGGTTTCTTTGCCTCTGCCTTCTTCTCAGGCGCCTTCGGCATTTCAATCTTCGGAATTTCCTCTCCAGGATTCCCGAGAACAGCGCATGTCGCCATTACAGGAACTTCCTTGCCGGCGGGAATAATTATCTTGAGAAGCGTCCCTTCGAACTGCGACTCGACTTCAAGTACGGCCTTGTCGGTCTCGACCTCGAAAAGGATGTCCCCCTTCTTGATCTTGTCGCCTTCCTTGACGCGCCATTTTTCTATCTTGACAGTCTCTTCGGACTGACCAAGTTTCGGTATCGGAACAAGAGTTGACATAAAAAACCTCCAGTTTTTAAATTCGAAATCCGAATATCGAAATCCGAAACAATCGGAATCAAATTCGAAATCCAAAATGAATACAAACAATATTAATTTTCTGATTTCCTATAAATTGAGCCAAATATATTTGTCAGTTATATTCCTTCCTGTAAAAGCCTCTGTCTCTCCTTTTCCAAGGAAGAGTCATCTTCTGCGGAAATTAATTTCAGCCAAAACACACTCTCCTTGGCTTCTTTCCTGCAAATCTTTATCCTCATGATAAAGTCTTTCTTGCTCAAAGCTTCATTTGCTTCAATATAATTTGCACCAACGGATCCTGAAGCTCTAACAAGTTGTTTTGAATCTTCTATATTCGGAATATCCTTCTTAAGCTTCCTAACAAATACTCTGACATCACGAGCAAATTCAAATGTCCTCTCTTCTAAATCATATTTTTTGCTATTTTCAGGCATTTTTATTGTATTTGTTTACCTATTATTGATACTCAATTCGTGATTGTTTCGAATTTCGACATTCGAATTTCGTGCTTATTTCAAGCTCCTTGCTGCCGCAATCATGTCTTCGACGGACGGCAGGAATGCCTTCTCGAGCGAATACGCCTGCGGGGCTATTCCGTTCTTCGCGCCGACTTTCACGACAGGAGCATCAAGGTGGTCGAAGCAGTTTGCGGTAACCTGCGCGACGATCTCACCGGTAAAGCTTCCAATGTCGACACACTGGCTTATCGCCACACAGCGTCCGGTCTTCCTTACGGATTCAAAGACAGTCTGCCAGTCGAATGGAACAAGCGTCCTGGGATCAATGATTTCTACACTGATGCCTTCTTCCTCAAGCTTGCTGGCTGCCTTGATCGCATCGACCACTGCCGGCCCCCAGACAACGAACGTCACGTCCTTGCCTTCCTTTACGATCTTCGCCTGCCCGAACGGAATGAAATATTCCTCTTCCGGCACAACATCCTTGTTTCCATATAGGAGCTGGCCTTCTACGAACACTACGGGGTTGTCGTCGCGGATCGCAGTCTTGATGAGCCCCTTCGCATCATATGCGTTTGAAGGGTAGGCTACATATGTGCCGGGGATGTGGCAGAACATCGATTCAAGCGACTGCGAGTGCTGTCCGCCGTATCCCTTGCCACCGCCTACACTGCAGCGGATGACCATCGGGACTTTCACGTTGCCACCGGTCATGTAATGCCATTTGGCGGCCTGGTTGGAGATCTGGTCGGAAGCCATGAGCGCAAAATCCATGTACATCAGTTCGACGACCGGACGATATCCAGTCATCGCCATTCCAACACCGGTTCCGCATATGCATGCCTCTGAAATAGGAGTGTTGAATACGCGGCCTCGGCCGAAATATTCAAGGAACCCCTTGCTGAGCTTGAACGCACCGCCGTAGTCGGCAACATCCTCGCCGTACACGACGACACGCGCATCACGCTCCATTTCCTCAAGGATTCCTTCCTTGATGGCGTCGCGGTAGTTGACCCTGCCCTCGGCATCACGCTTCACTGACGGACGTGCGCCCTTCTTATCCAGCTTCTGATAAACTGAAGGGACTTTTTCGCATGTGGTGTCAGCATACATATATTTGATGACGTCCTTCGGATCAGGATCGGCGGAATCAACAGCCTGGCGCGCGGCCTTTGCATTCCTGTCGCTGACCTTCTTCTCGAGACCGGCGAGGACATCTTCCTTGAATACGCCTTCATCCAACAGGCGTTTCCTGAATGCCGTCACCGGATCAACCTTCTTCCATCTTTCCTCCTCGTCCTTCGTCCTGTACTCATTGCGCGGATCGGAAAGTGAATGTCCATAGTAGCGGTATGTATCGAACTCAAGAAGGACAGGACCTTTCCCCTCGGCTATGATCTTCTTTGCCCTGGCGATAGCTTCGCGGACTGCCATGACATCCATGCCGTTCACGACTTCGGCGTGCATGTTGTCGTTGTCAAAACCGGCGGCCCTTCTTGCAAGACAGTCGACTCCGGTGACTTCACCGTCAGCGCGGCCAGTCATGCCGAAATGGTTGTTGATGATGCAGTATATGATAGGAAGTCCGAAATTTATGCTTGAGAGCTTCTTGTTCGTGAACTGGTCCTGAGCGGCCCAGTTGAGGGATTCGAGGACGACGCCGTTGGCGTATGCCCCATCACCTGCGAAACAGCAGACGACCTTGCCCTTTTTATCCTTGTCGATGTCTATGCGCGAGGTCATCGCAGCTCCGGTCGCGATTGGAACTCCGCCGCCGACGATTGCGTTTGCGCCGAGATGTCCAACCCTGAAGTCGAAGATGTGCATGCCGCCGCCCCTGCCCTTGCCATAACCTGCTTCCTTGCCGAAAAGTTCTGCGATCGTGCGGAACACATGATCCTGCATCACGGCTTCAAGGAGAGCCTCGCCTGCGAGATTCGCAAATTCCGGACAGCGTTCCCTGAGTTCCTTTTCGCTCATCTTGCGGATCGCGAAATATCCCTTTGAGATCGAGTCGCCATGCCCGCGGTGCGTCGAGGTGATGTAGTCGGATATGTTAAGTATCGAACATGCTCCGGCGCAGGTGGCCTCCTGTCCGATCGAAAGATGCGTCGGACCGCGGTACTCGTAGTCCTTGATGCATTCATATGCGCCGGTGCGCAGCTTGAGGATCATTTCCTCGAACTCGCGGACGACCAGCATGCATTCGTAAAGCTCAAGAATGTCCTCTTTCCTGACGGCGCCATCCTTCAGGTCATCCTTGATCATCCTGTTATACGCATAGCCTTCGATAGGCTGGAGCTTGTACGTGCGTTTTTTGAAATCCGGACCCAGATCGCTGTAATAGTTGCCCATTTTCTTCTTTCTCCTTTAATGTGGCCGAGATACCATGCGGCAATTCCGCGATGAACCCCATGCCAAACCTTTATTTAATTTTATTGATTATATCAGCACATGCCTTGCGGCATTAAGTACCAACAAAACTCACACAACTAAAGTTGTGAACTCCTACATTCCCCATTCTTACTGTTCGTAGTCAAGCTCGCAAGAGCTGTTCTTCTTCTCAGTTTCATTCAAACGAGCAAATCAATACCATTCTTCCTCAGATCCCTGGCAATAGCTGAAGGAACGCCAGAATCAGTGATCACCACATCTATATCTGACAGAGCACCGCTGACGGCAAAGGATTTCTTGCCCAATTTGGAGCTGTCGGCCAGCAGAATTGCCTTGCCTGCCCTCTTCAGGATCAGCTCCTTTGTGAAAGCCTCGTCAGCGTCAGTAGTTGAGATACCGTCTTCAATTGTAAACCCAATGGTTCCGAGAAAGGCCTTGTCGACATGCAATGTTTCAATGATCTTCGAGGTGAGCGGACCGACAAGGGTCCTGCTGAGCGGACGGAATTTCCCGCCGACGATTATCAGGTCGTGTCCGCTTTCCATGAGTTCTGCGGCTGCCATGAGCGAGTTGGTGACAACTGTCAGGCCTTTCTTTGCGCCAAGCATTTTTGCCAGTGCCAGAACCGTGCTTCCGCCGTCGAGAAAGATTGTGTCCTTGTCGTTTATGAGGTCAAGTGCGAGTTTCGCAATCCGCTCCTTCTCTTCCGGCTTTATGGATTCCTTTTCCTTGAAGACCGGCTCGTGTTCAGAGAATTTCACCCTGACCGCCCCACCATGCACCCTCTTGACCTTGCCCTGCTCCTCAAGCGAGAGCAGGTCGCGCCTGACAGTAGCTTCAGAAACACCCAGCGTCAGACTCAGTTCCGTAATGGTCTTAGCTTCCTCACCAAGCCTGGCTAGGATTATCTCTTCTCTTTCGGGCGTCAAAAGTTTTCTTTTTGAATCCATAATCACGGAACAATGTCCAGATTTTATTTATTTTGCAATATTATGACATGTTATGCAATTATTTGCAATATCTATTTTTCAAAAAGTGAAACTTTCTTGAAAAGAAAATATTATGAGCATATAATATGTACACAATAATAAAAGAGGTGAATCTTGAAGCAGCTGAGCGTAAGAGAGGCAAGAGCACAGTTCTGTACGCTGATCGATGCGGTTTCGCATGGCGAAACTGTTGTCATCACACGGCATGGCAGGAAAATTGCCGATCTACTGCCTTTTCACAAAGCCAAAAAGAAACTTCCCTCAATGAAGAAATTCCGAGAGAGCATTAAAATTAATGGAGAGCCATTGAGCAGAACTGTAATGAAACAACGCGACGAGGAGAGGTTCTGAGCATGTTTTACGCGGATACCTCAATAGTTGTCGCCTATTATTGCGCTGAAGAGAAAAGTTCTGAGGTTGAAAAGCTCATCGTTGGTTCTGAAGATATCGCGATAAGCATGCTTGCAGAAGTTGAATTCTATTCCGCACTGTCACGCAAGGTCAGGGAGAGGACTGTCACGGCAAAAGACGCCCGTAGAATATCCTCGCAGTTTGAACTTCATTTGAATGGGGATTATTTCACCATCCTGCAGCTTGAATCATCTCATTATGCCATTGCAAGAAACTGGATTTCAAATTTTGACAACAGCCTTAGGCCCCTTGATGCTCTACATCTCGCAATCGCATTCTCCAATAACATTCCAATCGCCACATCCGACAAGACTCTTGCGAAATCCGCGGACATGCTGGGTGTCGGCTCAATTCCCATATGATATCGAGCAGGAGGGGAGACATAACTCCCCGTCCTCTCACGCCACCGGGACATACGGATCCGTATCCGGCGGTTCCTTAAATTGTTCTCTTTAGTCTTTGGTCCAGCAAGGACACCAATTAGAATTTGATGTTGAAGATTATTGTGAACGGAAGAGGACTGTCCTCTATGATATTGAAAAGTCCTAACTGGCAGCCGTTCTTCTTGCTGTAGTTCACTACGCCAATCTGGGCGCCCTTGAGCTCATCATTGGCAAAATTTACTGCACTTACCTGGGCCCCGATGACCATCCCGGAAACGTTTACAGCACTTATCTGGCCACCAACGACCTTTTCAGAAACGTTTACGGCGCTTATCTGGAATCCGGCCATGCTCTTTGCGATATTCGCAACTCCGAGTCCACAACCTAGCAGGTCGTCGGCGAGATTGAACATACCGCTCAACTGGAGGCCGTGTACCGTCTTTGCGATCGTCGGACCAACACAGGCGGTCTGGACACCAAGTATTTCCTGGCCGATGGAAGGGCCGACCAATGTCGCCTGGACGCCTTTGACGTAATCTGTGCCACTGTAAAAAAGCGAAGGCTCAACACCGCCCACCCGGCCATATCCATCCACCATGGGAAATCCCAGCTTCAACCCGCAGACATTGGAGTTTTTTGTGCTCTCGGGAACTCCCGGAAAGAAACCAATCTGGAAGAACGTCCATTGATCAAGCGGCTTTTTCTCCGGCTGCGCCGCAGGCGCGGCCGCTTTGACCTGCCCTTGTGCGGAAACCAGAACGGCGCCGCAGAAGAAAACAGCAATCACCAACATCAGTTTTTTCATATTACAGGCCTCCCCTTTCCTTCGTTGTTTCAATGATGGGAATCTGCCATGAATTCCACTTTTTTCAAGTCGTAAACCAAAGATGGAATGCATGCGTCCAAATGATTTCCAACGCTGCCATGCGTGCATGATTCCCATCAGCCGGACTTGACAAAGTATTATTTTGTAATACCGTAATAAAAAAAACGAGGAGATTCTTTTCATGGCGAAGAAAGACGTAGTAATGACGTTCAAGGTGGACGGCCCCCTCCTCGAAGCGCTCAACAGCGTGCCCAACCGCTCTGAATTCATCAGGTCGGCGATACTTTCAGCGCTGAACAACATCTGCCCCCTGTGCGGAGGGACCGGGATATTCACCCCCGACCAGCGGAAGCACTGGGATTCATTCAACAAGAGCCATGCCATCGAACAGTGCCACGACTGCCATGCGACACATATCGTATGCAAGGGTGACAGGAAGACAAACAACCATCCTAAAAGCCAAAGGACAGGGAGTGTTTCAGGAAAATGAGCGGAGAAAATTGCAAAAGAAATCAGGTGTCTGGTGTCAGGTGCCAGAATGTACCCGGACTGAAAATATTCTTCTTGAGCCTGAGCCTGATCTTTTCCGGTTCCGTGTCCGGACAGGATCAGAAGACCAGGATAGTGACATCTTTCTATCCAATGTATATCGCCGTCCTGAATATTACGGAAAACATCGACGGCATCAGCGCAACGAACATGACCCGTCAGGTCAGCGGATGCCTGCACGACTACCAGCTCACCCCCGATGATTTGAAGACCCTTTCCGGGACCGACATATTCGTCGTAAACGGCGCAGGCATGGAATCGTTCCTTGAGAAGGTGATCAAGTCGAAACCGGATCTGAAGATCGTATACGCCAGCGAGGGGATCGATCTGATCAAGACCGGGAATGAAGCCAATCCCCATGTCTGGGTGAGTGTCAGCCTCCATATAAGACAAGTGAAGAACATTGCCGAGGGGCTTTCAAAGTACGATCCGAAGCACGCCGGGGGCTATAGGAGGAACGCTGATGCCTATGTTGGGAAACTCGAGCAGATGAGGGAGAAGATATCCGCCTCGCTCAAGGATATGAAGAAGAGCGGCATCATAACCTTCCACGAAGCGTTCCCGTATTTCGCGAAGGAATTCGGTTTGAACATAGCCGCCGTAGTCGAACGCGAGCCGGGATCGGATCCTGACGCCCGGGAGATGGCACGTACCATCGACCTTATAAGGGAAACGAACGTGAAAGTGATTTTCATCGAACCTCAATATTCGGCAAAAAGCGCGGAAACCATCGCCCGCGAGACGGGGGCCAGGCTTTATGTTCTGGATCCGGTTGTGACAGGACCGCTTTCGGCTGACGCCTATTTGAAGATAATGGAGAAGAACCTTGAAACACTCAAGGAAGCGTTGAAATGAATATGCCGTCTGAAAACAGCAGTCCGGGCGTCATCCATCCTCCGTGTGGGGGGTGCTGCACGCGTCTTGACGGTTTCGGTGTTTCAATAGGGGGAAGCACGATACTGAAGGACATCAACCTGCACGTCCACTGCGGGGAGCTCACCGCGATCATCGGGCCCAACGGCGCAGGAAAGACCACCCTGCTCAGGGCGATGATTGGGGAGATCCCGCACAGGGGGGAACTCCATTTCGTACATTCGGACGGCTCCTCCTTTGGAAAGCCGAGAATTGGCTATGTTCCGCAGAAACTTGACATCGACAAGACGGCGCCTGTCAGCGTCCTTGATCTTTTCTTCTCCCTGAGTTCGCGGTATCCCCTATGGTTCGGACACATCTACGGGGCAAAGAAGAACGCCTTGAAGATGCTCAAGATGGTTGAAGCCGAGGAATACGCCAGCATGAAGATCTCCCAGCTTTCATGCGGACAGTTCCAGAGGGTGATGCTCGCCATGGCGCTGAGCCCCATCCCCGACCTGCTGCTCCTCGATGAACCGATCGCAGGAGTGGACAAGGCCGGAATCGAAGTCTTCTACAGGATCGCATCCCGCATCAGGAGGGAGTACGACCTCTCGATCTTCCTGATTTCCCACGACATCGCGGAAGTTGCGAAGTTCGCAGACAGGATGATACTCCTGAACAGGACAATCCTCTGCGACGGCGCTCCTGAAAAAGTAATGGCTTCGCCTGAATTGAAACAGATATTCGGGTTTGATTATTCACCGCCCGCAAAAACACCTGAAAAGGAACTGCGGCTGATTGGAAGGCATGACTGTCCGACCTGCGGGAACTGCAGCGGAAAGAAAGCTGAGGACAGCAAACAGATGACGGAAGACTGGGGGGGGAAGTTCTAAAGTTCTAAAGTTCTACTGATCTAAATGTTTGTTAAGCCATTATTGGCTGTGCGTTTTTCTATAGGGAACCACGCAACAATCCTGATATTGATTTCAACGCTGAAAGCGTATACTGATAAAGCCTATGGGTTCAACCATAGGTACTATAAAAGAGATTGTTCCGTCCTGAAGGGACGAAGCAAGAAAGGACATATATGGATTCAATATTCAACTTATCTTTCGAATGGATCCAGTATGATTTCATGCGGAACGCCCTGACTGCCATAATCCTGGTGTCGCCACTCTTCGCCCTTCTCGGATGCATGGTCATCAACAACCAGATGACGTTCTTCTCGGAAGCCCTTGGCCATGCCGCCCTCACCGGCATAGCGATTGGCGCCGTCGCCGGGCTTGCCGATCCCACTTGGCCGATGATCATATTTGCAACGTTCCTCACAGGAATCATAACGCTCCTCCGCAAATACAGCGCGGCATCAACCGACACGATAGTCGGACTTGTCATGGCTTTCAGCGTAGCGCTTGGAATAGTGATCCTCTCAAAATACGGAGGGATAAACAAATATTCCAAATTCCTCGTCGGCGACATTCTCACTATAACAACCGGAGAGACCATAAGGCTTGCAATAACCCTCGGCGTCGTCCTCCTCCTCTGGATATTGTATTTCAACAAGCTGTTCCTGGTAAGCCTGAACCGTTCCCTGGCACAGAGCCGCGGCATAAACGTCTGGCTTGTGGAATTCATATTTTCGCTTACGGTCGCGCTGGTGGTGACGGTCAGCATCCAGTGGATAGGGCTTCTTGTGATAAATTCCATGCTCATCCTGCCTGCCGCCGCCGCCAGGAACATTGCCAGGAACATTTCAAGCTATACCCTGATCGCCGTCGGAATCAGCCTCGTGTCCGGAATTTCAGGCCTTATAAGTTCATATTACTGCGGGACTGCGACAGGCGCCACGATCGTGCTGATCTCGATGGGCTTCTTCATACTGTCGCTGATCTGGAGGATTAGGAAGGGGAGATAGGGAGAACACGATTTTCGATATTTGATGCTGGATGCCTGATGCTGGATTTGAGGGGATTTTATAAAATCCAAATGCCAGATTCCAGTATCAATCTACAAGTATCGAATTCCGATTCGGAAATCAGCTCTTCACAAGGGCGGGATAATATTCCGCATAGAAGCCATGGATGATCTTTTCGAGATTGTCCGTGTTCATTATCCATTCGGCCGAAGGGTGTCCCATGACCTCGCTGATGTTCTTGACGTCGAAAGTTATCTGCGAAGAGAAATACGGAAGGAAGTCGGATAGGAATTTCTGCACGACCCTCTCGTCCTGGTTCGGATTGTCGACTTCGGCTTCAACAGTCACCCCGGTTATTCCAAGCGCCCTGCCTACGGCGATTTCAATCATCCTGGTGGAGACCGGGCTGTCGCCTGTTATATGGTAGGTCTTGTTTCTGACGGACTTGTTAAGGAATATTTCAACGATGCATTTCTGTACATAATCGACTGGGACGAAATAGATCTTGTCGGACGGTGGCGCCTTGAGCCTGAGTTTGAGGGAGACTTTTTCCACCGGGTTGATCTTCATTTTAGAACAGCGGTGCTTCTTGAGCTTGGCCATGAATTCAAGAACCCTGTAGAACGCCAGAGGCTTCCTGATCTTTCCGTCACGGACCCTGCCAACGACAATTGAAGGCCTATATATGGTAAACGGGATGTCGGAAGCCCTGACAAGCTGTTCCGCCATGAATTTGCTTTTCTCATACGAGTTGTTGAAATCCCCGGCCACAAGGCCGTCCTCGATAGCCCTGCCCTTGTATTTGCCGGCTACATAGGCGGTGCTGACATAATGGAAAGCCTTGATATTGAGCTTGTGCGCCAGATCAAGCATTTTCCTGGTGCCTTCATAATTTGTCTTGAGGGTCCTGCCTTCGGGATCCTTGCCGAAATTAACGTCGGCGGCACAATGGAAGAAGATATCTACGTCCTTGAGTTTCCTGAGCAGCTCCGCCCCGTCCACGGATGAGATGTCACCGTCAATCACAAGTATGCGCTTCAATATCGACTCAGCAAGGTCTGACCTGCCGTCGAACTCGCACTGGTCCAGGATTATCTGCTTGACCCTTTTTTTGGCGGACAATATATCTGTACCCCTTGCAAGGGCGATAATCTCCAGCTTCTCCTTACGTTCGAGAAGCATAGCTGAAAACGCACTTCCAATAAGACCTGTTATTCCTGTAACAAAAACTTTAGACACCAAATTCCTCCAGATCACAAACGACTTGTTATTAATGACTCAGATTTTCATAAGGATTATAAAACATGAAAGATTGGAATTTATCACGCCTTTCAAATAAAAATACTTCTAAAACACAATTTTTCCTATTATATAGCGTTTTTTTGTCGTTACAGCCTCAATCAGGTAATCCAAGCACCCCCTAAAAGCATGTCTTTTTCATAAAAAACTACGGCCTGACCGGCTGTAACCGCCCGCAGCGGTGTGTCAAAACATACTTTGACCCCTCCGTCAACCGCGGGGCTGACCAATGCAGGCACCGGCCTGCTCCTGTAGCGGATCTGGGCCAGGCATCTGAATTCCCTGCCTGCGAAATCCGCAACCTGCCAGTTCACATCCTTCGCCATGAGAGTGTTACACATAAGAGCCTCTTCATCCATTGAGACAAAGACATCCCCGCTTTCGGGGTCAATCTTGATGACATATGCCGGGGCGCCGAGGGCGATTCCAAGCCCTTTCCGCTGTCCAATAGTGAAAAGGTGGATTCCATCATGCTCTCCAAGGATTTTTCCGTTCATATCCTTCAAATGGCCTTTTTTGCTTTCGCCCTTGAACAACTTTTGGAGGGTTTGGGCAAAAGTCTCGTCCTTGTACCCGAAACAGGCGTCCTGGCTTTCAGTCTTCTCGGCGTTCGGCAGGCCGAAATTGCGGGCCATTTCTCGGACTTCGCTTTTTTTGAAGGGACCGAGAGGCATGAAGGATCTTCCAATTTGCTCGGGAGTAAGTCCGAAAAGGAAGTATGTCTGGTCTTTTCCAGCATCAACCCCGCGACGGAGAGTATCACCTTCTATTACAGCGTAATGCCCGGTTATTATCCCCTCGGCTCCGATTTTCAGGGCATAATCGATGAGTGTCCCGAACTTGAGGTATCTGTTGCATAAGGCGCATGGGTTAGGAGTTCTTCCGCAGGCATATTCCTGCCATGCCTTCCTGAGAATCTTCTCCTCGAATTCCTGCTGGACATTCAGGAAATAATGGGGGATGCCAAGCTTGTCGGCGGCACCGCGCGCATGCATGTCGTCCTCGATCCCGCAGCAGGACTTACGCTTGTCCGGCATGTTCTCGCATGAACGCATCTTGAGCGTGACACCGACAAGTTCCACGCCCTTTTCGCGGTACATTGCAGCTGCGACGCTGGAATCGACTCCACCGCTGATGGCCACGACAAGTTTTTTCGGAAATCCCATATTTTTCTCCTGCGGATATTTTTGTCCTTGCGGACAAAAATATATCATGAACCAAGCTTTTCCAGAAAAACGTCAATCATTTATGTCTGCCATTTCCATTTGATGCAATATGCCAATTCTTGACATGATGATTCAGGGAAAGCACATGGCTTTGAAATTCCCTGCCAATAATGTATTATAATAGATGAAAACGACATTAGAAATGCCTGGAAAAACCACTTCGGCAATTGAAGTCACGCACATAGACAGCCATGGATTTTGGCTTTTTGTGCAAGGAAAGGAATATTTCCTGTCGGGACAAGGGATAAAGCTTGATGATGCGAAGTCACATGCAGAGAAAGCCCTTGTTCAAGATCCTGAAAATGGTCATATTTTAGATACATTGGGGAAATCTTCAATTTATTCAAAAACGATGCTGTCCTCTCAGACCATACAGCCGAAACCTATTTGAAGCTTGGAGAAAAAAGACACTAAATAAGTATGGCGGGTTTTAACCCGCCAATTGTCGGGATTAATCCCGACATACTAAATGCCGCTCAATGCTCACTTGGCCTGACATCAAACTACCGACAACCAAAGCATCACCCCCGAATATTACAGCGTTTATACTGGCTAATTCTTCTTCATGATATATATTTTCGGACTTTCATGAAAGTCTGAAAATATATGTTCACAGGAATAGTACAGACAGTTGCGAAGATCGCAGACAGGAAGCTTGCCGGCAAGGCGGGAAAGCTTGTCATTGAACTCGATTCCCCCCTCAGGAACCCAGTCAGGGGCGAGAGCATCGCCGTCAATGGCGCATGTCTCACGCTGGAGGAGAGTTCAGGAAACAGCATCGTCTTCCATGTGCTTGAAGAAACTTTGAAGAAGACCAACCTTGGGTCACTTCCTAAAAAATCAAAGGTTAACATTGAAAGAGCCCTTTCAGTCGGCGATTCCCTTGGTGGGCACATGGTATCCGGCCACATTGACACCACCTGCCCCGTCAAAAGTCTCAGGAAAAAAGGCGGCGACTGGGTGCTGTCTATTGAATTCCCCGAGGAACTGGCACCATACTTCGTTGAAAAGGGCAGCGTTGCGATTGATGGAGTGTCCCTGACCGTGGTTGAGGCCGGCAAGGACTATTTTTCAGTGCATCTCATACCGACAACCATGGGAATGACATCGCTGCCTGAGAGAAAACCCGGAGACCTTGTGAACATTGAAACCGACATTATCGGGAAATACATACTGAGATACCTGAAAGCTTCCGGCGGTTCAAAGAAGAATTCAAAACTGGACATGGATTCACTCAGGGAGTCCGGCTGGCAGCTCTAAAAACCAACCACCGGAAAAACTATAGGGTGATTGGATTGTTGGATAATTGGATGAATGGGTTTGAATTCAACGGGATACAAAACATGCGAGAAGACATGGAAACATCTGAAAAATTATTTCATGGATTTCACATCGGTTTTTATTATTCCCATGCCCTTCATACCCAACCATCCAGCAATCCATTAATCCAATCATCCATGGGCTGGAAGTAAGCATGAAAAACAAGAGACTGGTCAACAAGCTTGGAATCAGCTATGTCTACGGTCCGGAGGACTGGGAGGCGACGCTGGAGCACATCAATCCCAAGGTTTTCTCCTGCGCGGAAATACCCGGTGAATTCCTTGACGTGAAGAATATTTCAGATGAATTCAAGTCCGCCGGACTTGATATAATCAACGTCAAGGAACCCCTGCCCCTCCCTGTGGCCAGGAGCATATACGGGCAGGACAGGAAGATCGTCGACAAGATTAAAAAACAGCTCGGGCTCCTGCTTAAAATAATATCCGGCTTCCCGTGCAGCAACGTTTCGATCGACTTTGGCATCGACCTTGCTGTAACGAACCAGGAAAAAAAGAACTCACTGATTGGATTCATCAAGGAAATGACGCCTGCATTACATAAGGAAGGCATCTGCCTGTGCATACCGTCGAGGATCCCGATGCCTCCTCCGGCGACATCGGAGGATTATTTCACGTTCCTGAAGGAGACGATGTACGGCGGAATACGTTTTTCGGCTGACATCTACCCCCACGAAATCCAGAAGTCCGCAAACTTAGCGGATCTGCTCAGGTGGTATAGGTTCGACATGAACATCGTGCGCTTCATATATGAGCCTGAGGCCGGAAACCTCCTGGTTGAAAAGATAATCGCGAACTGGTTCGAGGTGTTCGAAAAAATATCATACCGCGGTCCGGTCATATTCTGTCCGAAGATTTCCACATCCGCCCATTTTATCAGGGAATGCAGCCGGCTTGCCGAACTGGTAAGGACTTTCAATTCTGGAAGAGCGACGGAAAAATAACATATGCGCAAACTCATAGCAATATCCGTGATCATCCTCCAGGGGGCACTGCTTGGCGCCCAGATAAAAATCACCGACAAGGGGCAGGTATTGTCGAAGTTCCTTGATGGTCTCCAGGTTGACAGGAAGTGGCTTTCCTCGGGTCAGCAGATTGATTGGCAGACAGGGGAACTGAGTACAAAGAAGGATGACCCTGCCAACATGGTCCCATCCACTGATCCCAAGAATAAAAAACCGCAGCCGGCACCGGCGGTCGACAAGAAGATCAATACCCACTGCAGCTCGTTTGTAGCTGCGGCCTGCGCAAGACTCGGCATCTACATACTCTGTCCTCCTGAACACTCAACCGTCCTCCTTTCAAACGCCCAGTACGACTGGCTGCTGGACAAGGGTCCGGAAAAGGACTGGAACCAGGTTCTTCTTCCGACCGAGGCGCAGGAACTTGCAAACCAGGGGAACCTTGTGGTGGCGGTATGGAGGAATCCGGACTTCCAGAAACCGGGGCACATAGTGATCATCAGACCTTGCACGAAAAACGAGTCCCAGATAGCCACCGAAGGGCCGGACATTATTCAGGCTGGCACCAGGAACTACAACAGCACGACCCTCAAGGAAGGTTTCAAGAACCACAAGGGCGCCTTCGACAGTTCGGAAATACTCTTCTTCTCCCATGAAATACCTGCGAAGAAGTAGTTCACCAGCAGAAATCTCTTCCATGCTGTCCCAGGAATCCAGAATGGTACAGGCTAAAGCCCGTACCTACTTCAGATGAGTGAACTTGGTGCTTCCGATCGGGAATACATTGAAACCGATTTTGAAAAGCTCCTTGTGGTCGAGAAGGTTCCTGCCATCGAATATGAAGGCGGGTTTCTCCATTGACGCATAGATCTTCCTGTAGTCGAGTTTCCTGAACTCGCTCCATTCAGTAAGGATGAGGACGGCGTGGGAGTTCCTTGCGCACTTGTAGGGGTCGTTCACAAACTCGAACTTGCCCTTGTCATCCGCAAGATCCCTCTTCGCATTATCCAGGGCCTCGGGATCGCAGATCGCAAGCTCGGCCTTTTCATCAAGAAGCATCCTGCTGACATAGATGGCGGGGGATTCGCGGGTGTCACCGGTGTCGGCCTTGAATGCAAAACCGAACACTGCAATCTTCTTGCCGGCCACCGTATTGAACATGTTCTTCACTATGTTCTTGACAAATCTTCTTTCCTGGAAATCATTTATCTTGACGACTTCCTCCCAGTAGGCGGCGACCTCAGGCAGGCCGTAATATTCACAGAGATACACGAGGTTCAGGATGTCCTTTTTGAAGCAGGAACCTCCGAACCCGACACTGGCCTTGAGGAACTTAGGGCCTATACGGCTGTCCATTCCAACGGCTTTCGCCACTTCATTGATATTGGCATCTGTCTTCTCGCAAAGCGCGGAAATACTGTTTATTGAAGAGATCCTCTGTGCGAGCATGGCGTTGGCGACGAGCTTGGATAGTTCGCTGCTCCAGACGTTGGTGGAGAGAATCCTCTCCCTCGGAACCCAGTGGGCGTAGATTTCCACAATTCTTTCAACGGCTTTTCTGCCGCTGGCCGTCTCCATCCCGCCGATGAGGACCCTGTCAGGATTCTGCATGTCGTCGATCGCCGTGCCTTCGGCCATGAATTCAGGATTGGAAATGACGTCGAAGTCAAGTCCTTTAGTATTGGAATGGAGGATCCTGTGCATCGCCTCGGCGGCACGTAGCGGCAGGGTGCTTTTCTCAATGACGATCTTGTTGTCCTCCGCATGCTCAACTATGGCCCGGGCCGTTTTCTCCCAGTACTGGAGGTCTGCTGCCTTGCCGGCGCCTTCGCCGAAAGTCTTGGTCGGCGTGTTCACGCTTACAAAAATAATACCGGCATCCTTGATGCCCTTTGCAATGTCCGTCGTGAAAAAAAGCCTTTTCCCCCGGACATTCCTGACGAGTTCAGAAAGTCCCGGCTCATATATCGGGAGCTTGTCGGAATTCCAGGCATTTATCCTCTTCTCGTCTATGTCCGCCACGGTGACCTTGTAGTCAGGACATTTTGAAGCAATGACAGCCATGGTCGGTCCGCCGACATATCCGGCACCTATGCAGAGAATATTTTTGTCTTTTTTCATAAACAGCCTTTTTCTGATTTATGGGGAAATTCAACGGCCTATAATCTATATCCTATTTCAAACAAAACCAGCACGTCATAAATGGAAGCTTTAAAATATGGTAAATAGCATGTAGACTGTGGTGACAAATCGATGGAGTACCGCTATATTCCAGAACAACACAGGAGTTTAAATGAATTATACGGTTAAATTTCTGACTTTCCTGATTTTGATCAGCCTCCCCCTGGCTTCAATGTCTGCGGACAGGAGGAAAGGCGAGGACAAGCCATACGTCACGAAGATCGGCCTTGAAGAGACCATAAATTCCGAGGGCATAAAGGTAAAGCTCTTCAAGGATGCCGTCGCGAAACCCCTGCCTGCCATCGAAAACAAGAAGATCCAGAACGGCAAAGGCGAGAAGTTCGACGTGTATAATCCCGCCGAACTGTGGCTCCACGACCAGTACGTGGGCAGCTGGGGCAGCAACCAGGACATGATTTCCATTATCAAGATGACTCTCCCTCCTCCGACCGGCGTACGCTCCGTCTTCCAGGGCCTTGTATTAAAGGATGATTATGGCAAATGGAAAAATGAGGCAAAACCTGACTGGAACGACACCCTTGTGGCAGAATGGATCAAGCAGATCGGAAACGGAAAGTTGAAGGATGCCAAAGGCGAGGCCATACAGAAAGATATACAGAAAAAAAACAAGATCTCCCGTTATTATACAGGAGACGCCACTGAGGACGCCACCAGACGGATCTACACGGCCGTATGTTCCGACAGGCCGAATGACAGGTACGTCATAATCTATGAGCTCGGCCGCAATGCCGACATTGAAAAGGGCTCCAAGGTCATACTGCAGTCCCTGCAGTCACTTACATTCTTCCCGCCAAAGAAGACTGATGACAAGGACAAGCAGATGACAACCACCAAGACGGTGAAGAAGAAGGATTATTCAGACGAATACATCCAGAGCAAGGAGAAGGTGATCCAGAACATCAGGAACCTGAAGGACTGGTGGTATCTGGAAACTGAGAGTTTCATCATCGTGTCAAACCTGAAGAACAAGAAGACTATCAACGACCTCCAGCTGAACCTTGAGAAGAGCCGGAGCGCATTCGTGAAGTTCTACCCATTGAAAGCTCCGCTCAAGGCGGTAAGCGTCTGCAAGGTCTTTGAATCAAGGGATGAATATATTTCCTACATCCCCTCTGAAATGAAATGGTCTGCCGGAATATGGATGGCCGACAAGAAGGAGCTTGCGATCTCGCCGATGAACTGGGGGAGCCAGTCCGACAACCGCAAGATCATGATCGACATAGCTTTTCATGAAGGTTTCCACCAGTACATCTTCTACGCGGCCAATGAAAATCATTCGGCGGCATGGTTCAACGAAGGGAACGCCTGCTTTTTCGAGGGGATCGACTTCAAGTCCGGCAACAAGGTGAAGATAGACCTTACGAACCGCGCCGAACAGATGAAAAAGCTTGCAGGAGGCAATTTCAACATCGAGAACTTCATCCATCTCGGATACCAGCAGTTTTACGGCAACAAGGAAACAAGTTATTCCCTTGCATGGGGCCTTA
Source organism: Lentisphaerae bacterium GWF2_50_93 (assembly GCA_001804815.1). Classification (GTDB taxonomy): domain Bacteria; phylum Verrucomicrobiota; class Lentisphaeria; order Victivallales; family GWF2-50-93; genus GWF2-50-93. Next base: position 101,270 of record MHBI01000101.1, read on the forward strand.
TTTTCTTCCTCCAGAAAGGGGCGCCTGTCATGAAGGAGAAAAACAACTACGCTGAAATCCCGGCAAAATACTATGACGCGCTCATTGAATTGAAAGATGAGGACAAGGCGACCGACAAGGCCTGGGAAGGCGTCGACTTCAAGAAATTCTCCAGGAATTTCGAAGAGTTCTGGAAAAGCGACACCATGATAAAACGCGCTGAAATGTATGATCCCCTTGAGGCCAGGGAAAAGAACGCTCCGAAGAGCACTCCCGCTGCTCCGGCAAATCCGGCGACCGTTCCTGCCGTCAAATAGGTAAGCGTTAAGCTTGGCATATCGGCCTCTTTTAAGGCATTCAAGTATGGCTCTTTCGCCGAAAGAGCCTCGAGCCACTTTCGGCGAAAGTGGCATACTTTAACAAAATATGTCCAATTGCCTACGGACAAAAGGCAGCTTAACGCTTACTCGAATAGGCTGTTTTGCTAATATAAAGTAAACTTTTTGAGGAATCCTCTAATAAACTGGCAATCCATTCGTCATTCATTATGAAGACAGAAAAGGGCAACAACAGCGGCAATAGCGGAAAAGGGACGGGCTCCGGGCTGGAACCGATGGCAGAAATAATTGAAATCATCAAGGAACACGAGGCCCCACTGCCCGGGCATGCGGGAAGGCCAACCCGCGACAATGAGACCGCAGATGATATTGCGGATTTCGCAGGATCCGGTCGGCCTGACAGGACGTTCGAAAAGGAAGAAGCCATGATGCTGGTGCGTAAAAAGATAATGGAGCTTGAACCGCGCGGCCGCGAGATCGTGATACTCAAGCTCGAACATGGCAGGAGCTATAAGGAGATCGCGGAGATCATGGGCATCAGCGTCACAAACGTAGGTCTAATTTTGCATACGGCCATGAAGAAGCTTGTAAAGGAATTCAACTCAGAGGCGAAAGGGAGGTAACCGCGGAGGCACAGAGTTGCAAAGGCACAGAGGCACAAAGTTTTTGAATCATCCTATTTTGCGATTCGCCTCTTTCGTGGTTTAAATCATGTTTAAAGTAAAAAGAAATAGTTTACTCAAAACAGCCCTCACGGGCTTAACTACAAACAAATTTAATTCGTATCTGTTCGTAGTTAATGCCGTAAGGCATGTTCAAATTGCCTTAGATGCTTTGTGCTGGAGTTTATCCCGATTCTACGATAGACATCGGGACGCCTCTGCGTCTTTGTGCCAGGATTTACTATGAACTGCATAAAATACTCAAAGATGATGACGGACTTTCTGGCCGGGGAACTTTCCGACCAGGATAAGGCGGCACTTGACGCCCACCTCGCCTCCTGCGAAAACTGCCGGAAGGAGTTCGAACAGCTCAAGGAGGTCTGGAGTCTGACCGAGTCCGCGCTGAAGGCAGATTTTTTTGATGATACTCTGAAATCTGACCGTCATCAGAATATTGTCAGCAGCGCCAGCCAACCCCGACCGCTAGAATCATCAAAAAAATCTGACACCATCAAATTCAGATTCCTTGAAATTGCTGCTTCAATTGCCATATGCGTGATACTCGGTTCAATCCTGATAGGGGTATATTCCGTAGCAAACAGGAAAATGGGATCTTCAAACCGAGACTTTGCCCTCTATTGCAAAGATCTTGCTCAAAATGTTGAACAGAAAGCCGCTGGTGCTGTAAGCACTCTTAGCAGCGGCACCGAAGCTTCTGAAGCACAAGCTGACGTCAGAACAAAATCTGAGGACCTGCTAAGAGAGCTTGATGAAAGCGGACCTGGCCAACGAGTGACAAGATCCGGGCCTGCCCAGCCTCAGTCTGCTCCTGCTGCTGCACCAGCGGGAGAATCCAAACATGGTCATGAGAGCATGTCTTTTTCCAACATAGTTATGAAAGGCAGCAGCTGGCCAGAATTTCCCAGTTTATTCTCATCCAAAGAAGAAGCAGCAGCGGCTCCGGCTAAAAAATCGAAGCCGTCCGAGCGGGTAGTCGCACAGTCTGCTCCTACCTCCGGGCCTGCAGATTTCTTTAAACCCGGCAACGAAGTGCTCCTCTACGACAAGGCAGCCGACTCTGACAAAGACGAAGTTTCCCGCATTGATGAAGTTCAGAAGGCACCGGCAGCGAAGGCATACGGCTACAGATCCGCCAAAAAAGCCGTGCCTGCAGCAACTACCCCAAGCGTACCGGAACCAGCAAAACCCGCGGCAGTGGCATTGGGTGAACGCTCCAAGGATGTCTCTGCCGGCTTTGTCAATGGCCATGCTTCGGGATATACAGGAGCCGCTTCAAGCGACAAGAAGGAAATTGAAAAGCTCAAGAAAGAAGTCTCTGGTTTGCAAAAGGAATATAAAAGGGCGATGGGATTGGAGGAAGGCGAAGCACCTGCAAAAACTGGAGCTTCCAAGGCTTTTGCACTAGAAAGAACAAGCGGGAATAAAAGTTCCGAGGCAGGAGAAGAACTTGCTGTGATGCGGCAGGAAATAGCGCCTTCTGAAGTGAAAATCGAGCAGGCGGATACGACAATAGAAGTTGAAGGTCCGGCGGAGAATGCTAAATCCCAGAGCGTCAACATAGGCTCGACCACGTCCGACGTTTCAGTCGGGGTTCCAGCCTCACCCAGCGTGCCGATGTCAAACGTCCTTGCGGTAGCCCCTTCAAATTCACCTCTTGTCCTTCCCGGTGCAATGGAAGGAAGATCCAGGGGCGGAAAAGCGGTAGCCATTAAGAAACATGGCGGGTCCGCATCCGTAGAAGCTGGAGAGAAAAAAGCGGATGATGGGTTACTGTCGATTGAGGACAAGCCGGCCAAGAAGTTAAAAGAATCTATTCCTTTGGATTCCATGGAGACAAGATTGTATCCAGTCAAAAAGGAAGTCCTCCGCGAGATCGGCGGCAGCAACGAAGAACTTATAAATTATTTCAGGGGCAAGGGAATAGCGTTCGGCGAATACTGCAAACTTAATTATGATTCTGAACTTGGAAGGCTGACGATATGCAATGTGCCGGACGAACAGAGAAAAATGGAAGGGATAATAAAAGGGCTTGAATATGCCTACGAAAAATCCAAGGAGTTCAAGAATGGAATTCCGTTCAGCGCTACGAGGCAGAAGCCGTTCTCTACATTCTCGATCGACGTGGATACAGCCTCATACACGATGGCGAGGAAACAGCTGAGGGATGGCATCAAGCCGGATCCGTTCTCCGTCAGGCCCGAGGAATTCATAAACTATTTCGACTATCACTACCGTTCACCTTCAAACTCGACTTTTGCAGTGCATCTCGAAATGGCACCGTCAGTATTCCGTCCTGAAGACCTTACGCTGCGGGTGGGCGTCAAGGCGCGCGACATCGGTCCCGACGGAAGCCGCGCATCCGTGTTCACCATCCTGATCGACGCAAGCGGTTCCATGTCGCGTGAAAGCAGGATGGACCTGGTCAAGAAAACCCTCCCTCTCCTCTTCGATCAGATGAAGCCGGATGACAAGATAGCAATACTGGCCTGTACGCACCGCGTCTTCAACCTTGCCGGCTACATGCCTGCAAGCGAGAAGAAGACCATATCCAGGCTTGTCGAGGGAATAATGCCGGCGGGAGTCGCGGACATTGAAAACGGACTAGTCACGGCCTATGATCTCGCTCTTAAGAACTACGAGCCCGGAGCATACAACCGCGTCATCCTCATTACCGACGGCATATCGAACATCGGCTCCAAATCCGCCGAGAAAATCCTGTCGAAGGTGTCAGCATCCAGGAACATGGGTGTTACAAACACCATAGTGGCGCTCGGTGGCGAGGGTGACGACAAGTTCCTCGAAACAGTCGCGAACAAGGGCGATGGCAGCTACGTATTCATCGACAATGAGGATTCCGCAAGGGAAGTCTTCGTGAACGAGTTCGCCGGCCGTTTCCGCGAAATCGCACGGGATGTCAAGATACAGGTCGAGTTCAATCCGCAGATCGTGAACCAGTACCGCCAGATAGGCTACCAGAACCGCCAGCTCAGCAAGGCTGATTTCAGGAACGACAAGGTCGACGCAGGAGAAGTCGGGGCCGGACAGTCCGTCACCGCGCTCTACGAACTCAAGCTCGGCAAGAAGCTCCCGCAGGGAGAGGCCACAATAGAAAACCCGATGGCGGAATCCGTCTGCATCGTGCGTCTCCGCTACCGCAGGACGGATACGATGGACATAGAGGAGAAGGAGTTCATGCTGCCATTATATGAGGTAAAGACCAGCTTCGCGAAAGCTTCCTGCGGGTTCAGGCTGGCGGCGTCCGTTGCGGAATTCGCGGAATTCCTGCGGTTCCCCGACGTCCCTGGAATCGCGAATCCTTACAATGTCATGAGGCAGATACAGGGAGTGCTCGGTGAAGACTACAAGAACGACGGGAAGGTTTCCGAGCTGTATTCACTGATAAAAAATGTAAAATAAATTTTCTTGCGGACGCAAGAAAATTTTATAATAAAACTAAATATAAACATTTCTGGAGGATACCATGAAAGGATTTTTTGCCGTAGTCGGAAGTCTAGTTCTATTTTTAAGTTGTCATCTCATCAATGCAGAGGAGCCGCCGCAGGACAAGAACAACTTCACCATCGACAATCTCAAGCTGGAAGGAGAAATCACAGACGACGACAATATAACTTTCATGCTGACCTTCTCGGCTGAAACCACCAGTGCCGGCTCCATTGTCATGGCACAGGGCAAGATAACCGAATTGTCATCCGAAGTCAGCGTCAAAGGCAGCGGATTCCTCTGGCTTGGCGGCGGCGAATTCAAGACAGTCTTCAAGGACGGCGCGTATGTCCTGGAATGCCTGGAACCGGGAAAGTGCGAAGTGAAGTTCTCTTTTGCCGCGAAGGTCGAGGACGCACCTTCCATAATGCCTCTCAACAATGCCAAAACGCAGATAATGCCTCCTGCTGAAATCAAGAAAGGCATAAAGACATGCAGTTTCGCGCTTGCCCCTGCGATCGCGCGTTCAATCCAGATCAGGAGTCCCAGGAAGGACATGGATCTGGCAATCAACGGCGGGCTCAATCTTGAAAAGAAGGATGTCCCGGGCGCAGATGCCGCAATATTCACGGCAGTCCTGCCTCCCGAAGGGGATCTCCGCATGAACTGGCGCAGCCAGGTGGAGAAGATAAGCGCAACCCTGGTTACAAGCGTACAGGCCACGACCGTCGCCGAAGTCTTTCCCGGCACGGTCAAACTCAATTCCCTGTTCATGTATTCAGTGATACAGGGCAGGCTCTCCAGCCCGGAGATCAGGATCAGCCAGGGATTGAACATCCTCAGCGTTTCAGGCGAAAACATCCAGGACTGGAAGATAAGCGAGGACAAGGAAAACGGGAACATGCTTGTCGTCACGCTCAGCAAGTACTACGAGGATTCATATGCCGTCTCGGTGGAATCCGAGAAGATACTGCCTGACTTCCCCAGCAAGTTCTCCCTTCCTTCAGTCGTTCCATTGAAGGCGCTGCGGCTCGACGGTTACCTCGCATTCGGCACAAACGGCGCCATCAAGCTGATCGTCGACAAGACAAGCGGGCTCAACCAGATCGACAACAGCTCGTTCCCGGCCGTGGACAACAGGAGGAGATCAAAGGAACTTCCCAGGAAAAGCCTTTTCACCTACAAGTTCTCAGGCGAGAAATACTCCCTTGACACGAGCGCCGACAACATCATGCCGAATTATACTGTGGACCTGAACTACGTGCTGACATTCAAGGACGAGGATCTCCTGCTCAGGGCAAACTGCAGCCTCGATATCAAGGACGCCCCTCTGCGCGAACTGTTGATAAGGTATTCGAATGACGTCACAGTGAACCGCGTCGAAGGAAGAAGCACGCTGTCGGACGACTATGAGACCTTTGAGAAGGACGGAAAGAAATGGCTCAAGATTCCCTTCGCCCCTGACACGACAGGCAAAACAGATGTATTCATAAACTTCGAGAAGAGCATGAAGAACCTGCAGTCGACCCAGATACCTGCAATCTTCATCGAAAGCGCAAAGAGCGTGAGAGGGCACATCCTGCTTGCGGCAAACCGCGGGCTGTCGCTAATCGTCGAAGACAGGGATCTGAAGAACCTGCGCAAGTATCCCACGGGCTCCGCCCCGCTGCGCGAACCCGGACTCCAGCACAACCTGAGATTCAAGGATCAGGACTGGGAGGGGAAGGTGACCGTCGTCCACGAGCAGGTCAACATGGTCTCCGAAGTCTTCCACATCGGCTCCGTCGGAGAAGGGACAATCTACGGAAGCTCGATATTCACCTATCATGTGTCCGGCGCGCCGATGGACAAGATCCAGCTCAAGATAAATCCCTCCGTGAAGAATCTCGAGTTCACCGGCGGGAATATAATTGACTGGAAACTTCTTGAGGACAACCTGGAATCGCAGACCTGGCAGGTCAATTTCAAGGAGAAGATCTTCGGCGACTACACTCTTCTCGCGACCTACGAGACTCCTCTCATCGGAGCGGAGACAAAATACCGGATGGGCGACCTGAGCACCGTCGGAGCAGGCGCCGAAACAGGTTTCATCGCACTCACCAGCGCCAGGAACCTGAAGGTGTCGGCTGGCAAGATATCCGAGGCCGTCATTGAAATAGAATCGTCAGAACTCCCCGATGAATACAAGGTCTTCCTGCAGAACCCCATCCTCAAGGCATACAGGTTCACGCTCACGCCTCACTGGATAGACATGAACATATCGGGCTACGCATCCCAGCAGATGATCAGCATAGCCGTGGACCACGCGAAATTCACGACAAGGATTGACCGCAACGGCCAGGCTGTCACAACCGCCGAATACCGGATAAAGAATTCATCCCTCCAGTTCCTCTCGATGGAGCTCCCGGCAAAATCAGAACTGTGGACCGTAAAAGTCAACGGCGAGAAAAAACGCATATCATCTTCCGCCGGCAAATATCTGGTTCCGCTGCCGAGGAACAAGAACACCGACGATCCCATCTCCGTTGAAATAACCTACGCGGAAAAGAACGGGGAACTCGGAAAATCGGCGGAGCTGAAGCTTTCAGCGCCCGTACTCAGCCTTGAGACCATGTTCTCGCGATGGACGGTCGAAGTGCCGGAAAACTACAACCTGACCGAATATGGCGGCAACATGATGCCGATGCGGAATCCGCAGCGGATCGGGCTTGGAGGAATTCTCGCCAGGTTCTCGGTCTGGCTGAACCGTCTCATGAATCCCTTGATAGTCGTCCCATGGCTCGCCTTGACGCTGATCGGCGCCGCACTTGTCTGGAGCTGGACAAAAGGCTCCCTCAAGATCCTGGTCACAACTGTCTCCGTACTGGTCATAGGAATCATATTGATCGCCAGCCTCGGCTTCCTTGAACGGAAGATGCACAGGGCGGTTCCTGAATTCCTGCCGGAGCCAGTGAACTCCTGCGAATTCACCAGATTGTTCAGCCTTCCGCAGGATACTCCGAAAATAGAGATCTACATGTCCGACATGAAAGCATCTTCCTTCCTGAAAGCAGGGTTTGCATTTGTCATGGCGGCATTCGGCCTCGTCCTGCTTGGCATAGGGGCTTTTTCCTCCGACAGGATCAGACAGCCGCTGCTGATTGCATCCGGTACAGTGTTCTTGTTGTACGCCCTTTCGCAATGGCTCTACCTGAACGCGATTATCGCATTTGCACTTGCATCAGTCATTCCATTGCTCCTCACCATCATCTTCTGGAGGATGGTCTTCAGGAGATGTCGCAGCGCGGTGGCCGCGTGCCTGATCCTCTGCCTGTGCCTTCCCCTCTCCAGCCAGGCCGCCGGAGAAATAACCATAGAGGATGTCAACTTCAAGATTTCAGCGGCGGTCACAGACAACGACAAGGTGATCACCGGAACGGCGCACTACAGGATAAAGGCAGACAAGGGGGCAAGCATCGTGTTTCTTCCGGCACCTGCCGTACTCACCGGCGGCACTCCGAAGATATCCGGACTGGAAATAATCCGCAACGGGAACAACTACATGGTGAAGGCCGACAGTTCCGGCGAATATGAATTTGAAGTCGGGTTCCTTCTTCCTGTCGTCGAGGAGAGAAGCGGCAACTTCCACTTCCCCCTTGCCATACCGCCCTGCCTGCGCAATTCCACGGAAGTCAGGACGAACCGCGAGAACATTGAGATCACGTCTCCCGAGGCGGTGTTCTTCAAGGCTGTGACAGAGAACAATGTCTGCAAGGCCCAGGCGAACTTCGTCCCCGGCGCCAGCGTCTCGTTCAAGTTCAAACCGCAGGTGAGGAAAATAGAAAAGGAGAAGACCGTACTGTTCACGAGCATAGACGCCCTTGCGAAGTTCGCAAGCGGATTCGTCGAGATCAAATACTATCTCAACTTCCAGGTGGCCCAGGGCGAAACTGCGAAATTCGCAGTCGAAGTTCCGGAGAACATGCGGGTAACGTCCGTCAGCGCACCCGATCTCGGGGCATGGCGTTTTGTCGAGGAGAACCATCTTCTTGAAGTCTTCCTTTCCCAGCCGCACCATGGTAATTTCACGGCCCTGGTCGTCACGCAGATAGCGAACTGCAATCTGCCGTATGAGACCAGGATAGGGACATTGTCCGTGAAGGATGCAGGAAAGCAGTATGGAACACTCGGCGTGGGCGCGGATTCGAACGTGCAGGTGCTTGTAGATGACAAGCTCGATGGATTCAACAGCATCAACCTCAACGATTTCATTGCGAAGTTCGCAGATGCCGGCCCGACATTGAAGAAGGCGTTCCGCTACAACAAGCCGCCGGCTTCCATAGCCGTCAAGGCCAGCGCCGTCGAACCTGAGCTGAGAGTGAAGGAGAACTACACTGTCTCATTCGAGGAGGAGAAGACAGTCCTGACATCCGATCTGAATCTTGAAATAGCCAAGGCTGGAATTTTCTCGGTGACGCTCGACATTCCCGAGAACTACGAGATCGACAAGGTGACAGGTTCCGACGTCCAGCACTGGGATGAGATTTCCGAGAAGGGCGTACACAGGATACTTGTCCACTTCGACAAGAGCATCTGCGGCACGACCAGCATACATCTGGAACTCAGCATTTCCGAAAGGAAGCGTGAGAAGGCTATGACCATCCCGAAGATCACGGTCGCCGGAGCCCAGAAGAACAAGGGGGATCTGACGATAAGCCTTGAACGCGGAACCAGGATGGACGTAGTCTCAAGACAGGGTCTGGAGATCAAGACGGAGGGGTTTGCGCAGAACCGCGACAGAAGCGCGCAGAGGTTCTCGATAGTCCGCGCCGACTGGGAGCTCAAGGTGAGTTTCGACGTAATAGCTCCATGGGTCCAGGCGGAAGTCCTGCAGATCGGGAAGGTCACCGAGGGAGTCGTAGAGTATGACGCCTATTTCCATTATTCGATAGAGAACGCAGGAGTGAAGTCATTCAGGATCCGGCTTCCGGAAAATGCCGGAACACCTGAGTTCTCAGGCGAGAACACGGCGGATCCGAAGGATCTCGGGAAAAACCTCTGGGAAATAGAACTACACCAGAAAGTCAGCGGCAAATACATGCTGCAGGCGCATTACCGCATACCGTATGAAAAGAATACGCAGGTGAAAATCGCACCGGTGGTTACTGAAGGCACCGAGCTTCAGAAAGGCTATCTTGCCGTACTGTCGAATGATTCACTGCAAGTAAAGCTCTCGGACAGGAAGGGCGAAATCTCCGAATTCGACGTGAGGAAGATCCCGGCATACTTCAAGGTCGACTACCTTTCAAATGCAGTCATGTGCTTCCGTACTGTGGGCAACGACTATTCCGTGATCCTCGACGCGGTAAGGCATAAGACCGCCGACCAGCTCAAGGCGCAGATCAGGAATGTGAACATAAGCTCCGTGGTCTCACCGGAGGGCAGGGTCATAACTTCCGCCCAGGTGTCGCTGATCAACGGCAACCAGAACTTCCTGGAGATGAAGCTTCCCGAAGGAAGCACGCTCTGGTCGGTATTGATCGACAACCAGGCAGTTGACGTCGCACAGGAAAAGGGAAATCTGCTGATTCCGCTCAGGCAGGGTCTTTCAGGCGCAGGGCGCGACCAGAACATTGAAATCATATATTCCCTTGAGACGGCAAAATCCTGGTCGGCCAAAAACCAGATATACAACGGGCCGTCCTTCAACCTTCCACTGAGGAATGTGAGCTGGAACCTTTATCTGCCGAAGGATTTCGAATATTCGAAGTTCAGGGGGACGCTGGATTATTTCGACCGGGAGATGGCAGGGCTGACCTACATCAACCTCGAGGACTATGACAAGGGCAATGAAAGGTACAACAGCGAGAACAAGAAAAATGCGAAGGCAATGCTGAACGAGGCGAATAGGTTCGCAGCTTCCGGCAAGAAACGCGAGGCTTTCGAATACTTCCAGAGCGCTTCAAACCTGTCCCTGAACGATGCAGAACTGAATGCCGATGTGAAAGGACAGTGGCAGCAGGTCCAGAGGGACAACTCCATCCAGGGCTTGTTCAGCAGAAGGACCGCACAGAAGAAAGGCAAATCCATTTCCCAGGACGAAATGGCGAACGCGCCGGTACAGCAGGCGGTCCAGACAGAGGACCTCAATGCCATAAAGCAGCAGCTTGGTGGAACCGAGGTGACCCACCTGCAGACAATATCGGACAAGATCTTCCTGCAGCAGCAGCAGGCGGCGGCAGTTCCCCATCCACTAAGGCTGACAATTCCCGAGGGCGGGACGAAACTCGAGTTCAGGAGGGCCTTGGAAGTGACTCCGTTCGCACCGACCCAGATTTCCTTCAAGGCCAAGAAGAACGTGTCATGGCGCGACTTCTCCGAAGTCTATGCCGGACTAGTGATAATCCTCGGCCTGGCAGTACTCATCATGATAGTGAAACCTGCTGGCAGGAAGGAATCCGCAGATATGCAATAACGGCCTCTTTTGCCTGGAACAGTGCTTTTTCCAGGCCAATGCCAATTATTGAAATAAGCGGTATATTATGAATCTCAAATTTCAGATTGTCCGAAGAATTGGATAATCTGAAATTGTCTTGTATGGATAACATTCATAGCAAATGGGATGAGTTTGTCCCGATAAGCCAGGAAGCAGATCGTCTTAGTTATGGAAACGCAGAGTACAGAAACGGCCGCCTTGCAGGAAAAGGCTGGAAACGGGGAAATGACTGAAATTGTTTCAGTCATACGCGAACGCGAGGCCCCCCTGCTCCGCTATGCATCGCGCCTGATACGCGACAGCGACGGGGCAAAGGACATCGTACAGGAGGTTTTCATAAGGTATGTGCGGATTTCGCAGACGGAAGACAAGGGCAGGATTGAAAATCTTCCAGCCTGGCTTTACAGGGTGACAAGGAATTTATGCCTTGACCACCTGAAATCCAAAAGGGTCCAGCTTGAGATACCCATAGATGAGAAGATTGCGGATTTCGCAGGAACCGACCAGCCTGACAGGACATTTGAAAAGAAAGAAGCCATGTTGCTGGCGCGGAAAAAGATAATGGAGCTTGAACCGCGCGACCGCGAGATCGTGGTGCTCAAGATCGAACACGGGAGAAGCTACAAGGAGATTGCCGAGATCATGGGCATCAGCGTGACAAACGTAGGTTTCATATTGCATACGGCCATGAAGAAGCTTGTCAAAGAGTTCAACGCAGAGGCGAAAGGGAAATAGCATCGAGACGCAAAGGCACAGAGGCACAAAGTGTTAAATCATCAATATTTTCGTGTATTTCGTGGTTAAAATCATGTTTAAAGTAAATAGAAAAAGTTTAATCAAAACAGCCCTTACGGGCTTAACTACAAACAAATTTAATTCGTATCTGTTCGTAGTTAATGCCGTAAGGCATGTTCAAATTGCCTTAGATGCTTTGTGCCGGAGTTTATCCCGATTCTACGATAGACATCGGGACGCCTCTGTGTCTTTGTGCCAGGATTTACCATGAACTGTGAAAAAATATCAAAAATGATGACAGATCACCTTGCCGGAGAGATTTCGGCGGAGGATAAGTCCGCGCTTGATTCGCATCTGGCATCCTGCGAAACCTGCAGGAAGGAGTTCGAACAGCTCAAGGAGATCTGGACGCTGACCGAATCCGCGCTGAAGGCGGATTCCTTCAACGACACGCTTCATCCTGCAGTCCATGAAAAAATCTTAAACAGCGCAAAAAATGACAATAAAAAGCCTGGAAGGATTATCAAATTCTCCTGGCTTGAACTTGCGGCCGGAATAACAATAGTCATCATCTTAACCGGTATTTTCGCCCCCAGTATCAGCAAGATGATGAAGACAGGGCTTTCAAACAAGACCTCCGGAGACTACAGCACGGAGGAGATACAGCTGAATCAACGCCCGTCTCCTAAAATATCGCCGACTGCAGTTCCGGCTCCTGTAATGTCCCCGTCTGCCCCGGCTTCCGCTACGGTGATGGAGAAGCCTATGGCTCCAATGAAGGCGGCTTCTGCGAAAAAGAGCATGCTAAAGGATGAAAAAGCAGTCCCCTTGGAATCAAGGAAACTTGAAATGAGGGAAGAAGTCGTGGCAAACAGGAAAGATGCCATGGACGTTGCCCCGGCCGCTAAAGGGCTCCCCGCACCTGCAGCTACACAAGTCCCGAAAAGCACACCCGCTGCAATGCCTGAAGGCGGTATGACAGTGGAAAAGAAAAAGGTACTGGCTGAAACAATCATGCCAACTGAACAGCAGATGAAGAAAAGCGATAGCCAGAGAAATGTAATGACTGCCACCGCAGGACAGAATATTGTTGCAAAAGGAAAAGCATCGCCTTCGGAAGTTCAGTCAGAAGCGAATCAGCCTGCCGCTGATGCAGCCGCCTCCGACAAGTTGAAGCAAACTGAAATAGCTCTTGACGGCAAGCAGAAGCTGATGCTCAAGAGAGTGACCGAGCTCCTGAAGGAATCAAAGCATTGGTATGATTATCCTTTGAAAGCCGTCCGCTTCGACGCAAAGAGGAACCAGTGGGAGTTCCAGTTCACCGACATGAAGCCAGACAGTGGTGTCTTCGCCTATATCAAGGATGAAAACGCGGAAGAGATCGACATACTGCTCTTCCCGCCTACCTGGACGAAATATAAGAGGAAATAGAAAATGCGCAGATACAGAAAGACAATAAGGCATCCTGAGACGATGCGCGGACGGAGCAGCAGGCCTGTGTCCTCCCAGTTCGACTACACCCTTGATCTCCACGGGAAGACATCCGACGAGGCGACGTCCATGCTTAATGCGGTTCTCTCCTCATACGCCAAATCCTGCATCCTGATAGTCCATGGCAAGGGAGAAGGGATTTTAAGAAGGAGGATAAGGGCCTTCGCGTCCGCAGATCCAAGGATACGCAGAGTGGAGTTCGGCGAAAATGCCCTTGTTCCTGGTGGAGACGGAGTGACAGTGGTGTATACGTCTTAATGCTCGTAACTGGAAACTTGTAACTCGATATCAGTAATATTGAAGTTCACGGCTTTCACTATTTTATAGATCCCATATTTCGAATTTCCAGCTACAAGTTACGAGTTTCAATTCATCGCATCAATCACACGGCGGACGATGTCATCGGTGTCGAAACTGCATGGACAAGCCAGGGTATCGACATGTATGAGTTTGCATTTTCCCGAACCGCATGCGTTCCAGCGTCTGATAAAGCGGGGATTGTTGGTGCCTGCGAAAATCGCAAATGCAGTTATACCAAGGGCGGCCGAAACATGCAGTAAAGGCGAATCATAACCGATGAATTCATCGCTTTCAGCGATAAGAGACGACATTTCCCCCAGGCTTGCACGCACGCCGATCACGCCATGAGGCAGTTCACATCCCTTGCATGATCCAAAGACAAGATCTTTTGTGATTATCTTTTTCCGCGCCAATGATTTCATTAATTTTTCCGAACGCCCGTCCTCGTCAGGAGTCGAACCTCTGTCAAGCAGGACAACAGTGCCGGTTTTCCTGAGAAGTTCAAAAATCAGCTTTTCCTCGAAATCACCATCCACTCTTTTCCTTGGATTGCCCCCTGCTCCAAAATTCACCGAGATTATCCTACTGCATCCTTTCTTCCTCAGTCCCCTTGCGAAATCCGCAGATTCGCCACGGACATTGCCTGCAAGCCATACGCTAGGATGACAGTATTCGGATTCGGACAGGATCTTATCCATCAGGATATTTGCAAGTCTTGAAAGAGAAAGTTTCGGCGGGAACTTCTGCGCTCCCCTTATATTTAAGAAAAGATACTTGCTGTCGTCTACAAGTGGCAGAAGCCCGAGGTGGGATAGGCTGGAATCCGGATCAAACAGGAGAGCGCTGTCAAGCTTTCCCGATGTTTCCTTCTCTACAATACCGAGGATGCTGTGCCAGACATTGAATCTATCATTTAGGTTCCCATGTCCGGAAGATGGAACTGGAATGATTCTGACGTTTGGATTGTTTCCAAAAAGGTCCTGGAGATATGAACCGCCTATCAGCACAATCTCCGCGGAAGGGAATCTGTTTGCCAGCCGCTGGATCACAACGCTGGCAACCGCGACATCCGCAGCCATGGCTCCCGAGGACAGGACCATTACCTTCCTCGGATTCCTCGGCAGTTTGCGATAATTGCCGCTTTCCGCACGGATTTTCTCAATGCGCCTGGCAATTTCATCAGCTTTGAACAGTCCGAACTCAAGCATGCAGTTGTTTAATTCCTTTCCGGCTGGAATCCTGCGGCAGAAGGAAATGATCTGGCCCATGACGCGGTTGTATGTTTCCGTCTGCAGGTCCTCGAACTCATCGCACAGGCCACCGAGAACGATATCAAACAGTGCTGAAGTGCCTATGCCGTCGATAGCTCTATTTTCAAAGCATGTCGACATCTCACAGAGTATTCCGATATATTCCTCTTCATATCTGTCGTTGTATAAATAGTGATCGATGAATGAGAGGGCAAGCTGCCTGGAAAAACGCCGGAGTCCTTCAGCACGGGGCTTCTTTTTCAATTCAATCCATTTTTCCCTGTAGGATAATGGTTTCATGTCTTTTGATTGCTGTTGAAATATTTTATTTCATAAAATTTGCACGGCAAATTTTATCCGAACGTGGAACCGTTATGCCCCCAGTTTGAAGCCGCCACATCTGTGAAGTTGATGTAGACGGCAGCGGGGCTGATCTTCAGTTTCTCCTCCAGCACCTTGCAGATCCCGGCGCTGAGCGCCTTGTTGACGGCAGGATTCAAGCCTCCGATCCCCTTCACTTCGACGAATGCCGAATTTTCTATCTTCCCGCCCATTGCTATGACTGCATCGTCTTCGACGATTGACTGCACATAGCCTTCAGGCTTCTTCGTACACTGCGCGCATACCTTGGAGAGTTCGAGCGCGAGCGCTGCCTTGTCCTGGACCTTCACAGACGACTGGATCTTGATAAGCGGCATAAAAATCTCCTTATGGTTAAAATCCAAATTCCAATCAAAATATAATCCCCTTGCCTGAGACAGGCAACTCTACATTAAATCAAATAATGTCCATGTCTCTGGGAACCGTGCTGGAAAGACGGGGTCACACTTTTGCTATTGACTTCTGGCACAAGTGAATTATCTGGACATTCGATTCATTTTAAAAGGAGGAGCAAAGTCCATAGCAAGAGTGTGACCCCGCGAAGAAAACGGTGCCAGTCTGGGGAAGTAGATGGATGACAATTGCTTAAGTGCTATTCTAGCAGGTTGAAAGCTTTAGAATCTCGTGCAGGCGGTTTGGCTCCTGTAGCAAACCTCTGGAATAGGAACTAAAAAAAAGAAGAAAACGGTGCCAGTCTGGGGAAGTAGATGGATGACAATTGCTTAAGTGCTATTCTAGCAGGTTGAAAGCTTTAGAATCTCGTGCAGGCGGATTGGTTGCTGCAGCAAAACTCTGGGATAGGAACTGAAGAATGGCGTGTCCGAATATGACACGGAATATTATGCGGACCTCGCAAGATGCCGTTTACAGATTTTTCGCAACCGTTAAGCTTGACAGTTTGAGGCTAAAAGAGATTTTCCTCATAAGTAGGGCGGTTTTTAAACCGCCAACCAAACGTCGGGTTAAAACCCGACATACTGTGAATAATAAATAGCCTCGTTTTTCCCAGCTTAACGCCTACAGATTCTTCAGTTCCTGTTGGAATTTTTCAAATGTCTTGGCCGAGAGGTAGGGATTTTTTATCTTCTCCTCACCCAGCGGGGCGTGCGGGCATCGTCCGTAGTCATGGCCTGAATAGACTTCATTTGAATCTGCAAGCGGAAAAACCACCTCTCTCATGGTCTTAAACATAGTTACGGCATCGCAGTAACCGCAGCAGTCGATGAAGAGAGTGTCACCTGTGAATATGGCGGAATCGTCCGTAAGATGGTAGATGACGCTGTCCTTCGTGTGCCCCGGCGAATAGAGGCATTCAATGAATATGCCTCCGAACCCGAGTTTCTGTCCGTCTGAGGCGCCGATGTCATGTTTGAAGTGACAGGCAGGATGTGCGACTACCGGGGCCTTGAAGAAAGATCTTATTGAATCAACCCCTGAGACATGGTCGCCGTGCCCGTGGGTGAGAAGGATGTATTTCGGTTTGGAAGCTCCCAGAGCAAGAAACTTCTCCTTTATAAGCTGGGTGTTTCCGCAGGGATCGAATATCGCCGTTTCCCCTGATTTTTCATCATGCAGGATATAGGAGAAATTGGAATCGAAACCGCCAACGGCAACCTGTTCGACTTTTACCATAGAAACAATCCTGGATCAGCTTACGACGCAACTAAAACATGTGCCCACAGATAACACAGATTAAAAAAACAACCATCCCGATGTCTCTGCGAGAATCGGGATAAACTCCACACACCTGTCGACGGATTCGACAAGCTCAGCACACACGAACGACACGAAAAAAGCCAGTGTCAAGGTTTTGCTACGCAAAAACTTGCCACTATTCTTTCAAGTAAACGTGCAAATCAGGAAACCTCAGAAAAAAACGAAATAAAGGCCTGTCAGGAAGATTACCAGGGCTGAAGCGGCAACGACATAGCGTCTCCTGTCGGTATAATTCCCATGGATCTTTGAACCGCCTATCTTCTTGAAGCCGCCTGCTTTAAGGTAATGCGCCAGCTTCTTCCTCTTGCCTTCATACTTGAGATAGTTGACATTGTCGGAGGCGCGCTTTTTCATGGTCTCATGTCCTCAAGGCGAAGAACATTGCGATGGCGAGCACCAGGGTCGACAGCGCCAGGACGATAATTATAGGCATGAAGAAGATGAGACCTATCTTGAAGCCCTGGGTCCAGGACACGGAACAGATTTCCGGGATGAATGAACGGCCCGAATCAGACCCTTCGGCGGCGCTGCTTTCGCGCTGAATGGCCTTGAGTTTTGAAGTTATCCTCAGATATTCAAGCCTTATATGTTCGACTCGGCGTATGGCCGAAGGGAGTTCGGAAGAGAGGCTGTCCTTGTTCCATTTCGAATCATCCAGCGACTCGATCTCATCAAGGAGATGGGCGAATTTCTCAAGGGCCCTCTGCAGTTGTTCGGCATGATCCTTTGCGAGCCGAATCTCTTCAGGGAGGGCGGAAAGGCTTTCAGTGAGTCTTCCGGTGAAGTCCCTTTTCAAGATCCTGAACTCGTCCCATCTTTTCTCAGTGGCCTTTTTCCACTCCTTGTCCATAATGGTTTCGGGAGGAGGCTGGACATGGGGCTGCTTGGGCTGTGCGGACTTGTCCTGGACGGCCTCCTTTTCACCGTGGGAGGTCGCCTCCGAAAGCCGGCTTCTCATTTTTATAAGTTCCGCCCCTACAAAACCATTTTTCTGCATTTGACAGCCTTAAATTAAATTAAGGGATACAATAACAGAAGAACGCCTTAATGACAATTAAAATTGAAAAATAATGGGAACCCTTGATTAAAAATGAACTACTGTTATATTTCCCGTTCACATAAATCTGTAGCAAGAACATCTTAGCACAGTAAAACCGTTAAACAGGCGCATTTAACTGGAAACACCTGAATACTTGTTAAAGCCTGAAAAAAAGAAGGAATCTAGACAATGAAGAGGACATTTCAGCCGTCAAAGATCAGACGGAAAAGAAGAATAGGTTTCCAAGCAAGAATGGCGACTCGTGGAGGACGTCTTGTCATTAAGAGAAGACGCCAGAAGGGCCGCAAGAAGCTTTCAGCCTGATTTCCGCATGCTGTTTTTCATGGCACTGGAATCTTTCCGGGCGGAAAAATGCTCCGTTCCGAGTCACTCAAAATGATCCTCGAAGGCGCATAAATGGGTAGAGACCCCGTTCAATTCGGCAAAGCCACACTGAAAAAAGAAGAAAAACTGTGTCTTCATTCAGAATTTGACTATGTCCGCTGCTCCGGAAGGGAATTCCCAGGAAGGCTCATGCTGATGGTTGTTGCTGAAAGTCCGAATCCTTCAGGCGGCATTCCCCGGTTCGGGGTTATCTGCAGCAGAAGGTTCAGCGGCAAGGCCGTCATCCGGAACAGGGCCAGACGGCTTATAAAGGAATCATTCCGGCTTATCAAGAATAATATAAGGCCGTGCAATGTTCTTTTCATAACCAGGAAAGCCCTTCTCGGGAAAAAGCTGCTGGACGTGCAGAAGGAAATGATGTATCTGTTGGCTAAGGCCAATTTTTGGATTAAGAATGATTAAATATTTAAAACCTGTGAACATTTTGCTTGGACTTGTATGGCTTTATAGGAAAGCCGTCTCCCCATGGATGCTTCCGTGCTGCAGATTCACTCCCACATGTTCGGAATACGCCTTTGAGGCGATCAAACGCCATGGGATGTTTTCCGGCCCGCTTCTTTCGGCATGGAGAATCCTGAGATGCAACCCTTTCTGCAGGGGCGGACATGACCCCGTTCCCCGAAGCCTCAATTTTTCCAACTGCAGGGACGACCACGCTGAACGCGAAATTAAAAAGGTGTCCCGATGAAACTTGACAAGGAAACGATAATCGGCCTATGCTTGTGTTTCGCGCTCCTGATCTTCTGGGAGCCCATAATGCGAAACCTGATAGGCTCCCCAAAGCCCCCTGTCCAGAAGACGGTTGTGTCCGAAACTGACAAGCAGGCAAAAAAGACAGCTGGAGATTCATCAACTTCAGGCGCTGAAAACGACAAGCCAGTGGAACGGAAAAAGGAAAGCGCCAGGCCCAAGGAAACCTTAAAAACCGAAGACATCGTAAAATCCACAGTTCCCGAGAAGGCCGACAAGTCGGATGACGCCATAAAATTGCCTGCCATTCCCGACCAGACCATCTCAAACGACTTCATTTCCCTGAAGATTTCGCCGGCCGCCGCTTCAATCACTTCGATCGAATTCAAGAAATTCCTGAACACCGACAAGAAAAAGAACATTCTCCTCAACGAAAGGCCTGGAGCCGGAGCCCTTTCCTTCTCGACAACTGACAAGCTCGTAACCACAAGCATCGAGTGCGTGAAGGAATCCGAGACGGCCATGAGGCTGACACGCAGCTTCAAGAATGATGCGGGCCAGCCATTCAGCGTAGTTCAAAGCTGGAAGATATTGGAGAAATACACGAGCAGCTACAGCGTGGAGATCAGGAACCTTTCGGAAAAGAAACTTGTCATCGAAGGCATACACGTGAGCGCCGGCAGCATAATTCCGATCCTTGAGCTTTCCGGGGATTATTTCATAATGGAAAGCATGACCATCAACACCTGCCTGGAAAATACGGTCGCGTCAAAATCATATTCCGGCAAGCCATTCGAGGAGCACCAGGAGAATGCCGCGAAATGGATCGCCGTATCAAACAAATATCTTGCATGCATCCTGAAGCCTGAAACCCCCTTTAAGAAAGGTGATGGGAACATGCTGAGGCAGACCATGGAGACATTGACGGATCAGAATGGCAAGGAAAAGCCTTATTCTTGCCTGGACACCTATGGGATCATCGGAAGGACGGAAATAGAACCCGGCGCCAGGTCGGCAATGAATTTCTCGTATTTCTCCGGCCCGAAGGAACTGGCGCTGCTTAAGAATTTCGATCCTAAGGCCTCGGAGATAATGAACCTCTGCTATGTGGGCGACAACTGGTTCTTCCAGATGTACCTCTGGTTCGAACCTATTGCACAGGGTCTTCTCATAGCGCTGATCTGGCTCAATGGCTTCTGCGGCAACTACGGGCTGAGCATAATACTGCTGACAGTCATTGTCAAAATGCTTTTCTGGCCTATAACCGACCGCGCAAACGCTTCAATGAGGAAAATGCAGAAGATCCAGCCGCTTGTCCAGGAGATCAGGACAAAATACAAGGATGACGCACAGAAGGTGAACACAAAAATCATGCAGCTTTACAAGGAACACAAGGTCAATCCGCTTGGCGGCTGCCTCCCGATACTTCTCCAGATACCGATATTCATCGCCCTGTACTCCGCCCTCAACGGCGCGATCGAGCTGCGCCAGGCGTCATTCCTGTGGGCATTCGACCTGTCCAGGCCTGACACGATAGCGACCATACCGGGGATCGACCTTGCGATCAACCCCCTTGTCCTGCTGATGACAGGGACAATGGTGATACAGCAGTACCTGACACCGTCCGCCATGGATCCGATACAGCAGAAAATGATGATGATATTGCCTCTTGTAATGCTTGTGATGCTGTATTCACTGCCCTCGGGGCTGACCCTGTACTGGAGCGTGAGCCAGATAATCAGCATAATCCAGCTGCTTGTCAACAGGAAAATTGATGAGAAAGAAAAAAGTCTAGAGAAAAAAACTGCTTGACCATAAAGTAAACTAGGAGAAACTAAAAATGGCAGAAAACACAACCGTAATGACCAATGAAGAGAAGATGCAGAAGGCATCGACTACCCTCGCGACAATGCTCGACTACCTCGGCCTCGACGCAACTGTCAAAGCTGAAGACAGAGAAGGAAGGATCGCCCTTATCGCCGTCAGCGAAGATGCAGGAAGGATCATCGGACGCAAGGGCCAGACGCTCGACCAGCTCCAGCTTCTTATAAACAGGATGGTGCTGAAGAATGACACGGAGAGCCCGAGAATCACGATTGATGTTGACGGCTATTCAAGGCCAGCCCGCGGATTTCATAGGGGTGACCGTGGCGATCGCGGAGAGCGTGGGGGTGACAGAGGCGAAAGGCCGGAACGTGGCGAAAGAACTGAAAGGCCGGAACGCGCCGAACGCAGCGAGAGGCCTGAAAGAACAGAAAGAAGCGATCGTGGTGAAAGAACAGAAAGAGCTGACCGTGGCGACAGGGGTGGCGACAGGGGCGAAAGAGCTGAAAGGCCTGAACGCGCTGACCGCGGCGACAGGGGCGAACGCAGGGAAAGAGGAGGCGACCGTCCGCGCAGGGACGGCGGCGATCGCAGGAGATTCGACGACAGAGGAGACAGAGACAGAGATAGAGCCCCAGTTGCGGGTCCTGTCGAAAGCGAAGCCGAACACGAACAGAAGATCCGCCAGCAGGCGCTTGATGCCGCGAAGGAAGTAAAGAGATGGGGCGACTCAGTTGTGCTTCCTCCGATGAATTCACATGACCGGCGCATTGTGCACGTCACATTAAAGGAAGATACTGAGATTAAAAGCGAGAGCCAGGAAGCAGATGATTCCGTTAAGCTCAAAAGCGTGACTGTTTCACTCAACAAACCGGCATAAACATTGATTCCCATAATTCGGAATACATCTGTATTCCGATTGAATTTCAGCTTAATGAAGTTATTTTTGCTCTTTGCATTATTGGTTCTCATTGTCGGGGCGTGGCTCAGTCTGGTTAGAGCGCTTGGTTCGGGACCAAGAGGTCGGAGGTTCGAATCCTCTCGCCCCGACCATTTTATTTTACCTTTTCATTAATATGTTCTACGTATACATCATTCAGAGCCAGACTTCGGGAAGATTTTACGTCGGCCACACGGAAGATATCGACAACCGACTCAACGAGCATAATTCCGGCAAGTCAAAATCGACCAGAAATAAAGGCCCCTATTGTCTACAGTGAAACTTTCGCAACACGCTCCGGGGCCCGGCAACGCGAATACGATATAAAGTCAAAGAAGAGTTCAACGAGCATCAAGAGGATCATTCAAAATTCACAGTCATGATATAGCGACATGACCATGATTTTGCATAAAATCAATTTTCTCCTTTTATTTCGAATTTGCTTTTTCAGCTATTCCTAATAGGGGTACTGCCTGTTTTTCAAACCACGGAAGGATTATCAGATGGCTATCAGAGAAGAATACGAAAGGAGTGGCGGCTGGCTTTTCAGATGGAGGGGCTTTCTCCCGCTGCTCATTATTCCAATAGTGTTTTTTGCACTCCAGGACTCGCAGCAGATTGAAAAGCATTTCGGAAAGTATACGGAGAAGCTATATGAGACATGCGCAATCTGCATATCCTTCCTGGGCCTTCTCATCCGTGTGATCATAATCGGAAGCACCCCGAAAGGGACTTCTGGCAGGAATACGAAAAGACAGAAGGCGGAAGAACTCAATACGAAAGGGATGTACTCGTTGGTCAGGCACCCGCTTTATGTCGGCAATTTCTTTATTTTCCTCGGAGTGATTCTCTTCATAAAAGTCTGGTGGTTCGTGTTCATAGGAGTACTTCTCTACTGGCTCTACTACGAAAGAATAGTTTTTGCCGAAGAGGCGTTCCTCAGGGAGAAATTCGGTGACGCCTTCATGAAGTGGGCTGAAACTACGCCCATGGCAATTCCTGATTTCTGCAAGTGGGAATCAGCGAAACTGAACTTTTCACCACGGAATGTCCTCAAACGTGAATTTTCCGCATTCTTTGCAATCATTGCTTCATTCACGGCGGTCAGGGTGCTGGAAAGCCTGGTAATTGACCACAGGTTACACATAAGCAAGCCATGGATAATTTTCTTCCTCGCCGGGCTGGCCATCTACCTGGTTTTCTACGTCATCAAGAAGTTCACCCGGATACTGAAGGTCGAAGGAAGGTAGATATCAACTGAAGTTCCTTCAGCGGATATTTGCATCATTTGTCTGCAAGGCTGACCGTGAATGGCAGGGCGGGAAGGCCGTCCTTGTTATAGAGGTTCGCATCAGGCTTCAATCCCCAGCCATAACGGACATTCGTTACCACGCCGGGGGTCTTTAACACGATGAAGTTCTTGTCTATAGCAGCTTCAGCGGGCTTGTAGCTTCCGCTGGGATCACCGATTTCAAACCCTGCCACCTTGTCTGCAGCGCCGTCTTTCCCGGCAAGCAATCCGCTGTCGGCATACTTGAACTTGAGCCTGAGGTTGTTTTCACCTACGGCGACAGAATCAAACATGGGGCCGGAACAGGCAAGTTTCTGTCCGTAGAACTTCCCATAGGCGCACAATGCGAGCCTGCGGCCGGCCTCCTTGAGGCCTTCCTGCGGAATGTCGTCGGTCGAATCTGGAATAACATCATATGACATGGCAAGCACGGTTCCATTCAACTTGTCCTGCACGGCAGACTGCGACAATCTAAGGAGCGAGCATTCTCCGGCTGAAATCCCCTTCCCGTCATTGACTCCCTGCAATTGCATTATCACAAACGGAAGATCCCCTTTCCGCTGGACCTGCGCCTTGTTCCAGACTCCTCTCCAGTTCTTTACGAGCGCGGTAAGGATCTGGAAATAAGCTTCGCCCCTGTTCCATGAAGCATCCGCCTCGCCCTGCCAGAAGACAAAACCTTTTATAGCATATGGAACCAGCGGATTGATCATGCCGTTGAACAGGCCGGCAGGCCTTGCCACCGATGTCCTGGGGTCGGCGACGACTCCTGTCGCAACCTGTATGATGTTCGGCCACGACTTCTGATCTTCCAGTACGGGAGACCCCTTGGACTCCCTCTGCATGGAATTCTCCACCCACTCCTGTATCTTCTCCTGCCACTGTTCGGCTTCAGCATTGTCCTTTATGATTTTTCTGCCTTCGGGGGTGGCTGCCCACGTCTGGAAGCGCTTGACCGAACCGGAATACCTGAGACTCTCATCCGAACCGCTCCTGATTTCCTGCAGACCCTTGTAGGTGCCGCTTATCTTCATCTCATAATTCTGAATCAGCTCCTGGAAGTCGTCGGGGATTGAAAACTGCTTGATCCCGCGAAGGAAATCTTTTGCACCCCAGGCCTGTGAAAGGGAATCGGGAACAGAGCACAGTATTATTCCAATGGGTCCATTCGTCCTGTTCCTTAGCTCTTTCGCGAAATAATACGCCACTGCCGGTATGTCATTCGCCCCTGTTTCGCATTTCCTCCAACTGCCTGGGAGGTGGTTGCAGGGAGCCCTGGTGAACTGCCGGGGAGCCCTGAAATATCTTATCTGCGGCTTGCCTGAATTGTCCGGATCTGAAAAGTCCTTGCCAAGACTCCTGTCTATTATAGATTCTCCGACGAACATCCAAACATCACCGCACATGATATCCTTGACAGTCACATTGCCTGTGTCGCTTTTTATGTCCAACTGGAATGGGCCGGCTTCTTTGATCGGTGCAAAAGTCACCTTCCATCTGCCTTCCTTGTCGGCTGTCGCATTCAGCTCCTGTCCAGCCATGGACACCTTAATCTTCTTTCCCGGGCTCTCCTCCCCCCATACAGGTATGTCGTAGTCCTTCTGGATCACCATGCCATCGGAAAAAATGTCGGCGGGCCTGAGATCCGAAACAGCACCCTGGGCGAAAATGGAGCAGGCCAGCGGAAAAAGAATAAAAAGCGCGGCGGTGATTTTCAGTTTCATGATTTTCATAGGTTTATCCATGCGTTTAGGAATTAATCTATCATTCCCCCTGCAACTTTAAAAGGGGGGCGCCAAACTAATTTTCCTTGAGATTTCAAGATATGCATTGAGGATTATCTCCCCGAAATAAATCCAGATCAGCGTGCCAGCGGCCAGGAAGGGGCCTAGGGGAAATGCGCTTCTGAGCTTTCTTTTCCTGAAGACCATCAGGAATATCCCGTACATTGAACCTGTCAGGGAACCGAAAAGCA
Organism: Lentisphaerae bacterium GWF2_50_93; assembly: GCA_001804815.1. Taxonomy (GTDB): domain Bacteria; phylum Verrucomicrobiota; class Lentisphaeria; order Victivallales; family GWF2-50-93; genus GWF2-50-93. The sequence goes on from MHBI01000101.1 coordinate 126,223, forward strand.
GTGTGAAGAAGCATGCAGGGATCCCTATCAGCGCGGCAACCGCTCCTATGTACTTGACATCGCCCCACCCCATTGCATCCTTCTTGAAAAGGAATTTTCCCGATATGGAAACGGCAGCCATCAGGAAGACGCATATCAACATGCTTCCCGCCGAGAACATAAAGGAAATCAGCCTCTCCGGAACTATCCATTTCCTATGCTGGGGCACCCACAGCTCAGGCCAGAGCACCGACAGGACAAGCCCGACGATTATTCCCGCATAGGTTATTTCATTTGGAATTATCCTGTGTTCGGCATCAACGAAAATCGTAACTATGCATATCGCGACGAGGAAAAAATACGGAAAGATGAAGACGGCAGGCTGTCCGAGAGTCAGCACCTTGATCCAGACAAGAAGGAAAAGGTATCCTGTGAGCAGTTCTACCAGGAAATACCTGGGGCTGATCTGCACCTTGCATTTCCTGCACCTGGCGCCGAGTACAAGCCAGCTCACCAGCGGGATATTGTCATACCATGGGATGAGGTAGTCACATTTAGGGCAATGGGACGGAGGAGAGACAACTGACTCATTTCTAGGGAGGCGCCAGATGCAGACGTTGAGGAAACTGCCGATGCATGCGCCCAATATGAAGATGAATATGTTCATCATCGGGATGAGCTGTTCGGGGAACTGGGATGGTCCGTTCATAAGTGAAATGGTTTGTTGGATTGTTGGATTACTGGAACACTGGATTGATGATGGGCCGACATATTGGATGTACAACGTCTTGCAAATTCACCATAGAGCGAGTTCCTCATGACTTCCAGAGGCGGCTCCCTGCCCGTCCATATCGAAAATGACTTCGCCCCCTGGTGTAGAAGCATTGACAGGCCGCCGGCAGTCCTGCAGCCTTTCCTCCTTGCGGTCTTTATGAATGCCGTGTCCTTGTAGATCGTGTCGTAGCAGCATCTGTCCGGCCTGAAGAATTTTTCCGGCAGCGGACTCGGATCCTCATCTTTCAACCCCAGGCTTGTACACTGGATCACGACTGACGCCTTGAAAACAAATTCGTCCAGCTGTTTCCTGTCGTCCAGGGAACAGCAGGAATACTGTGTGATTGGAAGGCTCTTTTCCAGTTCACCAACGAGCATTTCCGATTTGGAGACGGTCCTGTTCGCGAATAAAAGACATTCCGCGCCTCTTGCTGCAAAATGGAATGAAACGGCCTTCACTGTTCCGCCAGTCCCGACAAACAGGAAACAGTTTCCCTTTACTGGAATTCCGAATTCCTCATTTATGGCGGTCTCAAGCCCGTATCCGTCGGTTGATTCCCCATGAAGGTGTCCATTGGTGTTTTTAACAGTATTTACGCTGCCAGTGAGCCTGCACTCGTCCGAAATGGAATCCAGGAAAGGGATTATGGCATTCTTGTGGGGGACCGTGATATTGAAGCCGGCAAATTCCTTCCTGGCCCTGTCGGCGAAGGCGGGCAGTTCATTTTCCCTGACATGCACGGCAATGTATTCGGCATCGATTCCGAGCGCCTTGAAGGCGGGATTGTGCAGCTGCGGCGAAAGCGAATGCGCCACTGGATCACCTATCACCGCATATTTGAGTCTATTGCCTGACATATCCCCCTAATATACTTCCAAACCTGGATTCCGCGAGATTTGAATCTGATTTGGATGCATGTATGTCCATTCTTTGGAATAAATCCCCCGCCGCATGGATGATTGGATGGATGCTTGTTTTTTTGATATTGTCGTTCATATTTATCATTCACAAAACTTTCGAAGGGAGGAAGTGTGGAAGCGCAGGGATTAAGCCGCGACTATACTATCAAGGGAAGATACAGGATAGTCGAGAAAAGAGGTAAAGGCACCATGGGTACCGTGGTTTACCTTGGCAGGGATCTCGAAAACGACTGCGATGTCATTATCCGAGTTCTTCCCCAATCCCTGTTTGGCGACGAAGAAATGTCCGCCCGTTTCATGCAGGGCATCAGTCTCGCCAAGAAGCTGCACCACGTCAATATCCTCAGGGTCCTGGATGCCGGGGTGGAAAAAGACATTGAATATGTAGTGACTAACTATGAAAAGGGCTTTTTCCTCAACGACTATCTGGAACATCGGGGCGAGCTTGATGAGAATGAAAGCATCCAGCTGGTCAAATCCCTCGGCGAAGCTCTTGATTATGCCTGGAAAGAACAGCAGATCATCCACCGCAATGTCTGTCCCGACAACATACTCGTGGCCAAGCACAACATGCCGATGCTCACAGATTTTGATCTGGCAAAATCCCTGATAGCCAACAGCCATCTCACCGGTGCAGGATATACAATCGGTGATCCGATATACATGAGCCCGGAGCAGGCCAAGGGGGAGGAAGTTGATTTCCGCTCCGACATGTACTGCCTGGGGCTGGTTCTCTATCAGCTGCTCACCGGAAGCCCCCCTTTCAACAGCAAGTCCAGAATGGATACGCTTTGCTCCCAGATATCAGATAGACATGCTCCGGTCCAGACCAGGAACAAAAGAATAACGGATGCCTGTTCGACTGTATTGGATAAGATGCTGGAAAAGGATCTGAAGGACCGCTACCAGTCATGGAAGGCGTTGCTTGATGATCTTGATAGTATTTTAAACCAGAAAAATCCGTCGACATTGCAGAAGTCCGCCGCCGCCCCGGCTGCCAGCAATTATAAGATGCAGGCGGTTCACATACCCGATTCAAAATCAGCCGCCACCGCAGATTCCGGGCAGAAATATACCGTTACGACAACCCCTCCTGACCACCCTGCTGCAGCACTGAGACCCAACTTGAAGCTATATTTTATTATTGTCGCGGTCCTGGCCTGTATTGTCGTTGCCGTGGCGATTTATGATATTAAACTTATTTTTGAATCTGAAAAAAACCGGACATCAAAACCTGGAATAAAGATTGAACTCCATTCGCCTGAAGCAAAACCGGCGGCTCGGGCTGAAGCAACGCCTGCGGACCCGAAGGAAATCAAGGCCCCCTCAGAAGTAAAGACGGTGGACCCTACGGAAGCAAAACCGGCAGCCCCGGCGGAAATTAAAAAAGTCGCCCAGCCTGAGCCTGAACCGCTGCCTCCCCTAAAACCCAAACCTGAAACCTCCATCAAATCAGAAGCCGTGATGGGCGAGGCTGACAAGGCAAAAGAGGAGAAACACCGCAAATCATGTATGAGTAACATGAAGCAGATCGGCGTGGCATTGCAGATGTATGCCAATGTCTTTGAAGGCAAGTTCCCTGAAGCCGGCGGCGCAAAAGGGCTCGATAAACTGAGAAGCGGAGGGTTCCTTGAACATCCCCAGCCCTACGTCTGTCCTGCAACCGGCAACATGCCAGCCACTTTCGGGCAGCCGATCACGGAGGAGACCTGCGATTATGTCTATGTCGGGGGACTTTCCGAGCATTCCGACAGAAATACCCCGATGCTGTGGTGCAAGCCCGGAAATCACAAGGACTACGGCAACATACTTTATGTCAACGGTGAGATAAAGGCGGTTTCAGGCAGCAACTGGCTTTCCCAGACCAAGCTGAAGAAGTAGGACCATAACCAGCAGGAAATACCTGCCGCAGGCAGGACTGAAGTTTCCTATTCCTGCTTATTCTTCCAGTAATCTTCAATAACCCCCTTGTAGCGGATGGTAGGGACGCAGCTGAGGACAAAAAGAATATTGTCCTTGAAAGCAGGGTCGTTGGTTATCCCCATATGGGCGGCACGGAGCTGGATAATGCTGTTCCAGGCAATCGGGCCGTAGAAAAATGGAACCCAGGTCTTCTCTCCTTCCCGCTTGTCGTACAAGGCGCTGGACTCCAGAACCTTGCCATCTCCCGGACCGTATTCGATCACCTTCAGCTCCCCGGTCTTCTCGTTGGCAGTCGCCTTTCTGGTTGTCTTAACGGCATTTCCAAGGAACAGGTATAGCTTGACGTCATCGGGAGGTGTTGCAGGAACGTTCATCGCCTCCTTGAATCTTTTTGCGCGCTGCAGGCATTTTTTCAGGTGGTCGAAGGCGATCAGGCGGCGCTCTACAGGATCTTTCACATCCGGAAGAAGCACCTTGAAAACTTCTGTCTGGTCAGGGTTGGCAAGCCCCCATTTCATTTTTACCCAGATCAGGAAGTCATAGATGTCGACGGCCTTATCATGGTCATGTTCATATACGACCGAACAGGTCGAAGGATCAGGCATCATCTGGTAATAAGTCAGCCAGGTGCCCACCAGCGCCGGAGGGAAGGGAGGCAGATCAGTCCCTTTCTGCATTTCCAGCAGCGTATCCAGATATCCGGCGTTTGGAGTCCCGAGTATGATCAGGCGATCGATATACTTGCTGCCATCCCAGGTGATATTCGGCTTATCCCCCTCCTCCGGAAGATCCGCCGTCCCGTACAGGAGATAGTAGCGCGACACCAGGCCTCCCATGGAATGCCCGATCAGATCGAACTGGACATCGTAGTCCTTCACACCGTAAAGGGCTTCATATTGCTTCTGGATATACTTCCTCTTCTGAAGGATATATTGATGGAGCTTGACCGCATTTTCCTGCAGATCGCGGCGCCAGTCATATGAAAACTGGAAAAGATTATAATAGCTTTTTCCCGGATCGAGGGTCGAACCTTCCAGCTGGTAACCGCCTTCATGCAGGACATTCACCAGGTTGATATAGGCATTTTCCTTGAAGGTCATCCCGAGGAAATTCACTTCGACCGTGTTAAGCGCGCCGTTTGGCACAGTTTCGTCCTTGATGTCCTTGAGCGGCTTCAACTTCTCCATTGGAATACTTAAGGCACGCATTTTTTCAGCCGATATGGAATATCCGTCCTCGCTGCTGAACTTCCCCCAGACGTTTTTACCAGTTTTCTTGTCAAGCATGTTGGATCCCAGGAATCCGTGTACGATGATGACCGGGTTGCGGTAGACACCTTCATAGGCAATCGCTTTTTCCTGCAGCGGCCCGATTATGCTTGCAGAGAATTTCGCATCAGAAGTATATGACCTTTCAGCGCTGGAGCATCCCGCAAGTACAGCGGACATGGCGGCAAGGCTGAAAATGCAAAGAATATTTTTAAACATCATGTATTCCCTTTCTCCCTGTAAGCTATCATCATGGAACCTTAAATCAAGACGGGGAAAAAGAGCGCCATATTTATATCCGCCAATCCGGATATCCATCACATGCCACTGCCGGCTTGTCCGGCAGGCGATAGAGATTGTAGGCGATGGAAAAATTAAAGTAAACTTGGACAAACCTTGGCACAGTGGCAATCGTTCCATTGGAATTCCTCAAAATAAATATCATATTAGGCGAAACAATTGTTTCACCAATCAGGTGGCCAATGCCAGAAATCTCATACACCTTCAAACTCAGGGACGGCAGGAACCTCGGCTATGCCGAATACGGGAAGCCTGACGGAATACCTGTGTTTTATTTCCATGGCTACCCCGGCTCCAGGCTTGAGGCCGGACTTGCCGACAAGGCCGCGCTCCATGGGAATTTCAGATTCATCGGCATCGACCGTCCGGGATATGGCCTGTCCGATCCAAAACCAGGACGCACTCTTATGGACTGGCCCGACGATGTCGCCGAGCTGGCAGACCACCTTAATTTCGGAAAGTTCCACGTCGTCGGTCTTTCCGGAGGGGCCCCTTACGCTTCCGCATGCGCCTGGAAAATCCCCTCGCGTCTTATTTCCGCCGGAATAATAAGCGGACTCGGTCCGGTCGACGTGCCCGGACTGAAATCACGGCTCAGCGTTTTCCAGAGATTCTGGTTCTCCGCCGCAAGGAATTTTCCTTTCATCATAAAACCATCGGCACGCATTGTCGGCAAAATGGTCTGCCGGCATCCGGACAAGTTCAGAAGCATCCTAAAGGAACGGACTTCCGAACCTGACAACAGGGCCCTCGACAATCCTGGAATCCTCGGTGCTTTCACAAGCTCATTTCATGAGGGCTTGAACAGGAGCACAGAGGGGTTCCACAGGGATCTGCTGGTTTATGCCAGTCCCTGGGGCTTCAAACTGGAAGACATCAGATGCAAAGTGAGAATCTGGCACGGGGAGAAGGATTTCATCGTGCACGCCGACTTCGGACGCCATTACGCAAAATGCATACCCGGATGCCAGGCGGAATTCTTCCCGGATGAAGGACATTTCTCGCTTGCCGGGACAAAGATCGAGCACATGCTGGAAGGACTGGCAAAGACCTGAAGAGCATTTTGCCACAGATTCTCACAGACTTAATCTTTTTTTACTAAATTCAAAACAATGAGCATCAAAACAAAAATTGAAGACTGGAGCGAGGGACGTTCGATGGCGGGCCGGATGGTCCTTGTCATCATGCTGGCAGCGCTCGGAGCTTATCTTGCTGTCAGGCCTGACTCCTGGACGCCATTCGCACCTCTCGATCTGGTTGCACATGAGGTCGGACATCCGCTGTTCAGTTTTTTCGGAGAATGGATGACGTATGCCGGAGGGACGATCCTCCAGCATCTTGTTCCGTTAATCGCCTTGATAATTCTTCTCAAGCAGGATGAATATTTCGGGATACCCCTATGCGGAGCCTGGTTCGCCGTCAACCTCTATGAGACGGCAAGATACATCGCGGACACCCGTTCACAGGTGCTGCCGCTTGTAACGCTCGGGACTGGAGATGAACCTGCGATGGTAAAATTCACAGACTGGGAATATCTTCTAGACAGGATTCCAGGGCTGTCAATCGAGTACGACACGAATGTCGCTCTCGCCGTGAGGATTTTCGCATTCCTGGCAATGTGGAGCTCCATAGGTTTCGGTGTCTGGATGCTATGGGTGATGCACAAGAAAAATCAGTTCAGACCTGAGTTGGAAGAGCCGCAGGATGATGTGACGAATTGATGATGCAAAAGAGTAAGTCGGTTTTTAAACCGACTATTAAATCGTCGGGTTAAAACCCGACATACTTATTAAGAAATGGAGATCAATGAAGAAAAAAAGCAACACGCTCCCCGAACGTTCGAAGATACCTGTTGAAATGACATGGGATCTCGACAAGATGTATACGGCTCTTCCGCTCTGGGAGAAGGATTTCAAGTCCCTTGATGCCCTGCTTGCCGACTTCATGGCGTTCAAAGGAAAGCTTGGAAATTCAGCGGAGACGCTGCGCGACGCCCTGAAAAAGAGCGACGCATTGGAACGGCGCCTCGAAAAGGTATACACCTACGCCCATCTCAAGGCCGATGAGAACACGGCCGACTCCAGGAATTCCTCTCGCCTGGACCAGGTGACTGCGAGATGCGCGGAAATCGAGGGAGAGACCGCCTGGTTTGATCCTGAAGTCCTAGCGCTTCCGGAAGAAAAACTGAAATCTTACGTCGATTCACCCGTCCTTGCCTTCTATAGGAGGACGCTTGAGGAACTTCTCAAGGACAGGCCACACACGCTTTCGGAACCCGAGGAAAAAATACTCGGAACGGTCTCAGACGCTCTGTCAACGCCCTACAAGACGTTCACGATGCTGAACAACGCCGACATGAAATTTCCGAAAGTTCCGGATGGCAAGGGCGGCGAAGTGGAGCTGACGCATGGCAACTACATAAAATTCGTTGAAAATCCGAACCGCGAAGTCCGCAAAGCGGCATTTGGCGCGATGTACGACACAGTCACGAAATACAGGAACACCTTCGCGGCCATCCTCGACGGAGCTATCAAGACGCATACCTTCGAGGCAAAGACCAGGAACTTCCCTTCCACGCTCCGCGCTTCACTGCATGATGACAACATCCCCGACACGGTATATACGAACCTGATTGGAACTGTAAGGAAAAACCTGCCGTTCCTCCACGGATATTTCGAACTGCGTAAAAAATATCTGAAACTCAGGAAGCTGGACATGTTCGACATCTATTGTCCGATAGTTCCTGACTGCGAGATAGAGATCGGATGGGACGAGGCGTGCAGATATGTCCGGGAATCCCTGGAGCCAATGGGAAGGGAATACTGTTCAATAATCGACAAGGCTCTGGACGAACGCTGGATCGACGTGCTCGAATGCAGGGGCAAGAGATGCGGCGCCTATTCCAGCGGGTGCTACGATTCCGTCCCATACGTGCTTATGAACTACAGCGGCACAATGAACGATGTCTTCACTCTTGCACACGAGCTCGGGCACTCGATGCACTCATACTTCTCGCACAAGACGCAGGATTTCCATTATGCCAGCTACTCCATATTCGCGGCTGAAGCAGCTTCGACCACGAACGAACTCCTTCTGCATTCCCATCTCATGAAGAAGTTCACCGACAAAAAGCTGCGGCTATACCTTGTAAACCGTCTAGCCGAGGAGATAAGGTGCACGGTATACCGGCAGACGATGTTCGCTGAATTTGAAAGGATGATCCATGAGAAAAGGGAGAAGGGTACGCCTCTTTCCGCGGACGAGCTCTGCGCTTCATATTTCAAGATCAACTCGGAATATCATGGTTCGGCGATCGTGCCCGATGACAGGATTCGGATGGAATGGGCGCGGATTCCACATTTCTACTATAATTATTATGTGTATAAATATGCGACAGGTTTTTCAGCCGCAATAAAGTTTTCGGAGAACATCCTCAGCGGAGACAAATCGAAACTCGACGCCTACAAGGGTTTCCTGTGCGCGGGAGATTCGAAGGACGTTCTCGACATCCTCAGGGATGCAGGGGTCGACCTGGGAAAGCCGGAGCCGGTTGAGTCATGCATGAAACATTTTGCAGGAACCGTCAGACAGCTGGAAAAGGGACTGTCAATGTAAATATTCACTGATGGAGCTCAGTGAATATTTACTACAACAGAGAAATCAGCCAGCCACCCCAGGCGATAGTGCCAACCAGGCCCATGAGGATGCCTGATACCGCCATCCAGTTGCCTCTGTAGTTATAAAAAGGGTCTGCAATAAGTATTGCAGCCGCGAATCCCAGGATCAGCGCCGGAATGCTGAGAATTCCAAAGAAGAGAAGTCCCGTTATTCCACAGACCAATGAAGCTCTCGCGAGGGGGCAGTCTTCGCCTGAGCGCGACCTGGTGCCGCTCCTCCTGCCCATGTTCAAATTTGACTTCCTCTTGACGCTCTGACTCGTCGAATCTATATAAACCGGCGCTGTACACGTATACTTCGAGGATTTGGAGGACTGCATGGGCGGATAGAAGAAGTGCCTTCCACAGTCGCACATATAATCACCTTCCCTCTCTACAGAGTAGGACCTGAGGCAGTAAGGGCATGTGTAAATACCTTTCATCTGTCCACCTTTTGTGTTTTAATACTTTGATACTTTGAAAATTTATGTAGCATATGCCGTGCCAACTTTATTTTAATCAAATAGAAGATTGATGAAAGAAAAGAATTGGCAATTTTGAAATGGGTTTAGCATAGGTGTTTCAGGATCGATTGACTTGGTATTGACTGTAAGCCTCCAAGCAGTATGCCGGTTTCGCCGAAACCGGCACGAGGCGTTTTCATCGAAAACGCCATACTTTAATGCGCCAAACTAGAAGCACGTCCCATAATTACCCGACAAGCTTGATAAGAGGAGGATTGGAATCAGAAGAGTGGCTTTTATGGAAAGTCTCACAGAGTCTTTCGGATTTCTTCCAGTATTCGCTGCCGGGTTTCAGGATCATATCCTGGTCCAACGAGCCTGTTATCGCGTCAAGCACATCCCTGACATGTACTTTTTCAGGAGGAAGGGCCGGGAGATAAGTCACGGTGCTTTCATTGTTCTCGCGGATCAGCTTCGAACTTATGAGAAGTGGTATCACATCCTCAAGGAAAGTCTCAGGAATTCCAATATGTACAGACAAATCCTCCCTGTCAGGAGGTATTTCCGCCTTTTCAAAACGTTCATTTATCACAAGCACGCACGCAAGGGCGATCTTCTGCTTGTAGGACGGTGTCATATTTGAGGCAAGATGCCTGCACCTGAAAAGCTCCATGTTCTGGACGGCGAACGCGACATGCGTGCCGAAGAGCACGATGAGCCAGCCGAAATAGAGGGCTGCCAGCATGATCGGGATTACCGCGAGGCCTCCGAAGAAAGTATGCATCTCAATGGCCTTCCCAACATAAATTATGCTCAGCTTGTTGTTCAGCTGCCACAGGGTTCCGCCCACGACACCACCTATCACGGCCGGATAGAATCTGACCTGGGTGTTCGGAACAACCTTGTAGAAAATCGCAAATCCTATCCACAGGGTCAGATACGGCAGAAGCAGGGTTATGACATATGTCGCCGAATGGTTGATCCCCTTCCAGGACATTAAAACCTGGGTTCCTGTCAATCCCATCGTGATGAACAGCACCAGCGGAAGCAGGGTCACGCACAGCCAGTATTGCAGGAACTGCTGCCATATGGGACGCCCCCTCTTCACATTCCAAATATCGTTCATCGTGCCTTCAATCGTCCTCAGCATCGAATACGCGATGAAGATGAAGGGGATTATTCCGAACAGCCCAAGTTTTCCAGCATCCATCTTTATCAGAATGCTGGTAAGCTTGGTGACAGCAAGTTCCTTGGCAGACATCTTCAGCTTGTCGCTGTCCTCTCCTGCCGGCACGGCCTCAAGCTGCGGGGCCAGATTTTCCACGAAGCTGTCAATCGCCTTCGGGATGAACTCCTCGGCCTTGTCCCTGAGGAACCCCTTGGAAAATGTAACAGCGATGATAAGCAGTGGGATCAGGCCGAGGACGCTTGTATAGCTGAGCGCGGCCGCCACCGACAAAGTCTTTTTCTGGAGGAAGTCGTGCCAGATGATGTGTCCGACGCGTATCGGGGCGATAAAAGGCCTCAGAGGGGAAGGCACGGTATCTTTTTCCATCATCCAGATGTCGGTGAGGAAGAAATCCTTTATTTTCCCTAATATGTCTTTTTCTTTTTTAACCATTCCAGCACCAAGCGCATTTTAAAAGAATTCAGGAAGTACAAGCCCCAATGCAACCGCAAGCTCCACGCTTTCACAGCAGGCTCCGAGTACGTCTCCCGTTACCCCTCCCAACAGGCGGTCGGCCTTGATTTTCCAATACATGACGACAATGCCCGACAAAACCAGCGCGACCACAAGATTCGTCACGGGAATAAAAAATCCAAAAGGCAGGAGCCAAAGTGCGCCGATGACAATCGACAGGACAGGAACTTTCCCGACGATCACGGCGCCGGTTCCCTTTTCGCGCGGGTACTTGCTTATGGACGCCAGGAAAAGCATTGCGAATCTCGCAATTACCGGGATTGCGGAAAGGAAAGCGAGGACTCCGAGAACCATGCAGGTCCTGAAAAGGTTAAGATTCTGCTGGAGATTCTCCTTGAAGAACATTACAAATCTTTCCGTAACATGTATCTCCGCTATGACAATTACGAAAAAGAACATCACGAGCTTGCCTGCAACCAGGAAAATCAGATACGCTACAGCCGCCGCGCCTGGATGAGGATCCTTCATGATTTTCAGTCTGTCCTCCTTGGTGGCCGCGGTCGAAGTGAATGCGTCGCAGGCGTCGCAGAAACCGTCGATATGGAACATGCCCGTCATCCATGCAATTCCTGCGACAAACAGAAAATCTCCGATTGCAATAATCGCATAGTTGGCGTTCGCATTGCTGGAGAAATATGCCATGGCCATGAAAGGAAGGGCCGCAATGGCCGCAAGAATATATCCGCAGAGCGGAAAATATGCCGCACTCCTGCCCCAGTCAGCATCGTCCGCATCCCCTGTCCTGACCGGTATCCTGGTCAGCAGTGAAAGCGACAGAAGAAACGGTTTGACTACGTATTTATACAAGAACATCTCCAGATTCAGCGTAAATACAGAAGAGTGGAAATAAGTTGGTGGCGGCTCTCGGATTTGAACCGAGGACCTGCGGATTATGATTCCGACGCTCTAACCAACTGAGCTAAGCCGCCAATGCGACAGGTAAAATATACGAAAAGCCGTTTGTTACAAGTGAAAAACAATTTCTTTGCTTTCTTATTAATACAAATAGAAAAATGGCGGGAGCGACGGGGCCCCGCCGTGCGGGGCAAGCTCGAACTTCATCCCGCCTCCGGCGGGACCGCAACTCCTGAATCTTGAAGAAACCGCCTCGCGCCTCTGGATTTGATCTTTTTTTCCAACTCTCTTGCATCAAGGGAATTCTCCATCCCAGTCTTCCAGACTTCCTGCCAGTCGTCAACTGCAGACGTCCAATGCGACTGACCTTTCTTGTGCTGTCTCAGGCGCTTGGCAGTAAACTTCGACATGCCTATGTAGAAGTTATCGAGAGTCTGTGAATATAGGATGTAGACATGAAATTGCATAAGTTCCTGCATTTAGGCAGAAAAATGGCGGGAGCGACGGGGCTCGAACCCGCAACCTCTGCCGTGACAGGGCAGCGCTCTAAACCAATTGAGCTACGCCCCCGCTTTTAAGCGGAAGACCCAAAAATTACTACCAAGTCGCAGTAATGCAAGAAAAATTTATAAAATTTATCATATATGATGCTTCCAAGGCAATCTACAGGCCTTGTTTCGGCGGATTCATGAATGAAAAGAATACTGTCACCGTCTTCTGGTATGGAGCGACGGCATCGGGATTCACAACTATGAAATCGTCGTCGTTTCCCGTGGATGAAGGATTGTCGAGGATCGTGTTGCCGAAACTCCAGACGTTCACAATGTTCCCCTCCTCCTTCGCCATGCAGTACATGTTCGCGGAAAAGCTTGAACCGACAAAAACCCATCCGACCCTTTCCATGCCCTTCTCGGTCTTCTTGTTCAAAAGCCATTCCTCCACAGGAACCCTTTTCCCGCCCTCCGGCTGGACGTCGATATTCAAAAGCGTGCCCTGCCTTGTTTTCCCGCCGCCGATCCGGGCTCCGTTTTCAGCCCCCAGAAGCAGGAGGGCCAGCTGAAGCTTCATAGGATCAATCTTGCTTGACAGCAGGCTCTCGTGAACCCTGCCATGCGGCATTGCTATGAGGACTTCAAGATCCCCTGAGGTGAGATTGACCTTTCCTGGAAATGAAAGCTCCCTCTCCTTCCTGTGGATTGTTATGTCTCCAATCTTCAAATCCTGATCAGGAAGAACCGTCCCTCCCATCCTCTCGAGAACCCTCTTCTCCGCATCCGACAATGGAGGAAGCGCGTCCTTGCCCGGCTTCACTTCGTCTTTCCGGGCAGTCTGGGCAGAAGGAAGATTTCCGCATGACGAAATAAACATGGCAATTGACGCCAATAAAACCGCAGCAAATGTTCTCCTCATAGATTCCTACGCCTCCGTTTAAATAAACACAGCCAATAATGGCTTGACTAGACGTTGCTCGAAAAGGTAATCCCAAAATGCAACTTATCTTAAAAAGCAACACAGACATTCCTGTCTGTGGATTCAAATTTTCTTTTCCGTCACAGACAAGAATGTCTGTGCTACCCCCAACAGGCTCTCACTACCAAAAACGCAACCCCAAGTTTCCTACTTTCTAAATTCTACTTTTAACTTTATTCCAGATTTCCCCGAACTTTAGAACTTCAGAACTCTAGCACTCCCGAACTCCCGAATTTCTTCTAAAATTCCTTCCTGGCTTTCCTTGTCATAAGATCCCTTACGCCTTTGCGAGGATCCTTTCCAAGATAAAGCTCTTCGTAGACTTCATTTATTATAGGTGTTTCAATCCCGTGCTTCAAGGCAAGGCTGTGCGCGCTTTCAGCGGTCTTCACGCCTTCAGCCACGACCATGCCCATTTCCTTCAGGACATCCTCTATTTTCCTGCCTCTGCCGAGCTCCTCGCCGACATGCCTGTTGCGGCTGTGCCTGCTGATGCAAGTGACAATGAGATCACCTATTCCGCTCAATCCTGAAAATGTCTCGCCTTTTCCGCCAAGCGCGACACCGAGTCTTGCGAGTTCCGCAATTCCCCTGGTCATGAGCGCCGCCTTTGGATTGTCCCCGAGCTTCATCCCGTCGATCACGCCTGAGGCGATCGCGAATACATTCTTGAGCGAACCGCCAAGTTCGACACCGACAACGTCATGAGAAGTGTATACCCTGAAGAACTCGTTCATGAAGGCCTTCTGCACTGTTTCTGCGGTCCTGGTATCAGAAGATGCGGCGACGACCGCGGTCGGCGACTTGAGTGCGACTTCCTCGGCATGGCTCGGTCCCGAGAGGACGCAGTACTGGTTTTTACCAAGCACTTCTTCGCATATCTCGCTCATGCGCTTCAACGAACCGACTTCTATGCCCTTTGCAACATTCACGAGAATGTGTTTTCCCGGCGAATGGAATGGTGAAAACTTTTCAAGCGTTCCCCGCATGTACTGCGAAGGTGAAGCAAGAAGGACAATCTCGGCGTCGTTCACGGCCTCCTTCATGTCCTCGCAAAGAAGAAGCCCATCCGGCAGCCTGACGCCTGCGAGGAACCTGCCGTTCACCCTGCTTTTGCGGATTTCGCAGATATAGTCCGGAAACGGACCCCACTGCCGGACACTGTGCCCATTGTTCACAAGCAGAATGGAAAGAGCCGTCCCCCATCCCCCGTCGCTCAGTACTGCTACATTCATACTTATCCCTTTTCGTGTGCTTCGTGGTTCGTTCTTTTTCTGTGTAATCTGTGTGTTCTGTGGTTAACTTTTCTTCTTCTCGAACTTATGCTCAGTTCCATTCAGCAATCTTTTAATGTTGGAATGATGTTTCGCTATTGCCAGGACCGCCAGGACCAGCAGGAAGATCTGGATTGACGTATTGGTCCTCCAGAGACCCGCAACTGAAAATGCATATGCGCTGACAGGCAGCAGGGCGGCCGCGATTATGCTCGCTACCGACACATATCTCGTGGCATAGAAGAATATGATCCAGGCAATTCCACAGCAGATGAATGAATAAGGTGCTACTCCAACGAGGACTCCGCCACCTGTCGCCATCCCCTTGCCACCTTTGAACTTCAGGAAAATTGTCCAGATGTGGCCGCACACGACCGCGACCGCGGCGGTTATGAGAGCCACCTCCAGCGGTACGGAAATAATCTTCATGCCGATGAGAATCTTCACCGCAGCCAAAGGAAGAAAACCTTTCAGGAAATCCAGGAGGAAGCAGGTATATCCCCATTTCCTGCCGAGGACCCTCATGACATTCGTAGCACCCACATTACCGCTGCCGTGCTGGCGGATGTCGATTCCGTTCATCTTCCCGATGATATACGCCCACGGCACCGAACCGAAGATATAACTGGCAAATGCTATCGCCGCACATATGATTATTGGTGAATCCATCTATTGCTCCAGCCTTCTGTCTTCTAATTTCCACCTTCTACATTCCCCCTAATATAGCACTTCTTCAGCATTTCGGCGAAACTGGACTTTCAGCCCCCCTATTGTATATTACGCACTGTTTTAGCAGAAAGCTTGAACAACCCAGGAAAAATAAAGCATGAATAAGTTTCTCGCATCACTCTCAGCCGGTGCGGTTTTCATCGGAACATTCTCCCTTCTTGCCGACGACGCCTCAAAGACAACTCCCGCAGCGCCCAACACTTTCAAGAAAATAGACAAGGACAGCGACGGGAAAATCACTCCCGACGAATACAACTCATACTGGATCGATATTTTCGAAGTGATTGACATCGACAAGAACGGCAGGATCACAGAACCTGAAATGAAGGCCCGGGCTGAAAAGCGGGTCGCCGAAATCGACAGGAACAAGGACGACGGCGTTGCCAGGCATGAATTCATCACCCTCCCAAAACCTGCTGAAGGCAAAGCGCCTGAAAAGGCCGGCTCAGGAAAAACACGCTTCGCCCAGGCGGATGTCAACGCAGACGGCTCGATAACTCTCCAGGAATATCATTTCATCCTGGGCGACCAATTTGACAAGGCCGACAAAAGCAAGGACGGGAAGATCGACAAGGTTGAAGCCACAGACATGCTCATGGAAATCTACCGCATGTCCGACATTGACAAGGATGGCATTGTAACCAAGGATGAATGGCTCGCCTACTGGGTCGGCACGCTTCCCAAGGAAGAGAAGAAGGCCGATAAATAATAAACCTGCTTAATATCAGGGTGGCGATAAAACGTCGCCTTTTTATTTGGAAATCGACCGCCGGAATTAAATGTCCTCCTTATTCGATTTTAAATTAACGCTGAAAGCGTATAGTGTGATACAGCCTATGGTTTCAACCATAGGTACTGCGAGCAAAGATATTCCGTCCTGTAGGGACGGAGCAATAAAGGACAAAATGTCACAAAAAAACGAATCATATCTGGGAATACCACCGTCTCTTCAAGACGAATGCACCTTGTATGATTTACCTGTGGTTGAAACCACAGGCTACATTCCTCTATCCCTTCGGGATAAAGAAAAAGATAAACTGAAACGTCAAATCGAAATCAGGACCTGATTATGGAGTTAATCCTAGGCATAGAGTCAAGCTGCGATGAGACTGCGGCTTCCGTGGTCGCCGGCGGCTGCGAAGTTCGCAGCAATGTCGTTTCATCCCAAATAGCGAAGCATTCGCTCTACGGCGGAGTCGTCCCGGAAATCGCCGCGCGCGAACACCTCAACTCGATTGAACTTGTCACCGAAACCGCCCTCAAGTCGGCAAGTGCCACCATGAAGGATGTCCGAGCCATATCGGTCACCAACGGACCGGGCCTCATTCCCGCCCTTCTTGTCGGCCTCAATTATGCAAAAGGCCTTTCTGCCGGTCATAAGATTCCGCTCATCGGAATCAACCATTTCATCGCCCACATCTACGGGAGCTTTCTTGAGAATGGAATGGACCGGCTGAAGAATCCGGAAACCTATCCGATACTTTCACTCGTGGTCTCCGGCGGCCATACCGCACTTGTGATGATCACAGCCGACGGTACCGCAAAAATCGTCGGGACGACCCTTGACGATGCCGCAGGCGAAGCCTTCGACAAGGCTGCAAAGCTTCTCAATCTCGGATATCCCGGCGGCCCTGTGATCGAGAAGACCGCCAAAAATGGAAATCCTGCGAAGTTCGCATTTCCACGTTCCCTCACCGGCGCCGCAGGCCGTGCACTCAGCGAAAAGGACCGCTTCAACTTCAGCTTCAGCGGCGTAAAGACATCCCTCTACTACCATTGCAAGAATGCAGGCGGAAGCGATAAGATCCAGGGGGAATTCCTTTATGATACCGTCGCATCCTACCAGGAGGCGCTTGTGGATGTCCTGACGAGGAAGACCCTGGAGGCTGCAGAACATTTCTGTGCTCCAACCGTAGTCATTTGCGGCGGTGTCGCCTGCAACGGCGCGCTCAGGGAAAGAATGAAGAAGATCCTTCCTGCGAAACGGCAGCTGGTCGTATCCCATCCGAAATACTGCACCGACAACGCCGCGATGATCGCAGGCCTCGGCTGGCACTACTACAAGGAAAAGAAGTTCGACGATTATTCCCTCGACGCCTACTCCAGGATGTCCGAACTCTCGTCTGTTGTGTTTGTGTGAAACGAAATTTTGATGGCATATCAAATACAAGGCAGCTAGCTATATCAAGAGCCTAATCATGAAACCAATTTTTGAAATTGACGGTGATCGATTCTCAACCCTTGAGGAGTTCTACTCTGAAATTAGCAGGGTGCTTATCCCAAACTCATGCTGGGGACATAACCTAGACGCATTCAACGATATTCTGAGAGGTGGTTTTGGAACACCCGAAGGAGGCTTCATATTACGCTGGAAGAACTCATCGAAATCACGAGAACTACTCGGTTATCCGGAAACAGTAAGACAGTTGGAGGAGCGTCTCGGAAAATGCCATCCAGCAAATCGAGAACTCGTAAGGCTCGATATCAACAAAGCACGAAAAAATGAAGGGTCAACAGTGTTCGACTGGTTAATTGAAATCATTCAAATCCATGGCGGAACTGGAGATGAAAAGGAAAATGGCGTTGAACTTGAACTAGCATGAGGATGCATAACAAGCGTTTCTTCTATGCGCATGGCACCATAAATCTGATACATCCGTGATGCCTACCACTAGGAACCGAATAGGAAATTGTTTGTAGTAGCGCATGTTTGCGCGTTCTTAACGGAACCTTAAATGACTGAAGAACGCGCAAACATGCGCTACTACGAACGAAACACACTAGCAATTGACTTCTTTGCCTGGCTCGACAAGCTCAGGGCAAGCACTCCAAGGTCAGGCGGAGAGCCTGACGTAAAAACAATAAAATTCCAAAACCTTCAAAAGATATACTTGAGGTGGAGTTTATCCCGATTACCGGAGGAACATCGGGATGTCTCTGTGCGAGTAAAGAATAAATTGTATGCTCATCTCTCCAGTTTCGGATTGTCCACCAGCATTCCAAGAAGTGCTGTGAGCGTAACCGGCCTGTCGGGCAATGATTCAAGTTCGTCAATTCCTTCGATGAGGCTTTTTACACCGTTCGGAATGTAGCTCAGATATTTCTGTTTTCCCTTGACCAGCGACAGGAATGCGAAGGCGCCAAGCGCCTGCATGTTCCTCTGGAGTCCGGCGATAATTGCATACTTCCTGAACTGCTCCTTTGTAAAAGTCAGCTCCTTGATTCCTGTTCCTTGGATTTTTCTATAGTAATATTCCTGTAGTTCTCTCCTGAGAGCTACAGGAATATCGACATATGCATCCTTCAGTAGCGACATCAGGTCATAGGCGACAGGGCCGTATCTTGTACCCTGGAAGTCCACGATCCGGACCTTGTCGTCCTTGATCAGTATGTTCTGCGACTGGAAATCCCGGTGTATCAGCACCTGCGGCTGTTTCATTGATTCCTGTGCGAGTGTGTCGAAGAACGGCTGCAGTTCGGCGCATTTCTCCTCGCTTTCACCAAGATACCGTTTCAGGAAATTCTCAGTGAAGTATTCCGTCTCCCAGCGGATTCCGGGATAGTCGAAGGACCTGTCAATCTCCTTGCGGCATCCATCTCCAAGCTGGCATGTCTTCTTCTGGAATTCTACCAGCCAGTCAATCACCTTCTTGTACACTTCGCTTTTATTTTTCTTCTTGATGGCAGTATGGACGTTATCGTCTCCGAGATCCTCGAGCAGGACGGCAAGCTGGGCTTTGTCATGACTGAATATCTGAGGCGTGCCAAGTCCATTTTTAAAAAGATATTCGCCCGTCTTGATGAACCTGTCAAAATCCTGGTCTTCTGGATACGAGACCATGACAACTTTGGACGAATCCGGATAGCTGATCCTGTAGAATTTCCTGTTTGAGCCCTGTTCCACGAGAGAATAGATCCTGATCGGTGATTTTACAGGCGTCAACGGCTTATGCTTCGCAGAGGATGAGAGTAGCGAGAAATATTTCCCGACTGTCCCGATATCGTTCCAGAGCATTTTTTCAGGAAGGTACGCGCCGACCGAATCCGGATTTTCCTTCAGCGCATCAAGTATTGCGGTTATAATTGAATAGTTTACCGGCTGTTCCGGCAGGTATTTGAATATTTCCCTTGAGAACACTGCTATTCCCGTATAAGTCAGAAGCCTGGCGGACTGGCTGGTCTTTCCGAGCTTGCCGAGGATGTCGATCACTGTTCCGAAATTCTTGGAAGCTGCAGCGGCTAGCACCCTGTTTTCGGGACCGTTGATCAGTACCATCGTCGCTATCTTACCTGACTCCTTATGGAATTCGACAATCTTCCCGACATCAATATCGGAGAGGATGTCTCCGTTGTAGAGGACGAAGCAGTCCGCCTCAGACAGAAGATTCTTCGCATTGACAAGCGGTCCTCCCGTCCCGAGAATTACCTCCTCATGGTATAGGGTGACATAATCCGCATACGATGAATTCTTCACAAACGTCTCGACGCGGTCTGCAAGGTGGTGGGTGTTGACTGCGACTTTCGCAACGCCTGAGTTCTTCATCTTGAGGATTATCGACTCGAGCAGAGGCGTGCCATTGACAGGCATGAGTGGTTTCGGGATGAAGTCGGTGACAGGACGGAGGCGCGTACCTATGCCGGCGGCCAGGATTATTGCATTGACTTGAAATTTTTCTTTCGTATCCATTCGTGAAAAAATTATCTTTGAATTAATTTAATATACTTATATATTCCAGGAAAGGTTTTCTTGCCTGGAATTGTAAAATACATTCTAAACAGAATGGAACAAAGCACGCATGCCATTATGGGTTAAAATTTATGTGACCGTCTACCTGCTCTTCGTGGTATCCAACCTCGGATACCTGATGTATGTCCGGAGCAAGCTGTGGATAATGCTCTATGATTTTTCGAGCGGGCTATACCTGTCGTTCCTGATGCTTGCCTACTGGAGCGTTAAGCTGAATCCGCTCATAGGGCCCATCCATGTGCCGTTCTTTGCTGCGATAATCGCAATGGAGGTCTACCTGACCATCTGGGGCAGGTTCGATGAGCTGGGAGTGAAGCTTCCTGAAATAAGCGATGAGGATGCTGAGATCGCCAAGACTGTTTCAATACTGTTCAGTTCTCCCGCATATATCTGCGGCAGCCTTCTATGCTTCGACGTGCTGATGAAATATAAATTTTAAAGCTTCAAGATTTATATGCTGGCACACTTTATGCTTCATCGCCCCTAAGACTTCGTATTGCAAATCTGGAACTGGGAGGACACAGTGATCTTAATCTTCGAAGACAACATGGATATCGCCACTGTCATGAAACACATGCTTTCGCATATGTTCCATGAAGCCTGCGTGGTAACATGCAACTTCGCCGATGCGGAGAACCTCGTCCTGGCAGGAGATGTTGAACTTGTCCTGAGCGATCTGAACATTGACGGGCACAAGGGACAGGGGCTTGACCTCATAAAGGCAATTAGGAGGATTAGGCCGCACACTTCTCCCCCGATCATCGTCTACACGGGGCTTAACAGCACCGACTCGACCTTTGCGGAAGCCGAAAGGTTCTCTGACGAGATCTACGAGAAAAGCGAGATCGCAATCCCCCAGCTTTGCAAGGCGGTCTACCGCCTGCTGAAGTTGAGACAAAGATGACAGATCTCCACCACAGGACACACAGAAAATAATAATGGATTTATCGCAATATTGCGTGTTCTTTGCTGAAAACACAGCCAATAATGGCTTGACTACCAACGAATAACATTTCCTTGAATCCTAATAGCGAACTATTCTTTGCGGCCCCATGCCTTGGTGAGAGTAAAAAGATTAAGGTTCTAAAACCTTCTTGATTGCCCTGAACTCCTCGGAATCATAGTCCGCCCCAGAGATAATCGCCTTGACGATTGCAATTATCTTCTCCTGCTGATCGGAACTTATTCCAGCATTAGCAAGTATTTCAGAAACTCTATCGTTATATTTTTTTCCATCCTTGGAAAAAAATATTATGACAAGGGAAGTTTTGACAACACAAGGATCACAACTGGTTCCGCCGAGTACGTCGTCCGCCAGCTTGCAGGCCTTCTCAAGTTCCCTCATGGCATCTGCATCCAGCTTGAACTGGGATGAAAGCAGCGCCTTGACCTTCTCGATTACAGGAGATGCGGATTCGTCGCTGGAAGTCCTGCCGAGGCACTTGTCGGCGAACTTGCACCATTTCGCGCAGCCGAGATCGATCCTGGGATTCTTGATCTCCTTGCCGCATTTTTTGCAGATGAGGAAAGGTTCGTCCTTCCAGAATTCAATCTCATTGCCGCAGTGCGGGCAATCCAGAGTGAATATGTCTTCGGGCTTCCAGAATCTCATGTCCTGCCCCGGACATCTTGGCTTGCTGCTGTCGGATTTCATATTGTCTATTTACCTGTATTTATTTAAGTAGGGACGGCCTTTCCGTGTCTGCCGTAGCTTCTTTGCGAAGGCAGAAGGCTGTCCCATGAATTCAAGAATGGTACACACTAAAGGGCGTACCTACTTACCCTCCCAGACAAGGGAGAATTTCAGACCTTTCAAGCCTGCTGACTCCAGTATGGATTTAAATTCGTCTTCCTTGTCCTTCAAGCCTGTTGAAACATACAGGCCGCCCATGAATCTGGGTATTTTGAAAAGGCTTGATTCAGGGAGAAGATGAGGATGGATTGCCCATTTTGTTATCTGGATCGGTTTCCCTGTAGTCTTACCATAAATCCATTCACATTTGTCATGATTAAGACAGTCGACACATTCTAGAACATTCATCAAGAACATTTTTTCACCATTGCATTCGATTGGAAGAAGCTCTCCCGCCATTTCCAAAACTGACTGCAAAGGTTCACACGCCTCTTGCGTTATAGCAAAAGCATTAGGGAGAAGACTAAAAAATCTCCTCTGGGGAGGTGAGGGTCGAGTATCTGAAATTTAACGGTCTTCCAACCTTTTAGCTTAGGAGTCGCATCGAATTCAAGCAGGTCGGAATCAGAAATCTTTTTACTGGTCGGAACAATACTTTGACAAGTTTTGTAATCATACTCGACGTGATAAATTTTCATTCCCTCTCCTTTCGAATTCAACCAATTCCTTTTTCAAGCTCCACTTATTCTATTCCGAAGCATGCAGAAATCAAGTCATGTGGACAATCAGGTGAAAAGAGCATTTTAAAAGTTATCTTAAGGGTATGACAACGATAACATTACAATGTCCCGATGAACTGTTTACGGCCTTAGGCAAAAGGCCGACGGCGGCGGCTGTAGAGATCACGCTGATGGCGGCGCTGAAACTTTACGAGGAAGGGCGTCTTTCAAGCGGCATGGCTGCAAAATTCGCAGGTGTATCCCGCGTTGAATTCATACATCTTTGCGGGAAATACGGCACAACCATATTCCAGCAGACCCCGGAAGAACTTGACGAGGACGTTAAGAATGCCGATAAAATGAGTTCAAATACTGGGGTGTTTCGCTTGTAGTAGCGCATGTTTGCGCGTTCTAAATTGATTTTGTCTTTCCTGGAGGAGCGCCGGTCTCCAGACCGGCTTTTCCGTGCCGACCTGGCTTGTTCAACCGAAGCTTCTCTGTGAAGGAGGGTGTCGGATTTAGGATTTTCCGTTTGTATTAGCTATTGTTCAAGCGTTCTTAACAGAACTTCGAAAGACTGAAGAACGCGCAAACATGCGCTACTACAAACAAATTCAGTCATTTTTGAACTCATTTCTAAGTCCGACAGGCTCCGAAGGAGGCTACGAACAGAATCCTTTGATTTTTAACTTCAGATGATTTTGCCGGCGAGACGCCAGCGCTCCGTACTAAAATCAATTTATATTTTGTCACTCAGACAAAATATCATGTAAAAATCTGCAAAATACTTGAAGTTTACTGTAAAGCTAAAGATCCACGCTTTCTTTTTTTAAGGCTGATAATTAATGTTTACCCTTAGTTTGAATATTTAAAGCTTGTGCAGTTAATTACAAATTAGCCTGAACGCAAGGCATATAATCAGGAGGTTTTTATGGCTAGGGGCAAGATTGTCGATGCATTGAAGAACGGAAAAATTCTTGTGTCGGACGGCGCGTGGGGGACATTCCTCCAGAAAAAGGGTCTCAAGCCGGGCGAATGCCCTGAACTATGGTGCGTAGACCGTCCCGACGATGTCTATGATGTCGCCAAGAACTATATCGACGCCGGCGCCGACATGGTCGAATCTGACAGCTTCGGCGGAACATGCTTCAAGCTCGAACACTACCATCTCGCAGACAGGACCTCCGAAATAAACGTGGCTTCCGCAAAGATTTCCCGCAAGGCGGCAGGCGACAACAAGTGGGTGATCGCCTCAATAGGTCCTACCGGGAAAATGCTCGTCATGGGCGATGTCACCGAAGACGATCTCTACAAGGCGTTCAAGGAACAGGCTGTCGCCCTGGAAAAAGGCGGGGCCGATGCGATCTGCATCGAGACCATGAGCGCCATCGATGAGGCCGCGCTGGCAATCAAGGCCGTCAAGGAAAATACGAAATGCGAGGTTATCTGCACGTTCACCTTCGAACTTACCGCGCACGGCGGATACAGGACAATGATGGGCGTAACTCCGGCCGATGCAGCCAAGGCCGCGCTTGAAGCCGGCGCCGACATCATCGGACCGAACTGCGGAAATGGAATAGAGCGCATGATCGAAATCGTCAGGGAGATCAAGCAGGCAGTTCCTAAATCATTCATACTTGTACATGCGAACGCCGGACTTCCGAAGAATGTCAATGGGGTGGACATATTCCCGGAGACGCCAGAAGAAATGGCGAAGAGGGTCCCCGAACTCATCAAGGCTGGCGCGAACATAATCGGCGGATGCTGCGGAACGACACCGGCCCATATCAAGGCGATAAAGCAGGCGGTGGATGCTTATAAGAAGTAAATGTAGCACAGGCATCTTGCCTGTGTGAGAAAAGATAATAAAATCACAGGCGAGACGCCTGTGTTACATTGTTAAAACAAACAGGAGAAACATAATGAAAACCAAGTTCACCGCCACAGGAATCGGCAGCATGCCTTTTTCGGATCCCGACTATGCAGTAAAGGTTTCACTTTCGAAGATGTTCGAATCCCCGATCTGGCCCCAGCTTCCGAAGCTCGGTCTCCATGAACAGATGGAGATCCAGTATTCCGAAGGAATGCCCTGCACGGTGATCGACGAAGTAAAACACAGGATGTACTTCGACACAAACCAGGATTATTCCGAATCTTTCGCACAGCTCTATGAAGGCTACATCATAGCGACAGAGGATGGCGGAACAAAGGATTTCTCGAAAATGGCTATAAGCCCGGATTTTTCAAAAGGGATATACGCCCTCGAAGCGGCTCTCCAGGCAAAAGGCGGTGCAAAACTCCCGTTCGTAAAGGTGCAGACTACAGGTCCGTGCAGTTTCGCGTTGACGCTGGTCGATGAGAACAAGCGCGCCATATACTATAATGAAGAGTTCCGTGACATGATCCTCAAATGCCTGTCCATGAAATGCCGCTGGCAGATCCAGAAGTTCCAGCCCTTTGCCGAAAAAGTCATCTGCTTCATCGATGAACCGATCCTCTCGGCGTTCGGAAGCTCGACATACGTGTCAGTAAAACGCGATGACGTTGTATTGCTTGTGAATGAAATCTCAGAGGCAGTCCATGCCGAAGGCGCGCTTTCCGGCGTCCACTGCTGCGGCAACACCGAATGGAGCATCCTTATCGACGCAGGAGTCGACATCGTGAACTTCGACGCATTCGGCTACGGCGAAACGATTGCAATGTATCCGGAGGCCGTCAAGGCGCATCTCGAACGAGGCGGAATCCTCGCCTGGGGCGTTGTCCCTACGTCCACGGCCATCAGGGAGCAGACAGTCGACACTCTTGCCGCCCATCTCGAGAAGATGATGGACAATCTCGCGGCAAAGGGAATCGACAAGAAGCTCATCGCAGAGCAGGCGATGCTGACGCCTTCCTGCGGAACCGGCTCAATGGATCCCGCGGATGCCGAGAAAGTCTTCGAGACCCTCTTCCAACTCTCAAAAACGATGAAGGCGAAATACGGTTTCTAAGTAGGTACGCCCTTTAGGGTGTACCATTCTTGAATCCATGGTACAGGCTAAAGCCCGTACCTACTTTAAGAAGTTAAATCATGAAAATCGCCATATCAGGTAAAGGTGGAGTTGGAAAGTCGACGCTTGCGGCGGCCCTTGCCCTGCTCATGGCCGAGAAGAAGATAAAGGTGCTGGCGCTTGATTCTGATCCGGCTGCGAATCTCGCAGTCGCTCTCGGAGTGCCGGAGGAGACAAGGAAGAAGATTGTCCCGATCGCCATGCAGAAGGCGCTTATCGAGGAACGGACCGGTGCGAAGATCAAGCAGTACGGCCAGATGTTCAAACTCAATCCTGAAGTCTCGGATATTGCCGCCAAGTTTGCCATAAATCACAATGGAGTTTCACTCATCGTTGTCGGCGCAATTGAAAAAGGCGGTAGTGGTTGTGCGTGTCCGGAAAACATCCTCATCAGAGCGCTTGTCACTGATCTTATCCTGCACAAGAACGAGGCGCTGATAATGGACATGGAGGCCGGAGTCGAGCATCTCGGCAGAGCGACTGTAAGCGGCGTGGACGGAATGCTGATAGTCGTGGAGCCTGGACAGCGCTCGGTGGACTGTGCGAAGGCCATCATCGGGATGGCGCATGACATCGGTTTGAAGAAGCTTTACATTGTCGCGAACAGGGTGACATGCCATGAGGACGAGACCTTTGTGAAGAATTCATTTCCTGACCGTGAGATACTGGGTACAATTCTCTTTTCCCAGGAAGTGAGGAAATCGGACATGACCGGGAAGTCGGTGCTCGAGTGCGCTGAGCCGGAAACAAGGAAATCCTTTGAATCAATCTTAAATAATCTTGAGAGGATGTTCAAATGAAAACTGATGTCGCACATGAAAAATACCTGAAGATGATGACGGAAATAGAGGATCTCGAGGACAAGCTTGAAAGTCTTGAAAAGAAAGGCTTAGATGCGGAAAAGCGCGTAGTGCTAGTGCTGAAAGAGGAACTTGCTGCGTTGAAGAGCGAGCTCGCGAGGATAAGCGACGGTTGCGGAAAACCGCATTCCCATTAGAAGTAGGTACGCCCTTTAGGGTGTACCATTCTTGAATTCATGGTACAGGCTAAAGCCCGTACCTACTTGAAATCGAAAACAACAACAATGTCTTATACAATAGCAATAACAGGCAAAGGCGGGGTCGGTAAGACGACCATAACCGGCCTTATCATCAACAGGCTCCTTGCGAACGGGCACCAGCCCGTGCTTGCCGTCGATGCGGATCCGAACTCATGCCTGCATTCCGTGCTGGGCGTCAAGGTCGAGAGCACTGTCGGAAGGATCCGCGAGGAGGCGCGCACCGAGGCGTCAAAGGGAAAAGTCACAGGAGTGGCAAAACAGCAGTTGCTCGAGATGAAGATCGCGGAGTGCCTTGTCGAGGCGAAGGATTTCGACATGATTGCGATGGGCAGGCCCGAAGGACCAGGCTGCTACTGCTACGCGAACAATGTATTGAAGGACGTGATACAGAAGCTTTCGGCGAGCTATCCGTATGTGGTGATCGACAATGAAGCGGGGCTGGAGAATCTTTCGCGGCGCATCGTCCAGAAGGTGGATCTTCTCGTGATGGTCGCGGATCCTTCGAAGAACGGGATAGAGACGATAAGGCGGCTGCACAAGCTCGCTTTCGAGATGAACGTGGATTTCAAGAAGCTCTGGATCTTCATCAACAGGGTCAGGACCGGGAAGATTCCGGACGAGGCCGCGTACCTGAAGAACGAGACAGAGGCTGATCACATAATAATGCTGCCGGACAACCATGAGATAGCGGTATTTTCAGAAAAGGGCAATCCCGTGTCGGATCTTTCCGCCGGGAATGAGGTCGTCGCCCTGATGGATAAATTCATAAAAGAATTGTTTTGATCATATTTAACGAGAGGTACCAGATGAGTAATGAAACTGTTAAAGCCCCGGCGATAATGAAACCGGAGGACAGAGTGTCGGATCCGGCCTCCATCGAGGTCCTGAAGAAGGCGGAAAAGGAATGCATCGAGACATGCTTTTCCAGATATGACACACAGAAGAACCAGTGCAAGTTCGGGACATCCGGAGTATGCTGCAAGATATGCCATATGGGGCCCTGCCGTATTACACCTAAGTCGCCGCGCGGCATCTGCGGAGCGGACGCCGATACGATCGTCGCGAGAAACTACCTGCGCGAAGTCGTGGCCGGAACCGCAGCCCATTCAGATCATGGACGCCATCTCGTACTTCTGCTGAAAAAAGTCGCAGAAGGCAAGGAAAAGGATTACACGATAAAGGATGTGGCCGCGCTCCTGCGCTATGCGCAATATTATGGCGTCAAGACCGAAGGGCGCAGCAATGAGCAGATTGCGCTTGAACTTTCAGAAATCTTCATAAGGGAGTTCTCCTCCCAGGAGGAAACACTCCAGACACTCCATCTCGCTCCGGAAAAACAGCAGGCCATCTGGAAGAAGACAAAAGTCGAACCGCTCGGAATCGACCGCATGGTCGTAGAATCAATGCACCGCACGCACATGGGAGTCGACCACGACTACAGGAATATCCTGAACCAGGCGTTCCGCACGTCGCTTGCCGACGGCTGGGGAGGAGCGCGTATCGCATCAATGGTTTCAGACATACTCTTCGGTTCGCCCAATCCCGTACGCAGCGAGGCAAATCTCGGTGTGCTAAAGCTTGATACGGTCAACATAATAGTCCACGGCCATGAGCCATCCCTTTCCGAGATGCTTGCGGCGGCTGTAAGCGATCCTGATATTATCGCTTATGCAAAGAAAGCCGGGGCGAAGGGCATTACCCTTGCAGGGTTGTGCTGCACTGCGAATGAAGTCCTGATGCGGCGTGGAATTCCGGTCGCCGGAAATTTCCTCCAACAGGAACTGGCGATAATCACCGGTGCTGTTGAAATGATGATTGTGGATGTGCAATGCGTGATGCCAAGTCTGCCGGAAGTTGCAAAGCATTATCACACTGAGATTGTCGCCGCGACCGATATCGCACGCACAATAGGGGCGACATATTTCGATTTCGACGAGGACAACGCATACGAGTCTGCAAAATCATTGATCAAGAAAGCCATCGACAATTATGGCAAGCGGGATCCTGCGAAAGTCGCAATTCCTCAATATAAGAATCCGCTAGTCGCCGGTTTCAGCGTTGAAGCCATCCGCTACATGCTCGGGGGAACCTTCCGTGGCTCGTTCCGTCCTCTCAACGACGCGATAATTTCTGGCCGGATAAGGGGTGTCGCCGGTATCGTAGGCTGCAATAACGTGAAATCGACAAGCGATGTATATACCAATGTCCTCGCAGCTGAGCTCATAAAGAACAATATTCTCGTCCTTCAGACAGGATGTTCCGCGCAATGTTCCGGAAAGGCCGGATGCCTGACACCGGAAACCGCCCTCCAGTTCGCGGGACAGGGACTGCGCGAAGTCTGTGAGACGGTTGGAATACCGCCAATGCTCCATATGGGAAGCTGTGTTGACAATGTGAGGATACTTGAAGCCGCGACTGAAATTGTCAAGGAAGGCGGACTTGGAGACGACATGTCAAAACTTCCCGCTGTTGGAATAGCACCTGAATGGATGAGTGAGAAAGCTGTTGCTATCGGCTGTTATTTTGTGGCATCGGGCGTTGATGTTGTACTCGGGGTCCCGTTCCATATTTCGGGATCTGCGAATGTGACTAATTATCTTGAAAAGGAGGCCAGGGAGATGTTCGGTGGCGCCTTTGTAACAATAGAGGATCCGATCGAAGCGGCAAAATGGGTCATTAAAACTATTGAGGAGGCGCGCGAGAATCTCGGTATAAACAAGAAGGCCGAACGCAAGCTGCTTGATATGAAAGATAGGAGAGCAACCAATGTCTAAGATAATCTGCGGAAGCGCAATTGACGGGGCCATTGAATGGGTGGCGAAAGCCGATGACATTCTCGAAAAAGCCATAAAGGCGAAAGGCGAATCGAGCCCGGTCGGATTCCCGAACACGGCCTATTATCTGCCTGTGATATATTCGTTCACCGGTGAGAAGATGGAGAAGCTGTCCGACCTGAAAAGGATAATGGTGAGGGCGAAGAGCCTCCTGCCTGTACGCCCTACCGACAAGGTCTGGCTGCCCTATCTCGGCAGTGCACTGGACGCCGGCGCAGCCGCGCTTTTTGCGTGCGAAGTCATCGAAGCGTGCAAATATCTCATCGGACCTAATCCTGTCGACGGAATATGGCTTGGAGCCGCGAACGACGTGATCATGCGTGAACGCGGCATCGAGTTCGTCGATGGCACTGCTCCCGGTTTCGCCGCCATCACCGGGGCCGCACCGACAAACAAGATCGCGGTCAAGATCGCGACGGAGCTCCAGGAAAAGAACCTCT
Organism: Lentisphaerae bacterium GWF2_50_93; assembly: GCA_001804815.1. GTDB lineage: Bacteria > Verrucomicrobiota > Lentisphaeria > Victivallales > GWF2-50-93 > GWF2-50-93. The sequence goes on from MHBI01000101.1 coordinate 156,021, forward strand.
ATGTGTTCATGGCCGGGTGCACGAATGGAAAACAGTTCGCCGAACAGCTCGCCGAGGAAGGCGTCCAGCTCGGCTGGGAGACACGTCTCGTCCCGTTCGGGAAAGATGTTTCAGCCCTGATCTATGCACTTGGGTTTGCGAACCGCGCAGCCCTCTCGTTCGGTGGCGTCAAGGCCGGAGACTTCAGGGCGAACCTCAAATATAACAAAGACCGTATCTTCGCGTTCGTACTCGCGCTCGGTGAAGTCACCGCAGACAAATATGCTGCCGCGGCCGGTGCGATCAACTACGGATTCCCTGTCATCGCCGACACCTCAATTCCGGAAATCCTCCCGACCGGTGTCTGCACATACGAGCATGTTGTTTCAAATGTGCCCTATGAATCGATGGTCGAGAAGGCGCTTGAAGTCAGAGGATGCAAGGTCAGGATCACGAAAGTCCCGATTCCTGTTCCGTACGGCGCGGCATTCGAGGGTGAACGCATCCGCAAGGCCGATGTCCATGTCGAGTTCGGCGGAAACAAGACGCCAGCCTTCGAGTTTGTCACGTCGGTGGATCTTGAAAGCATCAATGACGGCGAGATCGAGATCATCGGTCCCGACATCGACCAGGTCAAGGAAGGAGAAGCCATTCCTCTTGGAATCTGGGTCGAGGCCGCTGGACGCAAGATGCAGTCCGACTTCGAACCTATTCTCGAACGCCAGATCCACCATCTGGTGAACGGCGCGGAGGGAATCTGGCACATGGGCCAGCGCGACATCATCTGGACGCGTGTCTCCAAGAGCGGATTCGCGAAGGGCCTGCGCCTGCGCCATTACGGGGAAATCATCCATGCAAAACTCCTTTCGGATTATCCTGCGATAGTCGACAAGGTCAAGGTGACCCTCATCACGGATCTCAAGGAGGTCGAAAAACGCCTGGCGGTCGCAAGGAAAGTATATGATGAACGCAACCGCCGCCTTGAATCGATGACAGACGAGTCGGTCGAGATATTCTATTCGTGCCTGCTCTGCCAGTCTTTCGCACCGAACCATGTCTGCATCATCACTCCTGAACGTCTCGGGCTCTGCGGCGCATACAACTGGCTTGATGGAAAAGCCGCATACGAGATCGACGAGACAGGTCCCAACCAGCCGGTCAAGAAAGGCGAATGCCTCGATCCTGTCAAGGGTGTCTGGAAAGGCATCAACGACTATGTATTCCCCAACAGCCATAAGTCCGTAGATGCCTTCTGCGCATATTCGATCATGGATAGGCCTATGACAAGCTGCGGATGCTTTGAAGCCATCTGCGCATATCTGCCGGAATGCAACGGCATCATGGTCGTGAACCGCGAATTCCAGGGTGAGACGCCTGTGGGAATGACGTTCTCCACGCTTGCCGGAAATGTCGGCGGCGGACAGCAGACGCCCGGATTCATGGGTTGCGGAAAAGTATTTCTTACTTCGAGGAAATTCCTGTTTGCGGAAGGCGGCTTCAGAAGACTCGTCTGGATGCCGAAGGAACTCAAACAGCTCCTAGCCGCGGATCTCAAGCTCCGCTTCAATGAACAGGGTGTTCCGGATCTCCTGGACCAGATTGCCGACGAGACGGTTGCAACTGAAACTGGCGAAGTCCGCAAATATCTCGAGAAAGTAGGGCATCCTGCATTAAAGATGGAAGACATGGCGAATTTCGCACGTTCCGCGGCCTCCGAGGAAACTCCTACCGAGACAGTCGAGAAGATAGACGAACCGGCCGTTTCCGACAAGAAGGATGCCGTTCCTGCCGCCAAGGATGAATCTGGTACAAAGATCACACCTGAACTCATAAACGAGCTCAAGCAGCAGATATCAAGGGAGATCTCCGAACAGTTGAAGTCGGCTGTCGGCAAGGAGATCGTCAAGGACATCATCGCAACTCTGAGCGAGAAATATCTCGGAGAAAAAATTTCTTCAGCGACAGCTCCAGCTGTCAAAGCTGAAGAAATTTTTATTGAAAAGAAGCCAGTCGGGCCGTCACCTGCTGAAAGACTTTCCTCCCTGAAGACATTCAAGTTGAAGAAGGACAAATGCGAAGTTCCTGTATGGACCGTCAAGCTTGGTGCGACCAAGAAGGAAGGTGGAACCAGGGGCAGGACATACACGGTCGGCGGGTCATCATGCATGCCGTTCCATTTCTGGGAAGGCGACATGCCGAACAGGCCTCTCGTGGCGATGGAAGTCTTCGATGTGGTCAGCGAGAAATATCCAGATGTCCTCAGGAAGGCATACGGCGATCTACTTGCGAATCCCGCAAAGATGGCAAAGGCATGCGTCGCTAAATATGGTGCCGACCTCATCAGCATCCGTCTTGAGGGCACACATCCTGAAAAGGGCAACCGTTCGCCTGATGACGCAGTGAAACTTGTAAAGTCTGTCCTCGAGGCGGTCGATGTGCCGCTCATCATAACCGGACATAACCACTTCGACAAGAATAACGAGGTCATGAAGGCCGTGGCGCAGGCGTGCGCAGGCGAGAATCTCCTCCTAAACTGGGTTGAACAGAACAACTACCGTACGATCGCCGGAGCCGCTCTAGGCTACCAGCACTCGATCGTGTCGCAGTCGCCGATCGACGTGAACATCGCCAAGCAGCTGAACATCCTCCTCACGAACATGGATGTCAAGCTCGGGCAGATCATCATGGATCCCATGACAGGCTCCGTAGGATACGGCATCGAATACACCTATTCCGTGATGGAACGTGTCAGGTACACAGGGATAACCGGCGACAAGATGCTCGCGGGCCCGATGATCGTTTCGCCCGGACAGGAAGCTGCGAAGGTAAAAGAGGTCAAGGCCGAAGAGAAGGCTTTCCCGGCATGGGGCGACCTGACAAAGCGCGCCGCGCTCTGGGAATACACGACGGCCGCGAACCTGCTCTATTCGGGTGCAGACATCCTGATCATGTACAATCCGGATGCGGCTGTAGCAATCAGGAAACTGATAACAAAGCTAATGGAAAAATAAGAAGGATTAATGGATTACTGGATTGTTGGATTAATGGGGAATATATGGAAAATATCCAAAGAAGAAACCTAAATAGAGGCTATATGAAGCTCAGGGTCTGGATTGATGCTGTTGATTTTTATGTTGAAAGCAGCAGAATATTCAGGAAGTTTCCTGCTGAGCTAAGAAGAGTTTCTTCACAGGCGATTGCCTCAAGCGATTCAATTCACAGGAACATAGCCGAAGGATATTGCAGGAAATCAATAAAGGAATACCTGAATTTCCTTTCAATAGCAAAAGGCTCCCTAGGTGAATCCGTATCCGGAATCCATGCGTATCACAAGGCAGGGCAGCTTGATGATAATCAGTTTGAATCTCTTGATTCTCTTTCCTTCAAGCTCGAAAACGGTCTTTTGAAATTGATAGAGTCGCTTGAAAGAAAAAATGAAGACGGCACATGGAACAGCAGCTTAATGATTAGCGAATCTAATTCAATTTATTCGTCTTCCCAACAATCCAGCAATCCAACAATCCAATAATCCAAGGAGGTATTTTTATGGCACTTACAGGTTTACAGATACAGAAGCTTCTGCCCAAGACGAACTGCAAGGAATGCGGTTCGAACACATGTCTTGCGTTCGCAATGAAGCTTGCGGCGAAGAAGGCCGAGCTTTCGGAATGCCCTTACGCTTCTGATGAGGCGAAGAAGGTGCTTGGTGCAGCAAGCGAGCCGCCGGTCAAAGGCATAGCGCTTGGACCTGACAAGAAACTCAAGCTCGGAGAGGAGACTGTCCTCTACAGGCACGAGAAGACTTTTGTCAACCAGACGGCCCTGGCGATCAACATCAACGACACCGACAAGGCAGATGCGATAGATAAGACGCTCAAATCCGTGAGTGATTATATGCTCGAGCGCGTCGGCGAGGAGCTTAAGATCGATCTGGTTTCCGTCACCGACAAGAGCGGCGATCCTGCGAAGTTCGCAGCGCTCTGCAAGAAGGCGTATGAAACTACAAAATGTCCTCTTGTGATCCGAAGCGCGAACGTGCAGTCGCTTGTTGCCGCGGCAAAGGCCGTGAAGGGATCGAACAGCGTCATAGCTTCCGCAAATCCTAAGACAGCGGATGAACTTGTGAAGGTCGCTCAGGAGAACGAGCATGCGCTTGCCATAACAGGTGCGGACCTTGATGAGATTTCAGCGCTTTCCGCGAAGGTCAAGGCGGGCGGATTCAACAATATCATCCTGAATTTCGAAACTTTCTCCCTGGCGGAACAGTTCCAGGTGAACTCGATTTCACGCAGGGCTGCGCTGAAGGACTCGTTCAAGGCGTTCGGATATCCGACATTGAAATTCATCGATGAAGGCGAAACCTTCGACATCGCAGGCGATGCGATAAACGAGATCACGAAATACGGCGGCATCTGCGTGCTCCCGTATTTTGACGCTGCGATGCTGGTATCGCTCATGACACTGCGCCTCAACATCTATACTGATCCGCAGAAGCCGATCCAGGTAGAGCCGAAGATATATCCTGTCGGAGAACCCGACAAGAACTCCCCTGTGTTCATCACCACGAACTTCTCGCTCACATACTTCATCGTTTCCGGGGAGATCGAGAACAGCGGTACAAACGCATGGCTCGTGGTTCCGGAATGCGAAGGCATGAGCGTGCTTACGGCATGGGCCGCAGGCAAGTTCTCAGGAGCGTCGATAGCCAAGTTCATCAAGGGTATCGGGCTCGAGGAACAGGTAGCCACACGGCAGATCATCATCCCCGGCTATGTCGCGCAGATCAGCGGCGAGCTCGAGGAGAGCCTTCCCGGCTGGAAAGTCATCGTTGGCCCGCAGGAAGCCGCCGACATCGAAAGCTTCGTGAAGGCCAGGATCAAGTAATAAAATTTGGCTTGCAAAATTTTATACCAGGAGTAAACGGCCAGGATCAAACCAAGAAAGAACTACTGAAAACCCTAACTCGTTTTGAACACTTTCAAAAAACGGCTTGTTGATAATGTACGACTTAACTGCGGTCTAAAATTTATTGGTATTACAAGTCCTTCCCTTTTCGGGCAAATCCGATGGCTGATGGGATAGCCACTCCTGCGGCCTGGAATACTTTCCCGGCGCCCCCTTTCATTTCGCTGCGGAAAGTCACTTTTTTGCCGGATATTTCAGCGGCCACATCCTTAACCGAAGCCAGATCGCGGAGTATTTCATTCCACTCAAAATCAGCTCACTTGATTGCCTTGAATTCGACAAGTACCATCGTGGTGTTTCCCATATCCATCTTGATTTCATTCTTTACAAGCTTGTCGACAACGTCGTCGCAGGTCCACATCTTGCTCTTGAGCTTCATGCCCTGCTGTTCCATTTCCACTTCATACCAGTTGCATTTGTAGGTCTTGTCACCGATCTTCAGGTCTTCAGCTCCCTTGCTGATGACCTTGCAGTTGGGTATCTCTTCCGGGGTGACAGGCCTGATCTTGGTTTTCTCGATCTTGGCGGGTTCAATCCTGCTTATTACATTTTCCTGAGGTGCCATCCCAGGCATTCCCATGCTGGTTTTCATCTCGATAACAACCTTTTCAGGAGTGACTTCCTTAAGGGTCGTGGTTATTGCCGACTTGATCTTCTGCTCGCCCATGGCAGTGGTCATATCCATTTTGATGAGCGTTCCGGGCTTGTACTTGGACCATTCCTGGTAGCGGGGATTGTCAACCAGGTCAGCCGCGGAAATTGTTGCGCACAGGGAAAACACGGCGACTGCAGCAGCACAGCATTTGAGCATTTTTCCGATCATGGGAAACTCCTTTTGTTGTTTGGGCGTATACTATATTTCTACAATCTGGATATTCAATTTCAATCCTGCCTGCGACAGGCAGCTCGTATCCGAGTGTTCTTCAAGCAGGTACGTGCTTTAGCATGTACCATCCTTGTTACAACCTAAAAGCCTGTCCCATGGCTTGAATAATGGTACACCCTAAAGGGCGTACCTACTTCGAGGCGAGTTCGGAATAGAAGCGAGGAGTTGTCTTTACAGAGTAGAATGGATAGCTCCTCCTCTGCTCTTCAGTCACAGCTTCAGGAATATAGAGCCATCTCTTGTAGAGCCAGAGGTATTGATCAGGATTCTCCCGTACAAGTCTTTCTGTTATTTTCATGATATCCTGGATCAGGTCCTCATCGGTCATATATTCTGAAGGGAGTTTCGGAAGCTCTTCCGCGAACATCTCATATCTGTTTCCCTTCCTGATGCATCCGCCTACTGCAACCGGGGTGTTGAGTTTTCTCGCGAACATCGCAGGAACACGGCTTGTCGGTACAGGCAGGCCGAAGAAATCCACGAAGACTCCTCCGTCCCTGGCCCTGGTGTTCTGATCGACGAGCGTCGCTATGAAGAAGCCCTCCTTCAGCGCCTTGATCATGCCTTTGACAGCCCCCTTGTCAGGAATGACCCGGCTTCCCTCCGAGGATCTGCCGGAATGGATTATCCTGTTGAGAAAGAAATTGTTAAGAGGACGCACGACGACGGCAAAAGGGATCTCGGCGTCATGCCTGAACTTCAGCCCGGCCAGCTCCCAGTTGCCGAGATGCGGAGTAGCCCAGATCAGGCCATGTCCGGTCTTCTTGTTCTTTTCAGTTATGACTCTCTCCTTTTCAGGAAAATCAACGTACTTCTCAAGCATTTCCGGCCTGTCTATGAACCAGAAGAATTCAAGCAGCGCAAGTATCAGGTTTGAGGCACTCCTCGAAGCTATGCCACGGACCTCGGAATCATCCTTGTCTGGAAATGCTATCCTGATGTTCGCGCAAAGCAGTCTTCTAACCGATGGCAGGAGGAAAAACATCGAACCTGCGAATTTCGCAGACGGGAAAAGCAGGCAATGCGGGAGAATCCTGATGAACCAGTAAAGAGGAAGGACTGCAATATATTCCAGGAAGAAGCGTACATGTAATATTGGTTTGGGAGGTCTCATCGCATATCGCCTTAGTTTTAAGTCTTAAAAACTCGAACTTATTATAAATTCCAAGTTCCAAATCACAAACAAGCTTACATTCCAAACAAAGAACATGCCTTACGGCATTGACTACAAACGAATAAGAAATTGGGGATTTGTTGGTAGTTAAGCCCGTAAGGGCTGTTCTTATGTTTTCGTTATTTGACCGAACCTCTTCTCCTGTGCGGTATAGGTGTAAAGACAGGCTTTCCGCCGGCGCCCTCCCTTATCCCAAGGCTGAAAAGAAGGCTTTTACGGCAGGTGATCGCGATATTCTGCGCAAGATGGATCTTCTTTTCAACTGGACAGTCCCAGAACTCCGCGGCCTTGACAAGCTCCGTGCTGAGATCCGGTTTTATATATATGAGCCCCCAGCTGTCCGCAAGCTCATCGCTGTGCACCGTTCCCTCCGGGACCGCGAGATAAAGATAATCCGCCACCTCGGCGCGTCTAAGCTGCTCAAAGAAGCTGCCGTTGTAAACCGCCCGTTCCAACTTGTCTATTTCCTTGAGGCACTTATGATATTCCTTGTTCCTGGACTCCTTGTATCGCCAGCTTTCATATTCATTGAAAAGGTTGTCCGTGTCCTTGAGAGCAGGTTCCTCCTTCCTGATCTTCGCCTCTATCGCCCTCTTCAGTTCCTTCGCTTCCTTGAGCTTGACGAGAAGACCTTCATGCTTAGAGCAGTCTGGCCAGCATTCCTTCCTGTTGTTCCTGGTCTCGACGATCAAAGTCTTTTTCGGAAGGAGCTTCCCTCTCCTGCCCACGGACCAGAATGCCGCGACATCCGCGCAGTATTTCGATATGCGTGTCGGGACTTTGACGCCTACGGCGTCTGGCTTCTGGGTGACAACCCAGCCCAGGGCGGCTCTCTTGAGTTCGAGCGGCTGGAGAGACGAATTCACAGGCTTGCGCTTTTCAACTGGCTTTACTTCACTTAGCTCTACTTCATTATTAAAATCCAGAACAAGCTGATCTTCAGATTTCTTCTTCTTCATGTAGGGTCTCCGGATTAGTTTACATCTAAAGAAAACCTTTAAATTTCGCATATGTCAATTTTTATAGGTTCCCTTTGGAAATAATACAGGGAAATGAAGTATTTTCAATTGCCAATTTCCAATTGCCAATTTATAATAGCCCCTGCAAAACATCAAATTCGGACAAAATCATGAAAAAAACACTTTTAACCCTGATGGCATCGGCTGTCATGGGATTCATGGCCTCCCTTGGTCTTTCCGCCCAGGATCCAGTGGAAATCAAGGCCCCTGAGCTGGTAAAGGAAAAGGACAAATTCCACATCTACCTTTTCATAGGCGGTTCCAACATGACTGGAAAAGTCCTCTTTCCCAAGATCGACAAGAAGATAGATTCACGGATATTCATACTCAACGGCGACAACGAATGGAAACCCTCCGATGAGGCACAGAAATTCCAGGATAAGACAGGCGACCTTGCAATCGCCGGCCCGGCCATTTCATTCGGAAAGTTCATGATTCAAAACAACAAAAAGGGCCTGATATGCGTAGGCATTATCAACTGCGCCTCGGAAAACTCACAGATCAAGGACTGGGCCAAGGGAGGCGAACTCTACAATAAGGCGGTCGACAAAGTGAAGCTCGCACAGAAGATCGGCGTACTGAAGGGAATTGCATGGCACCAGGGGGAGCCTGACGCAAAAAATACCGACCTGAAGACATATGAAGACAGTACCGTGAAGCTCATCAGCGATCTGAGGCTGGAACTTGCTCCCGAACAAAAAATATTCCCTCTTCCGTTCGTAGGCGGAAAACTTGTTTCATACCCATATGACAAGGATGCCGACATATTCAGGGAATTCAACGAAAATCTTGAAAAGACCTACCTTGAAATCGACAGACATGGCTTTGTTGAATCAAAAGGGTTGAAGGTCAAGGGAAACAGTACTCTCTTTGACAATGATTCCATGATTGAACTCGGCAGGAGGTATGCGGAATCAATGTCATATCTCTATGGATTAAGGAAAACAGATCTCAATAAGAAATAACTTGACCGCCTCCTATTTCCTGCAGAATTCGACCAGCGATTTGAACTTGGCATAGGCATGGCCGTCGGACAGGGACTTCTCAGCCAATGCGAACGCCTCGTTCCATTCCAGTGCCTTTCCTGACACGATGATCGCTGCCGCGGAATTCAAAACGATGATATCCCTCAACGGACCGGTTGTCTCGCCTGAAATTATCTCCTTGAAAGTATTGGCATTTTCACGAGGCTCCCTGCCAATCAGGTCTGCCGCCCTGGACTTGGGCAGGCCCAGGGTCTTGAACGGATCGAATTCATATTCGTGTATTTCGCCATCGCGAAGTTCACATATATGTGTAGTTGTTGTCGTGGTTATCTCGTCCAGTCCATCATTGCCATGGACAACCATTACATGTTCCTTCCCCAGGGTCTTGGCGGCCCTGGCCATTACGGAGCATAGTTTCCTGTCATAGACTCCTATGACAGCATTCCGGGCATTTGCAGGATTGCACAAAGGCCCCATGATATTGAAGATCGTCCTTATTCCAAGTTCAACCCTGACAGGCATTGCATGTTTCATGGCAGGATGAAAGTTTGGCGCGAAAAGAAACGCGATCCCTATCTTATTGAGGCAGTATTCCATGTCCTCCACGCCCATATTGATGTTCATTCCTAGCTCGGAAAGGATGTCTGCACTTCCCGACTTGCTGGAAACAGCCCTGTTCCCATGCTTGGCGACTGTCGCTCCGGCTCCGGCGGCAACGAATGCCGCAGCCGTGGAGATATTGAATGTCCCGGAACCATCGCCGCCTGTTCCGCAGGTGTCTATTACATTCTCGTCCAGGCAGTGTATCTTTATCCCGTTGGCGTTCATTGCGGCAGCGCATCCTCCAAGCTCCTCTGGAGTCTCACCTTTCATCCTGAGGGCTGTAAGCCAGGATGCAAGCTTGATTGAAGAAACCTGCCCGGACATTATCTCCTGCATTACAGATTTAGCCTCTTCAAATGCGAGGGATTCATTCCTGATAAGCTTCTGGAGCGTTATTGATAAATGTGACATTGCCTGTCCTGATGTTGTCAGTTGATGGTGTGTAATGCTTTAAGCTTATTATAGTTGTTCTGGGCCTGGCTGGCCAATTCATGCTTGGGGAAGAGCTCAATGAAATAACCGTACCAGTAAATCGCCGCAAGAGGATTGCCGGCCTTCTCCGAACTGAGCGCGGCAGTATAAATGAAATATGGAAGCTCCTTCGCTTCAGGGAAATACAAGACCGCCTTCTCGGCTATTTTCCTTGCTTCAGGATACATGTAGACGTACATCCTGACCTTCAGCGCGTCCTCTATTTTCTGCGGGGAATTTGGAAGATTGGGATTGGCGAACGCATCATCTGCCATCTTTGCAGTCCACATCGGAATGGTGGATATGCCTATTATGGCTCCAATGATAAGAACAACAATAAGTTTTTTAGTCATAGTCGGTTCCCGTTTTCATATTCTCTTGCGTATAATCTAGCATAGAATAAGCCAGCTGGCAAAGGATGAGGCGGTCGATAGTTGCCGGTTGCGAATAAATTATCCCTTTAATGAATATCATGGAACGGCGTGATTGTTTTAGGGAAATCATGTTTGAGTTCGAATCTTTTGAAGTCGTTCTCGTTGAATGTAAGGATATGATCAACCTTCGCCTTTCTGGCCGCATACGCCGACAAGGCATCATAAATCACACCTCCGGAAAGATTGAGTTCGGCCAGGATCGTTATTACCATCCGATAATCCTTCTCGGTGAGATCGATTACCTTGGCGGAATCCGTGTTCCTATCAATCAGAATCTTAGCCTGGGACGGGGATATCCTTGGACTTGACGGCATTCCTGTCAGGACTGAATACAATTCCGCCAAGGTATGAGAAGAAATATAAAACCCGATATTAGCATTCGAGGCAGCATTGAGCCAGCGGAACGCCTTTTCATGGTTTGAATGTTTTTCAAGCATGGCCGCAATCAGCACCGAGGTATCAAAAAGGTAATTCTTCATTTCAGTTCCCAGTTAATTTCCTGATTCTTTTCTCACGTGCTTCTTTGACAAGATCTCCAGAATCACCTATGTCTCCGGAATAAACAGCAAGATTCTCTTTTATCCTCAGAGGAGACTGCTCCTCCTTAGGCTTCAAAACTATTTTGTCACCTGATTCCTCGATATTAAGCACAGAGCCCGGCCTAAGGCCAATATGCTTCCGAACCGACTGCGGTATAAGTATCCTGCCAAAATTGTCAATAAGAACTTCCATGCGGAGGTGCTCCTCTTTTATTATTGGCAATATATAATGGCAATTGGCAATTTTCAATTGCCAATTATATTATTTTCCAGGAAAACACACCTATTTCTGAAGATTCGGCGGTGATCTGGTCTCCACGGGTTACCGGTCCGATGCCTGACGGAGTTCCGGTGTAGATCAGATCGCCCGGAAGGAGTTTCCAGGCCTGGGAGATTTCAAAGACAAGCGTTTCAAAACTGTTTATCATCTGGCTGGAATTGCCGTGCTGGACGACCTTGCCGTTGACTTTTCCGAAGAATTCGATCTTGTTCAGGTCTTTTATCTTTTCCTTTTCAAGGAATTTCCCAACTGGCGCGCTCTGGTCGAAAGCCTTGCAGAGTTCCCATGGAAGCCCTTTCGGAAGCAGATATCTCTGCACATCGCGCATCGTCAGGTCAAACCCCAGGGAAACACCCGCAACATAATCCAATGCCTTTTTCACGGACGCAGGCTTTCCTTCCCTGCCAATCAGGAGGACCAGCTCAGTCTCGTAATGGAAGTCCTTCCCATGCGTCGGGAAACTGACTTCTACGCCTTCTGGAACGAGGGACGTTTCCGGCTTCATGAAGATGACGGGCTTTTCAGGAACCTGGTCGCTCAGCTCCTTTATATGATCCGCGTAATTCCTGCCAATGCAGAAGACTCTTCTTGCTTCAAGACTTTTCTTACCGAGATAGACTTTCATATATTGTCCTTATTCCAAGGTAGGGCGGTTTCGCCGAAACCGCCGTTTGAACTATTATGCGGACGGCTCGGCGAGCCATCCCTACCTTTAAACAGCCCTCACGGGCCTGACTACAAACAATACCTATGAAAAACCTTGACTTCTGTTCGTAGTTAGTGCCGCAAGGCATGTTCTTAAAGATATTTCTTTATCGCATCAAGCGCCTTCTTCAGATGCTCAGGATGCTCCTTCACCGATTGGACATTTGCATCAATGTTAAACCCTCCGCCGTACTCTGTCCATTTCCCTTCGATTGAAATCGTGTCGTCATAGTTGCATTTCTTCAGGAGCCTGAAGAATTCCGTAAAGTCTGATTCTTCAAATCCTGGCGCCATGCGCGACTTATATGTGGCGATATGCGCATGGCAGATGGCGGAACCGGCCTCGCTGAAATCCTTGTCGGCAGCATCTTCCATCCCCCAGTGGTACGAGTCGGCGTGCAGACGGAAACTCGGAATGTCGACCTTCCTTACATAATCCAGAGTCCTCCTGATGGAGGTCAGCATGTTGCATTCATTCCTGTTCAAGGGTTCGACCGCTATGAGCACATTGTGTTTTGCCGCCTCCTCTCCAAGTATCTTTCCAAACTCGACAAGCTGCTCGAAGGCCCTGTCCCTGTCGAAACCTTCCGGGCACTTGCGCGCGCCGCCCGATCCAAAGACGATTTTCCTTATTCCCGCGGCTTCAGCCCTTTCACAAACCGTGCTCAGATGGAGCTTGATGCTCTGGATGCTGACTTCCGGCCCGGTTATCTTCATATGTCCCGGCATGAGGCAGTTGACCGCAAGACATGGCAGGGGACTCTTCTGGATCCTGTCCAGCTCAGTTATAAAATCCGAGTAGGACTTGTCTGGCTTCAGAGCCCCGCCAACGCCCATCTCAATGAAATCAAAGCCGACGTCCTTGAGGATCTGTCCGGCATTAGGATCCGCACACACTCCAATTTTCATGTCTGTTTTCCTTTTTATTATTGTCTAATCAAGGTAGGGATGGCTCTCCGAGCCGTCCGTCTTGAAGCGGCGCTTTCGGAGAAATCGCCCTACCTCCGCCAATTTTGTAATTGGCTCAATATTTTTTACTTTCAACCGTCTTTTCCAGCCAGAGCTCGAACACGAGCATCGCCCATAGCGAATAGCTGTAGTCGGCCCTGGATTTCTGATGCTTGTTTATGTATTTCTCCAGCACTTCCTTCTTGAAAAAATTATCCTTCACGGCCTTTCCTTCCAGAAGCCTTTCCTTCAGGATCCCCGCCCATTCCTTCCTGAACCATGAAGCGATCGGGACTCCGAATCCGAGTTTCCTCCTCCTGATGAGTTCAGGTGGGATGAGATCGGAGAAGGCTTCGCGCAGAATATGCTTCCTTTCTGTGCCGTCCTGCTTGTAGATCAGTGGCATTGACGCGGCAAGTTCGGCTATCCTGTAGTCCATGAAGGGACTTCTAAGTTCAAGTGAACATGCCATTGAAGCGATATCGACCTTTGCAAGGATATCCCCGGGCAGATAGCTGTTGATGTCAGTATCCATGATCTTCTCGACAGGATCGGTGGCATTGGAATTCAAATAAAGCGCCTGGATGTATTCCTGCGTCTTCCTGGACGAAAAATCCTTGAATTTCTCACCATAGACCTCCTTTTTCATGTCTTCGCTGAAACGGCTTATTATATCCAGATACCTGCTGTCGCTTGAACAGGCCGCCGCGGAAAGAATCCTATGGATGTGCCCTGTCATCGCCCGCTCCTCGGTCTTTGGAGGCAGGATTCCTGTAAGTATGCTGAACATTGATTTCCTCAAAGACAGCGGTATGAAATCCGCAAACTGCGAATACTTCATCACAAGATACCTGTAATATCCCGCGAAAAGCTCATCGGCGCCGTCACCGCTCAACGCGACAGTCACCTTCTCCCTGGTGAATCCGCTGAGGAGGTATGTCGGCAGCATTGAAGCATCGCAGTATGGTTCGCCATAATGCCCGACAAGTTTTTCGACAAGGGAGAAATCGGCGGGGTTCACTATTTTCTCATAGTGCTCCGTCTTGAAGCCTGCAGCCGCGACAGAGGCGTATTTCCTCTCATCATATTTGCTTTCGGAGAAGCCTATCGTGAAAGTCTTCACAGGCGAACCGGAGATCTTCGCCATGAGCCCGACGATGATCGTCGAATCTATTCCTCCCGAGAGGAACGCACCGAGAGGGACATCGGACATCAGCCTGATCCTGACAGAATCCTCGAGGCGCTGGCGCAGGAGCGATTTCGCCTCTTCATAAGTCATGTCGTTCTTCTTGTCGAACCTGCATTTCCAATATCTGTTCAGCCTGGTCTTCCCGAACTCAAGGTTGACCTCCAGTGTGTGGGCCGGAGGAAGCTTCTTCACCTTGCTGTAGATCGTGTCCGGATGCGGGATATACTGCAGGGAAAAATAGTCATGCAGCGCCTGGAGATTGATGTCGCGCGGCATCTGCGGATGCTTCGCCAGAGCCTGGAGTTCGCTTGCAAAAACAATCCGCTTCTGATCACTGAAATATACAAGTGGCTTCTGTCCCATCCTGTCACGCGCCAGAAGCAGGATCCTGTTCTTCGAATCATATATCCCGAAGGCGAACATGCCATTCAGGAAAGTCACACAGTCGCGGCCGTACTCCTCGTAGAGATGGACGATGACCTCGGTGTCGCAGCTGCTCTTGAACTTATGCCCTTTGTTCTCGAGATTCCTGCGGAGCTCGGCGTGGTTGTAGATCTCGCCGTTGTAGGTGATCCAGACAGTACCGTCCTCGTTCGTCAACGGCTGTTTTCCACCTGCGAGATCGATGATGGAAAGACGGCGGTGCGCGAGCCCGGCCGGACCGTCGTTCCAGACGCCATCGCCATCGGGACCGCGGTGGATTATCGCGGAATTCATCGACGAAAGTATTTCCGGGTTCACCGGACTTCCGTCAAGATGGACTATCCCCACTATTCCGCACATAAATTTTTTCTCCGAAAAAATTTATAACCAATCATCATAAATTTTCCGTCCGGAAAATTTATACGTTGAACCTGATCTCGATGATGTCGCCTTCCTGGATGATGTACTCGCGGCCGACAAGCTTGACAAGGCCTTTGGTGCGCGCCTCCTGCAGGTTGAAGACACCCTTGAAATCATTGAAGCTGACAATGTCGGCCTTGATGAATCCCTTTGCCAGATCGGTATGTATCTTCCCGGCGCATGTGACGATGTCGGAACCCTGCTTTACGATCCAGGCATGTACTTCAGGCTTGCCGGCAGTATAGAAGAACGTATGCTTTGATTTGTCGAGCACGCTCTTGATGATGCCATTGACTTCAGGAGACTTTTCACCTGTCACGAAAGTCGGTTTGGAACTGACAGGGGAAAGCAGCTTCATGAAAGCAGCTTCCTCCTCGTTCAGCTCAAGCTCGCAGAGAGGCAGGCTCTTCTCGAGGTGCGCAAGGCATTTTTTTATGAAAACCTTCTCCTTCTCATCCTCCGTCCTCTCAAGCCTGGTCTCGAGCTTTTCAATGTCGACTATCAGGAGGTCGAGGACATTGTCCTCATGTATTGCGATGGCCTCGGCCTTGTCCCAGCTGTCCTTTGCGAATTCCGCAAAGAACGGCGACACCTTCTTCGGGCTGAACTTCTTTTCGAGTTCGATGAGCATCGGGTCATTGTACTTGACCTTCCCCTCAGGCAGATCAATTCCTGTAAACGAAATCTTCATTCTGATATTCCTTCATGTTGTTAAGTAGGGACAGGCTTCAAGCCTGTCCCATGAATTCAAATCCAAGAATGGTACACCCTGAAGGGCGTACCTACTTCAGAAATACACTGCGATCGTCGCGATTGATTTTGCGGCAATTGCGAATTTCACAGTATCACCGGCCACTTTCACGCCTGATTCTTCCAGGGGCCGTTCGATGATATCTGTCTCCACTGCCTTCTTGATCCTGCCAAGAAGCTTTGAATTGAAACCGACAGAAATTTCCGTCTTGCTGCCCGATGTATTATAGAAACGCAGGATCATTGAACTGTCGTTCTCGGCCTTTTTCACAGCGCTGAGAATCACAGAAGCCGGCTTTACAGTTATAAGATCGGAAACTGCAGGAAGATTTCCCTTGTGCACGTCCGTTCCCGTGACCAGCAGCGGATGATTGAATCCCCTGCCCTCGTTGATGGCGTCGGAGATCTTCAGGTCGCCTTCAAACGGCATAAGCGCGAGATTGATCTCGTGGTTCCCTATTTCCGGCAGGATGTCCGGATCATAGCTGCTTCTGATAAGAGTGACCGCAAACTTGTTGCCCTCTAGGGAGAATCCGTATTTCGAATCGTTCAGGACAAGGCATCCTTCCTTTGTCTTGTCGGAATCGCCTGCAACCTGCGCCCACTGGAGGCCGGGAACTTCTTCGCCGTTGTTGCATTCGCGGTCGACCGCACCAAACGGGATCTCATAGCGCGCCTTGATATTCTTCATCGTAAACGGAACTGCGAAACGCAGCACAGGAATACCGGCTTCCTGAGTCCCCCTCTGGAACCAGGTGCCGTTTATCCTTATATAGACCTTCGGATCGTCGGCGCGCATCTCATAGACCATGCTGAATTCGGATTCATGGATCTTCATTTTGACTTTGACAGCATTGATATAGGGGCCTTCCGTGATCCTCTCGATTGAAAGCACCTTGGGATTCTCATATCCTCCGGTATGCTCGACAATCCAGGCGGTCATCCCGTGCGGCCTTTCAACCCCATACTCGAGGAGTGACGAGTTTTTCGAAACAATCAGGTCCTTCTTCGACCGCTTGTCTGTCAGCTTTTCAATCCCACCGGTCACCATGTTGATTTCCATGCGGGTGAATTCGTTCTCAAGGCCTTCGCACTGCCTTTCAACCCTTGAATAGAAGCACGTATGCCTTCTTCCGAGCTGCCAGACCTTGGCCTCAACCTTCTTGTCGGTTTCCTTTTCAACGATGGTGTAGACGGCATATCCGTTTCCGGGGATTTCGACAGGGAACGCGAACTTCGCATAGTTATGCCCCCAGTACGCCCCTGACGTGATCAGCTGGGGCTTGAATGTCTTCTTGTCAGGCGCGACAACGGAGAAAGGAAGCTTTGCGAATTCCGCATGGCCTCTTCCTGAAGTATTGTCCCAGACCGTCACTTCGGCGATTTCATTCCTGGCATATGCCTGGGTATTGAAAATAAGGAATGGACGCGGTCCATATCCTACGCTCTGTTCCGCATGCGACACCTGAAGCTGTGTTGCAAGGAATCCGACGCCGGCTCCCATTGCTGCGGGAACATGGCTGGCCGGAACTTCAGGTTCTTCGGGCAATCCTGCAAAGGTCGTATCGATCTTTGAGGCGAACTGCCTGAGGGCCTTTGTCTTCTCTGAGAGGATCGAGGCCATCGTCTTCTGGAAAAGCCCGTGCGTGTAGGTCCGTGTGTCATGTACGCCTGATCCGGGCAGGATGTCGTGGAACTGCGAGAACAACGTGTCCCTCCAGCATTCCTCGAATTCCGCGGCATTGTACTTGAAGCCGGAAATCTTCGAGAGGAGCGCCGCGGCATTTTCAGCGTCGTTGATGCGGTTCTCCGAGAACCTGTTGCATTTCTTGATGAGTGTCTGCGTCGTGTAGCAGCCAGCCAGTTCGAAATTAAGTTCGCAGTCAAGTATCGGAAGCCATGAGGCATCCTTCTCAAGACGCTTGAAGAATTCCCTGCTTGTAGAGAAGACGACCTTCGGGAAGATTGGCCAGCTGTCCATGTCGATCGCACGCATTAGATCGCGGCGTGTCGGTCCGCCGCCATGGTCGCCGACGCCATATACGAACATGACATAAGGAAGACCGGTTTCAGTGAAGAAGTTGCAGAGCGGATCGATTATGCCGGGATTTACGGCGCCATTGTAGCCCTGTCCGGAATCATTCCTGACAAGCACTTTCGCTCCGTCCGGCGCCTTCCACCAGAACGCGAGAGGTCTTTTCGGACCGAGTTCGCCGGGCCTGTGGAGATAGACATATTTCACTCCGCCCTTGACAAGGTAAGAAGGCATTGTCGCGGCGTGGCCGAAGGTGTCGGGCGCCCAGTCGATCTCGACGTCTCCCGGCTTCAGGCCGAAAAGTTTCTTCATGTAGCGTCTCGTGTAGAGCAGATGCCTGCAGAGGGACTCATCGCCGCTCAGGTTCTTGTCGCCTTCGACCCAGTGGCTGGCGGTGACTTCCCAGCGGCCTTCCTTCACGCGCCTGGCGATCTGTCCGAGGAGTTCAGGATTATATTTTTCAAGGATTGCGTATACGCTCGCCTGGCTCTGGCTGAATTTGAAGCCGGGGAATTCCTTCATGAGCTTCAGGACGGTGCTGAATGAGTCAATGGTCGTGGCGACAGTATCCTGCCATGGCCACATCCAGTTCATGTCGATATGGGCATGGCCGACACAGTATATGGAATAGTTTTTTGCGAACTTCGCAACGGGTTCGAGGATTTTCTCGGCTTCAGAGACGGCTGCTGATATTTTTTCAAGATCGCCGGTGGCGGCGGCATCGGATACGATTTTATCGGCCTTGCGGATCAGTCCCTGCCAGGCTTCCGCGTTCTCCTTATGGAATCCGCAGAGTTTTTCAGCGAACTTTAATTCAGCATTGATCCGTTCTTCCAGATGCCTTATTTCGGCCTCTGAATTCCTGAAGGAAACAGCATTTTTCATATGTAAATCCCCTTGGTTTGTTATCAAGCCGTATAAACTACTCTCTTATTATGAATTTTGTATAGCAGATAGGCGGATTTTACAAAGTAACGGAGGAAACGCATAAAGCCCAGGAACAGCCCTTGCGGGCTTAATCCGCCTTCGCTGAGAACAGCTATGGCGCGACAGGCTACCAACGAATTCCGAATTGCTTTAATCCGTTCGTAGTCAATGCCGCGAGGCATGTTCTTCGATTTTTCCATATTTTTATGATTGCAAAGCAATCTTTGGACTGCGGCACCCCTGTGCCGCTTTGGATTCTGCTGTAAACAGGATAGAACAGCTTCCACCTTCGCTAAGTGTCCATTGACATTCAATCTCGGCGATGCATCTTATGAAATGCAAAACGCAGATGACCATTCAAGGACTGCCACTTTCAGCAGCCTGTCGCTTTATTTCATACCGCTTGCTCTCCAGGCGCTGTCGCAGTCGATAACATACCCGCTTGTCGCGGCGGTCGCGGCGCGCGGAGTCGGCGGCTCCGTGAACATCGCCGGACTCGCTCAAGCTTGCATCCTTTCATTCTTCATCGGCTCCCTCGGCGCAGGCATCTTCATAGCCGGAATGATCTTCGGCAAGACTTCCGAGGGATACCATGCCCACAAGAGGATTTCATATTATAGCGGAATAATCCTGACAGCGCTCCAAGCCATCATCTGCATTCCCCCGGTCGCACACATGATATTGGGCGTCATCATGGGCCTGCCGGCGGACATGGAGAATTCTGCGTATATCGCACTGCTAACCGGCATTCCGCTCCAGTTTATTTTCATGCAGAGGATGCCGTACATGACAACCCTTTTCGTACATAAGGCGACAGGAAGGGCCTATGCTGCGACTCTAGGCAGGATCACCATCACAATCATGCTCGCATATGTGTTCTGCTCCGTCATGCTGGTCGGGCCATTCTGGGCGATCATCTGCCTGGCAATACCGGTCCTCTTTGAAAGCGTTGTCCTGTATATTATGGCAAAGCCTTTCGTCAAGGCGCTGCCCGTCGCGGGAAAAACTCCGTCCACCCATACCATCCTCTCATATGCGGCCAGTTTCTCCATCGGACAGCTCTTCATCAGCCTGTCGGGATATATGATAGGCGCATTTGCAGCCAGGGCGCCGAATCCTGACACCACTCTGCCAGTCTATTATGCGGTGATCAGCATCTTCAACGCGTTCGGTTTCGCGGCAACAAGGATCGCCGCAACGGTGATAACGTTCTACGAGGACGGAACCAACAGGAGAATCCTCAGGAAGTTCGCTTTTGTTTCAGGCCTTGTCCTTGGAATCATCCCTTTGATGTTCATCATTCCATTCCTGTGCAAATGGTATTATCTGGACGTCCAGCATCTTCCGATATCCGCAGTGCCGATGATAATCGAAACTTCCCTGCTTCTCATACTCATGCCCCTCACAATATCGATGAGGACATATTGCGAGGGCAAGGCCGCACACCTGAAGAGGCCTGTGGCTATACTCTCCGGGCAGGCGATCTACATTGCGATGATCGCGGTAACTTCATTTTTCGCGCTCAATCTCGGAGCCTCCGGAACCCAGATCGGACCGATAGCTCTTTCAGTTTCAAACATCATCGCCGCGCTTGTCATCCTCTTCTCGGTCAGCCTGGAAAGACAGGAGGAGATCGAAATACCTCCTACTCCGCCGTCAAGCATCCCGGAGAGGTAAGTAGGCACGTCCTTTCCAAAGAATGCAATTCCACCCATTGATTTCACATCACATTCGATTTATTATAGGCGCATTATGAAAAACACCACCAATCTAAGCTTTCAGTTCGATCCGAAGTCCCGCTGGATATGGACCAAGGATGTCCTCCCTAACAGCTATGTCGCCGCCCTGGCGGAATTCGACATGCCTGCTTCTCCCAGGAATGCAGCCATCGGAATTTTCGCCGATGCAAAATACAAGCTATATATCAACGGCAGATTCGTCAACGCCGGACCATGCCCATTCCGGAAACCTGTCATCATGGTTGACGAATACGATGTCGCGCAATATCTGAAAAAAGGTTCGAACACAATCCTGGTTCTAGCGCATTTCATCGGCTCGAACACCAAGTACAATATTGCCGAAAAACCTGGGATACTGGCCTCCCTGTCAGCCAAGGCAGGCGGAAAAACCATCAAGTGCAGCACCGGCGGGAACTGGAAGGTTGCAGAACTGAAATGCTGGAACTCTAATTCGCCGCGACGCAACTGGGCTATCGAACATATGGAAGATCTGGACATTTCCCATCCATCATTTTCAATACTTGCGAAGTTCGCAGCCGAGGACTACGCAGGAGGCAAAACCGCTGACACCTCATCGCTCTGGCAGGCTCCCCACGTGTTCGAAAGAAAGGATCTGGAACTGCGCAAGCGCATGGTTCCAGCGCTTCTCTGGAAACGCGAAGACGTATCCATGCCGCTGACAGTCTTCCGCGGCAACACGGAAGTCTACAATCTACAGGACACCGCCGTCCGACTCGACCACGAGCATGTATGGCGCGAACTCGATGAGGCTTCATACGAGATGACACGTTCCGGACATGTCACATTCGAACGCCGTGAAGGCGAACCAGGATTCCTTATGCTTTATGATTTCCGGCGCATGTGCGCTGGCGAACCGGCAATCGAGATAACCTGTGAGAATCCCTGCACCCTCGATTTCGCAATGTCCGAGGATCTGACTCCAAACGGACGTCCCATCATCTGGCGCAATTCCGGCCTCTATTATTCACGCTACCATCTGGTCAAGGGGCTCAACAAAATACGTTTCTATCATTTCAACGGGCACCGTTATCTTTACCTTTCCTTAAAGGACGCCATTGGCAAGGTTGAGATTAAAAACGTGACAACCCATCACTGCCGCGCAGATCTTGATTATCAGGACAATCTCTCCTGCGAAGATCGCGAGGCCGAGTCGCTGTACCGCATATGCCGGCGCAGCGTCATGCTCAACACGCAGGCCCTGGCATACGACTGCAACACACGCGAACAAGGCGCATACTGGGGCGATGGCGTCTGGGTCGTCGACAGCGTCGGACATCAGACCGGCGACTTCTCGCATATGCGCCACCTCTGCTACGCCGCCACCGAAGAGTTCAATGCCACTGGACCGTTCATCGGAGCCAGCATCTACGGGATGGGACAGCCGCTGTTTGACTACTGCCTAGTGCCCCCGGATTGTCTGTGGCGCTACTACCGTTTTACTGGAGATACCGCCGCAGTCGCCGACAATATCCATGCGATCCGCGGGATTGTCGAAGAGTTCCGCAAACTCAAGACAGAAAACGGATTACTTGCAAAAGCCAATATTCCCAAGGACGCCAGGACACAAGATGGACTTCTCTTCCTCGACCATTCCGGCAATGGCTGGCATCCCATGACCACCGTCGGAAACGACCGCCGCGACTTCAACGCTGGGTTCAACCTCTACTATCTGCAGGCGATACAGGCTCTCCTGGAACTTGAAAAAGTCCTTGGCGGTGACACGAAGAATCTATCAAAAGAAGTCGAGAAACTGAAGAAGGATATCTTGAAGGTCTGTTTCATTCCAGGAAAAGGAATGGTTGCAGATGCATACGGTCCCGGCATCTCAAATCCGCGATTCTCGCAGATCGTAAATTCACTGGCGATCACGACAGGTCTTATTGATGGCGAGACTGCGTCCAATGCCCTCTCCACAGTTCTTGACATCACACGCCATCCATGGGTTTCACAGGGAACTCCATACTCATATTTCTTCCTGGCTGAAGCGGCGGCGGTAAGCCGTCTTGGTGACAAGGCGGTACGCGCATTCAACAACGATTTTGGTGACATGCTGAAACGTGGAGCCACCACGCCATGGGAAGCCTGGCGTTCAGAAAACCACGATTCCCGCAACCATGCCTGGAGCGCCCCTCTGCCATATCTAATCCGCAGGGCGATCATCGGACTCGAACCCTTGAAACCTGGCTACGCCGAACTCAAACTTGCGCCCGACCTGCAGTCCTTTGACACCTTTGAAGGCACCTGCATGATCCCGCAGGGAGAGATTCATGCCAAATGGAACAGGACAGGAACTGAATCCTTCGACCTTTCAGTCAAGATTCCTCGTGGAGTCTCAGGAACAATCCAGCTTGGCAAAAAGACCATTAAAGTCAAGAATGAATGGCGTGGTGCCGTGGGCTGCCTAGAAAAATGAGTAAAATAAATACCGAGTTAAAAATGAATCTCGAGCACATACCCATTAAGATCCGCCATGATGCAGCTTCATCTATATTTATGCGAGGATCTCGACTTTTCCAGCAAGCGGTTGAAATCATCGGTGGGAAAGTCAAGAGTCGAAACAAACTTCGATCTGCGCTTTATTATTTCGAGATCGCCGACTCGATAATTCCTGAAGCAACAAATCTGAATTTCAAAGGTCTTTGCCAAAAATTTCTCGGACGCTACGAAGATTGCATACAAACATACCGTAGATTTCTAGAAGAAAATGGCATTCTCTGCAATGATGGAGATGCTTACAAGAACCTGGCAAATGAAACTATAGCGTATTGTAAAGCAAAACTGGATGAAGAAACAACTTCAGATTCAGAAGATGCTTTTGCTGACCCTCTAGATGATCCAGACTATGCTAAATACGCACAACATTTTGGTGAAGCTCTAATGGATGGTGATTACGAAAGCGCACACAGTATGCTTTCAAACACCTTGAAGAGTAAATATTCCAAGAATAAACTTCAGAAAACATTAGAGAAAATGATTGCAAACGGTGACGGGGATATTACGTCTGCCGATGTCGTCAATACTATGGATGACTGGCCAGGAAAGAAGGAATATGATCTAGGTTGGGCGTATTTGGCTCTTACAGGCAATGGATTCAGTGAAGCGGTCACCGTAGTTATCAGCAGGGAATTCTCTGAGATGGTAATTAGAGATATTGAGTGGGGAAGACCATAGAACCCAATTGATATAAAGGGATCAATAAATTGCTTCATAACGCTATGAGGTCGGCGGCGAATGTCGCTAAGTTAAGCACTTCTGCCATCATGAATACACAAGCTGAAGCTTGGACTCCAACCTCAGCACACCGACAAATGTTGGAGTTCAAACTTTAGTTTGTCTTCTCTTATCTTAGCGCCATTCAGGTCGGCACCTGGAAAATATCTTTCCTCTACAGAATTATATTCCAAGTAAAAAACTTGCTACAGCGGTTCGGTTCCTTCGGACAGTACTTTCAGATAGCGGTCGTAGCAGAAGAGGCGGTTCCGTTTCTGGCCTGTTAGTTCCTTGACCAATCCCTGTTCCATCATTGCCCTTAAGACATTCGATACCGAGCTCTCGACAATACCAGTTTCCTTGCTTGCCTGCGAAACGGTAACAATTGGAGTCCGGGCAAGAACATCAAGCACGCGCAGACCCGAACCACTGAGCCGTTTCAGTTCCTTCATCCGGATCCTGTCGTCACGGACAATTTCCGTCAGCTTGTTTGCGGTGGAAACCCCCTGGGTTGCGGTATACTTCACCGCATATGAGAAAAAGGACAGCCATGATTCCCAGTCTCCTTCTTCCCGTACCTTCTGGAGCTGGTCATAGTATGCCTGACGATTCTGCTTGAAATAAAGGCTGAGATACAGGAGAGGCTCGTTGAGAACCTTCTCATGACAGAATAAAAGCGTGATGAGCAAACGGCCAAGACGTCCGTTGCCATCGAGGAAGGGATGGATTGTCTCAAACTGGACATGTGCAAGGGCTGCCTTGATGAGGGTCGGGGTGCGACCTTGTTCATCGTTAAGAAACTTTTCAAATGAGCCGAGGCAGTCCGACATGCGCTCAGGTGGAGGCGGCACAAAACGGGCATTGCCTGGGCGAGTACCGCCAATCCAATTCTGGCTTGTTCGAAATTCCCCAGGCTTCTTGTCTGAACCGCGTCCCTTGGCCAACAGCTTTTCATGGATCTCGCAGATAAGCCGGTTGCATAATGGAAACCCCTCCTGCAAACGCTTCAGTCCATGTTCCATAGCTGCAACATAGTTTGACACTTCTCTTACATCGTCCATTGGAACACCGGGGGCAGCATCCATTTCGAAAAGAAGCAGATCGGACAATGAAGACTGAGTCCCTTCAATCTGGGACGAAAGAACAGCTTCTTTCCGGATATACATGTAGATGAATAGAGACGTATCGGGCAGAATTGATGCCATTCCGTCCAAACGCCCCAAGGCCATGTGTGCCTGATCAATTGAATCCTGCAAAAAGGGCTGAATATCCAAGGGAGGATTGGGAGGCAATGGATGGGGAACAAAGGACTTGACTGTTTCTCCAACAGTTGAGTTTATTACATATTCGCCTGTAGAATTACGTTTCATGACCTTATTTTGCTTTTCGAGTTAAGAGTTTTCTTATATTGCGATAATGAATTATCGCAATATATAATATTCCACTAAGAAAGGATTTTCAACTAAAACGACGTTTTATACGCTATTTTGCATTGCAAGTTAAGGTTTTTATTATTTTGCGATAAGCCGTTATCGCAATACAAGCACTTTGCATCAAATAGAATGGGACAGGCTAAAGCCCGTCCCTACTTCAGAGTCCTTGTGGCGATGAGGTCGGCGCCGGTGGAGAGGATGTCGGGGGCGATGATCTGGCCAACCTTGACAGGGGCCTTAAGCTTGATCTTTGAAGCTTCCTTCACAATCTTGGCGCAGATACTTCTTGGAACAGGTTTGGATGTCCTGACAGGCAGGAACGCAATTGATGTGCCGGAGATCTTGATGGTTGTCGTTACGAACCGGAGCGGGTTGAAGATTTCGCTATTCGCGTAATCAACACCTTTCTTGCATTCATTGCCCTTGAGGGAGACGACTTTTCCTTTCTCGACATCAACTTCGAGAATGCATCCGTTCGGACAGCTTATGCATGTAATTTCTTTCTTCATATTTTTTTACCTTGGCGCGCTGCGCCTGCGTTTAAAAAAATTACTATTCATTAGATACAAATGCCTCAACAAACTGCGCATCGGCAGGGACTTTTCCCTGAGGGGCCTCCAACCAGTAGGTACGTGCTTTAGCATGTACCATCTTCAATTCTAAGAATGGGACAGGCTAAAGCCCGTCCCTACTTCAAGAACTACGAACAATTCAATCCCCTGTCGTTATAAAAGTTTCAATGTACTGCGCATCGGCTGGGACTTCCTTTAGGGCGATCCGCTGCATGATGCTCGGGAATATTTTTCTGAACTTCTTCTTGTAAAGAAAATCTTTTTCTGTCCTAACGGCCAGAATAACATTTTCTAACGGAGCCATTGTCCTAAGCGACAGAGTTGCCGGCTTGCCAACTTCAACCCTTGAAGGCAGAGTATAACTCAACATCTTGCCAGTCCTGACGGGAATTTCGCGGGATTTTCCATTGTCTCCTTTAATATACCGGGCTACCCGGTATCCGCAGAATTCAGACTCTTCTGAAACCCAGTCAACGATGTCATGGACATGCAGGACGTTTCCGCAGGCAAAAACACCTTCAACCGATGTCATGAGATTGGCGTCGACAATAGGACCGCGCGTGACATTGTCGAGTTGGATACCAGCCTTTAACGAAAGTTCGTTTTCTGGGATGAGACCGACAGATAGAAGAAGCGTGTCACAGTCAAGATGGAAGCTTTTGTTCCTGTCGGGAACTGATCTGTCGACGACAGGCGAAACTTCCACGGATGTTATCCTGCGGTCGCCTTTGATCTCGCTTATCGTATGCGAGAGGTAAAGAGGGATGTCGAAGTCCTGGAGACATTGGACGATGTTCCTGTTGAGTCCGCCGGGATGTGTCTGGATTTCAATGACGGCCTTGACCTTTGCGCCTTCAAGTGACATACGTCTTGCCATGATGAGTCCGATATCACCGGACCCCAGGATAACGACTTCCTTGCCGGGCATATATCCATGGATGTTGACCATCTTCTGCGCGAACCCCGCAGTCAGAATTCCGGCCGGACGGCTTCCAGGAATTGCGATATTGCCTCGGTTCTTCTCACGGCATCCCATTGCGAGGACTACTGCCTTGCATGAAATCCTAAGGAGCCCCTGCTCTTCTGAAAGCATTATGACTTCCTTTCCCTTTCCGGAAGACATGATATCGATTACACAGGAATCAAGTAGAATTTGAATGCCAGCTTGCCGGACAAGATCGACATAGCGTTCGGCATATTCGGGACCTGTCAGTTCCTCCTTGAACCTGTGGAGCCCGAACCCGTTGTGGATGCACTGGTTCAGGATTCCACCGGCTGAACTTTCCCTGTCAACAAGCAGGACTTTCTCAATTCCTGATTTTTTCAAGGATACAGCAGCGGCCAGCCCGGCCGGACCGGCTCCGATGATGACGGTGTCGTATATATTGTTTTTCAAAAAGCCCCCTTTTTGTAAAACAATATTTCGGAGCCTTTTCCTTTTTTTGAAATCTTTTCTATCGGAATGCCGGTCTCACGGTGGATGATGTCCAAGATCCTCGATGTGCAGAACCCTCCCTGGCATCTGCCGGTGCAGGCGCGGGCGGAAAACTTTATGCCGTCAAGTGTGGTGTGTCCGCTCCTGACTGCGGCGATTATCTCCGCCTCGGTTATGTTCTCGCAGCGACAGACGAGCTTGGAATAATTTTTGTCCTTTGAAATCAACGTCTCAAGCGTCTTATAGTCCCTGTTTTCCACAAGAGGTCTTATCTTGGAAACAGCCGTTCTTTCAGGACAAAAATCATCTTTCTTTTTAAGCTGAAGTCCTTCATCTACCAGGATATCCCGAATCATCTCGGCGATTGCGGGAGAAGCCGTGAGGCCGGGCGACTGGATGCCGGCGGCGTTTATGAAACCTTTGACAGATGTTTTCCCTATTATGAAATCTCCTCCGGTGGCGGCTGGCCTGAGGCCGACGAAGGAAGTTATTATATCGGTGGCCCTGATTGCGGGAACCATTTTCTGGGCGTTCTTGAAGACGGCATCGAGACCGGATCTTGTCGTGCTGAAGTCAGTCCTGGAATCAATATCTTCAGCAGTCGGACCGACCATGACAGGTCCATCGACGGTAGGAATAACGAGGAGCCCCTTTGATTTTTCAGATGGAACCGGGAATATCACACGCCTGACGAGTCCGCCTACTCTTCTGTCGAGCAGGTACTCCTCTCCTTTTCTCGGCAGGATCTTGAAATCGCCGACACCTGCGAGTTTCGCAATTTCGTCTGAATAAATACCCGCAGAGTTCACAATAAATTTTCCGGAAAGGGAAATTCCTTTGTCGGTCACAATTTCGAGGGAAGCCCCTTTCCGGAAAATTTTCATTACCTTATTGTCCAGGAAAATCTTCACTCCATTGGAGGCTGCATTTTCCATCAGGGCGAAGCAGTATTCATATGGGCCGACAATGCCGGCGGTCGGGGCATGGAGGGAGCCTAGGATGTCGGGGTTGAGATTGGGTTCGAGTTCGAGTGTGCGTTCACGTCCGAGGAGTTCGGCGCCGCTGATATTATTCTGAACGGCGCGCTGGTAGTATTTGTGGAGGATCTGGAGTTCGTCGTCGGAGAATGCGACCATGAGTTCGCCGCGGCGTTCGAAAGGGAAACCGAGTTCCCTGGACAGTTGATCGAACATGCGGTTGCCGGCTGACTCGAGTTTCAGTTTGAGGGTTCCGGGCTGGGAATGGAAGCCGGCATGTATGATTCCTGAATTGGCCTTGCTGGTGCCGAAGGAGACGTCCTCTTCTTTCTCGATGACCGCGATATCGAGCTGGTACCGGGAAAGTTCCCTGGCGATTGAGGCCCCGACAACGCCGGCGCCGATGATCAGGATATCGAATTTATTGTTCATTTCCCTATAAGATACAATAAAAAATGAAGAAACACAAACAAACCCGTGAAACACACGAATGACATGGAAAAGGCCATTGGCAAGGTTTTGCCGCGCTAAAACTTGCCAATTTATTTTCCCAGCATGTTTAATTTGAAACGGATTGAGTTAATATATTGAACATGAAACTCAAAAACGTCCTTGTTTATCTGATAATTTTCATTTGCCCTGCTCTTCCGGCATATTCGCAGGATTATGCTGTAAAGCCGGCATGGTGGGACAGCACTTCCAAAGTCACCATAGAAAAAGCCAACAACCTTTTCAATTCATTTCATAAGAGCCTGGAAAAGAACAGGACTGAACGCGCCAAGTCTGAAAGCTGGATGGAGATCGGACCTTTCGAAAGGAACGGCGACGGGGCATTTGACACCATTTATCCGCCTGAAAAGGAGATCAAGCTTGACGGGTCATACGCAGGCAAGGAAGGCAAACAGGTCGCCTGGGTGAAATGGCCGGCAGGAGAAAAGAGCCCCATCTCCCAGGACATATCAGAGGCCGTATTCTTCTTCTATACTACCGTCACGGTCCAGAAACCGGTGCAGAAATTCCTGATCTTCTCCCATGATGACGGAGCGGAAGTCCGGCTCAACGGGAAACAGATTTTCATCAATAAATTCTTCATAGATCCGAACAATCCCGATATCGTCCCCCTAGATCTGAAGGCCGGCAAGAACGAAATCCTGGTGAAGCTTGACCAGGGCGGCGGTCCGTGGGGACTCGCTGCAGGCATAAGCGATGTGAGCCCGACATACATTGACATCAGGCTGATGACGGAACTCCTGAAGGCGTTTCCATCCGACATCCAGGAGGTGAATGAAATGATAATTGGAAGGCTTATCAATGGCTATGCCCAGATCCATGACAACCAGAACATGCTTTTCTGGATAGAGAACCTCTTCAAGAGGAAGACACAGGTGCCTACATTGAGGAAGCTCCTGGAAGACTGCTACAACATCTGCCAGAAGGATGAGAAGATGCTCGCCTCAGGAAGGGAATTCTTCAAGAAGATCTACGACACGAAAAGCTATGACGACCAGGTGCGCGGGCTGGCGGTGAAGTTCATGTTTGAGATGATGCTCAAGAAGGAGGAGTACGAAGAACTGGTAAAATTCATAGATACTAACTACGCGGATCTCAAGGACACCCTCGGGAACGACAGGTTCTTCTACAAGCTGAGGGCGTACATAGGGAAGAGCGACTACGAGAATTCAAAGAACACCATAAAGGACATGGAGCTTATTCCGGAAATCAAGGACAAGCCCGAACTCAAGGATCTCAGGAGGAGGGCCGAAACGCTCAAGACTACTGCCGTAATGGTGAAGAATGACTGGGAGCTGAATTCCAACATTGAAAACGCAAACAAGCTGAACGGCGAGAAGAATACATTGAAACTCAACAGGTTCATCCAGAACATCCTGATTTCAAAGAACGCATCACTCCTGGAGACCAACGACAAGAATCTTCTTACTGGCGCAGTCCCCAGGTACAAGGAGGAGTTCAAGGCCTTTGAAAAGGATTACAGCAAGTCACTTGAAAAGTATTTTGAGATCCTAGGAACGAAGAAAGGTTCCCTGTCGGAAATCCAGGCCAGGAAGAGGAAGGTCCTCCTAGGATTCGCCGCGCATGAGGCGAAAAAGGACGCAGAGCCACCAGTGGCGGGCGTGTCTGAAATCTCGGTCGGAGATGCTGATAAATATGCATTCAGGCCGATGTCAGCCATGAATCCCGGCTACATGGAAATGCTCAAGAACGACAACGTATTCACAGGAAAAGTCAGCTATTCCCTGAACTGCTCCAGCTCCGTGTTCAAGGACATGGTTTTCATGCAGAACAGCAGGCAGATAACCTGCATCAATGGCGACAAGGTGCTATGGAACAGGCAGTTCGACAACAGCGTGATAGTGACCGACAAGGAGAAGATCCCTGAGAACACGCCTATATTCACGGGCGCTTTTTCCCCGAAGACGAATGGATCGATGGTCTACACCAGGCTGATATCCGACGGCAAGTTCAGCCTGTTCGCCTTTGACTGCGCGGACGGCCATACCGTCTGGGACATGCAGGAGAGGGATTATGCGATCTGTTCTGATCCAGTCCTCTACCAGGATCAGATCCTTGTTCTCGCCAAGAAACCCGAACTGATAACCCAGTATTTCCTGCTGGTGCTGAACGCCGCCAACGGGAACATTGAAGATGAAATATATCTGTTCTCAGGCGAGGAGATAACGCCTCTAGGCGGACTCCAGGACATCTGGGCGGTACGTCTTGACCTGTTCATGCCTGAACCCTCCGTCATGAACGGCAGGGCATATATATCTACGAATTCAGGCATAATCTTCTGTGTCGACATGGAAGGCGACTTCATTGTCTGGACCAGGAAATATTCAAGGGTTCCGTTCATAGCCCAGAACATGGATCTGGCATATGTACTAGGAAGAAAGAAAAAGAATATTCCTGCGGTCGGGACGCAGAACGTGCTGTTCGCGCCAGTTGACGCACCGGGGCTCATCCTCCTGAACAAGGATACCGGCGCAGTTGTAGCTGAAAGCTCCAGCATCAAGGCCCTGGACATCCGGAAGGCCGGCCCTGACTCGGTACTCATCATCGACAAGACGTCAGCGGCCGGCATCTATTCTCTGGCACGGCTTGAACCTGTGAAGGCGCTGGCTGGCGCCGACTACACCTATCTGGAAAAACTCAAGGACGGTTTCATTCTATCGGAAGGCAGGAACATTGAGATATGGACTGATGCCGGCGCCCTCGCCAAGAAGATCAAGCTTCCTCCGACATTCATCCCAATATCTGTTTCCAGAAACGGAATCTTCGGATATGAGCCTGGCAAGATAAAACCCATCATAGGAGTCCTGACCCCGCAGGCAGGCAAATATCCCGAGCCGTCATGCGTCGAAAAAAATGTGCAGAAGCTGAACAATCCACAGATCATCGAAGAAAACAAATCTTTCTTGATCAAGGCCGACAACTACATTGTCCTTTTGGACAACAAGCTCTTCACTGAATGGGCCGTCCCTCTGAGATCGAAGAACACGACTGTGCTGAGTTCGGACAAAGTCGTCTATCTGGTTTCAAAAAATACGATTGTCGCCATCGACAGGAAGACCGGCGCAATATTAAACCGCTTCCCGAAGGAAGGTGAAACTTATAGGAACTACGCCGGTCCTGCGATTTTCGCACAAACCCTATATGTAGGCGAGGTAAACCCGCAGTCAAACAAGACACAGATCCTCATTATCGACGGTGCAAAGAATGAATACAAAGGCATGCTCAACACCGTCCACAACATGCTTTCCATCTACAACCAAGGCGACATCATCCTGACTGGAACGGGCAATGTCCTGATCGTCCATAAATTCAACAAGGAAACTTCAATATATGACAAGACGGACAAGAATATCAAGCTGGGTGGGAACATATGGGAGTATAGGAAGTTCAACATTGATGGCAAGCCGACATTATTTGTCAAGCCAAACGACTGCTTCACGTTCGACCCGTTGACATCCACCATGACGAAATTCCCTACAAAGAACTGGCCCCATGTCAGGTGGGACTGGAACATGTGGGACAGTGGATTCAATGTAGTAGACAAAATCGTCTGCTGCGCCTTCCAGCAGCACGTCTGGTCCCTTCTCGACCTGGACAGCAGGACGGACCTGAGCAACAATGTGAATTTCCACACAAGTCCGGTAGGCGATTCCAGCAATCTGCTCGGTCTTGTAGTGAACGACATGTCCAAACCGCAATGGGAGTTCAAATATTCCGCGGTGTGCTTCGACATCAAGGGCAAGAACATCGTCTACAAGCAGGACGTGTCCCCCTATGCCAATCTCAACAATATGCAGCCGAGGAACGACCTGAACTTCCTGGCCGGCGACAAGTCGTTCCACTTCTTCCATCCGACGGCCAACAGGGAAATGTCCGAGGAGAACACTGTAATCATACAGGACTACAAGAACAAGAAGGTCGAGACGAAATCGTTTCCAGGATATTCCAGCTGTCCCGACGCCATCTCGGCAAACGGGAACGTTTTGCTGATGATCAACTCCACCCCCAAGGTTTTCTCAATTGATAACTTCATCAAGTTCACGGACAAGATCGCGCTCATCTTTGATGTTCCTGTGAATACGAAAACTAAATACGATATCGACGGATATCCTGATGAATGGGATCTTTCCAAGTTCCATAATACGGGAAAAGCCTCTTTTTACGCGACAATTGACAAGGACAGCGTGATATTCGCGGGGATGACCAAGGATGAAGGCATAATAAAAAAGATCGGTGCCGCAGGCCTTGAAAACTGCATGAGCATCTCGATGATTCCTGGAAGCACCGCATGCTTCAGGACGGACAATAACAAGTCAGCCGGATTCACATGTGATTTCTCACAGAAGGTACAGGACTTCAAGTTCGAATATTCGATCAGTCCTTCCGGCGACTTCTGCTTCTTTGAAATGTCAATTCCGCTGAAAGCCATATTCCATGTCGATCCGAACTGGATAATCAACGCGATGAAAGGCCTGAAAAGCAGGGATATCCGCGGCGACATTGCGTTTTCCTTCACGATAGCCGACGATAAGAAGGCTAAGGAGAGCCTTTTCTCCGTGCAGGAGACCATCCCGCTTTATTATCCGAGGATCAAGTTCTTATTTGACCAGAAAAAGCCATAATCAAATAATCATCTGGAACACTTGCTTTCTATTCTGCGCTGATTAGTTTATGCACTTCCATATTCAAATTCATCAACTTTCTCTCAAAGGATATCAAAATGAACCAGAAGGAAAGAAACCTCTACGTAAATAGGATCGAAAACTTCTATAAGAGAATCTCCGACAGCATCCTCAGCGACCATGTGCTTTTCGATGCGGAATTCGCACATTGCATCGAACCTGTCCCGTTCGCCAAAAGGACATCCCTTAAATACAAGAAGATAAAGGAAGGAGCTACCTGGGGCAAGACATGGGAGAGCGCCTGGTTCCTCCTCAAGGGGGAAGTTCCGAAATCATGGAAGGGAAAGGAAGTTGTCGCACAGCTCGACTTCAACGGCGAAGGACTGATTTTCAAGAATGACGGTCTCCCTGTCCAGAGTGTCACGAAAGGTTCGGTTTTCCAGGGGGACTACTGCAAGGACCTCCATTACCTGATCAGGTCGTGTAAGGGCGGGGAGAAGTTCGAGATGTGGGTCGAGACAGCGGCAAACGCCCTGTTCGGAATCGAGAGGAAGCCCGATCCCGCCGTCGTCGATCCTGACCGCCACGGAACATACTCAGGCATTGTGAACAAGATACGCCTCTGCACCTTCAACAGGGAAGTGTGGTCCCTCTGGCTGGATGTGGAAGTGCTGAAATCATTGCTTGCAGCCCTTCCCGAAAACGCCGTCAGAAGAACAAGGATAATCAGGACGGTCAACGAAGCGATAGACGCCTATGCCGACAATCCGGCGAACGCATCAAGGGCCAGGAAGATCATCAGAGTTGAATTCGAGAAGAAAACATCATCCTCCGATCTTGAGACGACTGCCGTCGGACATGCCCACATCGACACCGGCTGGCTGTGGCCTGTGCGCGAAGGCATCCGCAAATGCGGAAGGACTTTCGCCAGCCAGATAACGCTGATCGAAAAATATCCGGGCTATGTCTTCGGCGCATCCCAGGCACAGCATTACGCCTTCACCAAGGAACATTATCCGAAGCTCTACGCGAAGATCAAGGAACAGGTCAAAAAGGGTAATTGGGAATGCCAGGGGGGAATGTGGGTGGAGGCGGACTGCAACATCATCAGCGGCGAATCGATGGTCCGCCAGATGCTGCATGGCAAGAATTATTTCATGGATGAGTTCGGCGTGGATGTGAGGAACCTCTGGATCCCTGATGTGTTCGGCTATTCGGCGGCCATGCCCCAGATCATGAAGAAGTGCGGAGTTGATTACTTCCTGACGCAGAAGCTTTCCTGGTGCCAGTTCAATGAATTCCCGCATCACACCTTCATCTGGCGCGGTGTCGACGGAAGCGAAGTCATAACCCACTTCCCTCCGGAAAACACATATAACAGCGGACTCCATGCCGGTGCCATAGCCAGCGCAAGGGACAGGTTCAAGGAGAATGAATTCATCGATGAATTCATGACCCTCTTCGGCATAGGCGATGGAGGTGGCGGACCGAAGGAGGAATACATCGAGCGCGGACTGAGAGCCGCCAATCTCGAAGGTGTCGCGAAAGTCAAATTCGGGTCAGCCGAAGGATTTTTCGACAGGCTCCAGAAACATGCTGGCAAGCTGCCGACCTGGGTGGGCGAACTTTATTTCGAACTCCATCGCGGCACGCTCACGACGCAGGCGCAGACCAAGAAGGGGAACCGCTACCTTGAACAGAAGCTCAGGAACACTGAGTTCATATGTTCCTGCCTGCCTCTTGAAAAATATCCTTCGAAGGAACTGGACGCCATGTGGAAAACTCTTCTTTTAAACCAGTTCCATGACATCCTTCCCGGTTCAAGCATCCACAAGGTATATGAAACGACGCACAAGGAACACAAGGAATGCCTTGAGAAATGCGACGAGATCATCCGGAACGCAGGAGAAAAACTCTTCGAGAAGAATGGCGACTACGTAGTAATGTCGAACTGCCTGTCATATCCCTACCGCGGAACCGTCGAACTTCCCAAGGGATTGGACTGCGGACTCATCGACGAGGACGGAAATGAAATCCTTGTCCAGAAGGAAGGGAAAAAGACCGTCGCCCTGGTGGATATTCCGCCACAGGGATTCAAGGTCTTTGAAAAATCAGGTACTGCGCCAGATGGAGAAGTCCCGGCCGGCAAGGATCTTGTCCTCGAAAACGAGCTCATAAAATATGAGTTCGACAAGGACGGGTCGATCAGGAGGATATTCGACAAGGAATGCGGAAGGGATGTACTGGAGAAGGGAAAGAAAGGAAATGTACTGACGCTATACAAGGACCGTCCACACAACTTCGACGCCTGGGACATCGACATCTACTATGAGAAGAGCATCATCCAGAATGCGCAGGCGGTCAAGGCAGAAAAACTTCCCGGAGGTTTTGTCAGGAACGGGCTCAAGTTCACGCTGAAGGTTGGAGATTCGGAAATCGTCCAGACCGTCCATCTCCCATTCGACAGCAAGAGGATCGACTTCAAGACGTTCGTCGACTGGAAGGAGAGGCACAAGATGCTGCGCGTATCATTCCCTGTCGAGATCAGGAGCGAAGAGGCCAACTACGACATCCAGTATTCGTACATGCACAGGAACACGCACCGCAACACGAGCTGGGACCGCGCGAAGTTCGAGGTGGTCGCACACCGCTATGCGGATCTTTCTGAAAACGAGTATGGCGTCGCCATCCTCAACGACTGCAAGTACGGGCACAAGATATATGACAACGTAATTGACATGAACCTCCTGCGTTCGCCGACGGATCCGGATCCCGATGCCGACAGGGGAACCCATGAATTCACATATTCGCTGCTTCCGCACAAGGGCCATCTGACCGAATCGGATGTGATGCAGGAGGCCGCGATGCTCAACATGGCATTGACAGTATTTGACGGTTTCGGAAAACCGAAATACAAGGTTCCTTGCACGATCCAGAGCGACGGCATATCCATGGAAGTCCTCAAGAAGGCCGAGAAGGAGAACAGCATTGTCATACGCCTTGTTGAAACCAAGGGTCACACGTCAAAAGGCGTCTTGAATGTAAACGTGCCGAAAGCGAAACTTGTCGAGACAAATCTTCTTGAGTGGACTGAGGGCAGATCGGTGAGCTGCGCGAAGCCTGTCGAGATCAGCATGCGGCCGTTCGAGATCAGGACGTACAAGATAAAGATTTGACGCGGAGCGTCAAATCTTT
This sequence comes from Lentisphaerae bacterium GWF2_50_93, assembly GCA_001804815.1. Classification (GTDB taxonomy): domain Bacteria; phylum Verrucomicrobiota; class Lentisphaeria; order Victivallales; family GWF2-50-93; genus GWF2-50-93. Next base: position 192,489 of record MHBI01000101.1, read on the forward strand.
ATGGATGGTTGGATTAATGGATGGCTGGATGGTTGGGTAAGAGTAATTTGGGTACTAGTTTATGTTTCCCAAGTTGTGAGTTGCTCCAACAAAAGGGAAGACGGGTCACACCCGAATGGCGCTAAGAGAAGACAAACTAAAGTTTGTACTCCAACATTTGCCGGTGTGCTGAGGTTGGAGTCCAAGCTTCAGCTTGTGTATTCATGATGGCAGAAGTGCTTAACTCAGCTACATTCGGGTCAAACCCGAATGAGCAGGTTGGCTACTGTTCATTTTCAAGGAAACTATCTCTCGTTATTTTTAACTTTTCAAATTCCGCGTCCGCTAAAACAATAGGGGTAATTCCTCGATACTTCATTGCCACATATTCTAGTGTCATGTATCGCAAATAGAATCTCTTGAATAATTGAATTACACATAGGCATTTTAATCTTACTTTTGTTTCAAGGAATACTAATTCGTACTGGGGGAAGACGGGGTCAAAACATGCAATTGATTTTAATCCTTCCTCGATTTCACGCACTGCTACGGACAAGCTCCTGTTGTTTTCCAATTCTGTCGCGAAGCGGTTCTTTGAACGCACAAGCTGTGAACTCCAACAAAATAAATTCCCGATTTCAAATCGCAAATTTCTAATTTCGAGTTCCCAATCATCCAAATCTTGCAATCGCCAGATCTCCAAATCACCAAATATTTTGGCGTCGCGAGTAGATGGACTGGATGAATCCGAGGAAGGCCATTATCACTATCATGAAAGTACCGCCATAGCTGAGCAGAGGCAGCGGGATTCCGGTGATGGGCATGATCTTGATCGTCATGCCGATGTTGACAAATGAATGCACGAAGAACACGCCGGCTATTCCTACGGCGATGTATCTCCCGAAATTATCAGGCGCAAAGACCGCGGCCCTGAGCGCGGAGACTATCAGCAGGAAGTAGAGGAACACGACCGCCACCGAACCTACAAATCCGGATTCCTCGGCTATGACTGAATAGATGAAGTCGGTGTATGAGACATTCTTTGGGAGGAAACCCAGGGTGTTCTGCGTGCCGCGCATGAAACCTTTTCCGAAGGCGCCTCCGCTTCCGACAGCCAGCTGCGACTGGAGGCTGTTCCAGCCCCGGTTCTCCGGATCCCGTTCGGGATCCAGGAAAACCTGTATCCGCTCCTTCTGATACTCCTTTAGGAAGGGATATATAGCCGGTACGGCTGCGACGGAGAGGAAAAGCCCGAGGAAAATCCATTTCCATTTCAAGCCTGCGGCAAAAACCATCGAGCAGATCATGGGGATGAAGACAATGCTGGTTCCAAGATCCGGCTCTACGACAATGAGCAGGAAGGGGACACCGCAGACGATTCCAAGGAGAGCGAGATGATGGAGCTTGTTGACGTCGAATTCCTTTATCGACAGGATCCATGCCGCCATGAGCAGGACTCCGAATTTTGCGAACTCAGAGGGCTGGATGCTGATTCCAGCGAAGGAAAACCATCTGCGCGCACCATTGAGTTCGACACCGAGCATGAGGACGAGTATGAGTCCGATCAGGCAGGCCGCATATATGAATGGCACGAAGACGACCAGCTTCCTGTAGTCGAAGAAGAAAGCCATATAGGCCCATATGATGAATCCCATTCCAGCCCATATGAGCTGCTTCTTCCACAGGAGCGCCCCTTTTTCGCCGACCTGCTGGCCAGTTCCATAGATGAACAAGACACCGATTGTGAGGAGGCCCGCCACCGCGAAAAGCTGAAGGAAGTCGATCCTCGTCACGACAGCCAGCGCGCTGCTTAGGAGAGATTTTTTTGAATCGTCTTGGTATGACATTGGGATCAGCCAATCTTTTTCCTGTTTTCTTCCATCAGGGCCAGGACTTTCTCCCTTACCAGGAGGAGCCTGGAGGATTGATCGTTCATCCTGATCGACAAGTTAGGCTGGAGCCTGCTTATCTCATTGGTCAGCCCGATTATATCGTTTATCACAGAATTCACCCTCTTGCAGCTGGAGATTACCAGGGCGGGCATGTCTGCGGGCATTTCCATCACGCCAATGATCCTTGAGAGCATGATCGCATACATGCACGCGCCTTTCAGTCCCAGGTTCATCGTATCGGAATTGAAAGCTGAGACATATAGTCTTGTCCATGCGCAGGCATATTCCAGCACTTTCTTGTAGATGTCGGCGCCCTGCAGGTTCCTCCAGTCTTCAGGCAGGCACGGCTCTTCGTCCTCAAAGCTGTTCTGGTATTCATAAAGCTTGTCGTAGAGCAGATTGGCCTCCGGGAGCGCCTTCTGCATCTTGCGGATCCTGTTGAAAAGGATCTCCTCCTCGTCGGGAAGGTCGATGTAGCGGGGGAGCTCCTTCATGTAGGCGTTTATGCACTGATCCTCCTCGCGGAAAATCCCCTCCCACTTGTACTCATCCCATTTTTTTATGTCTTCGTCCATCAATCTTCCTTGAGTCGACTTTGATTTTCTTTTGTTATAAAGATCTCCGGCCTGCCGCGGGGCCAGGGAGGGCGTCCGTAATACCCCATTGCTTACAACGGGGACAGGATGGACATCAGGAGATTCTTTATTACAGGCTCTTTTTGGCCAGAAGCTTGAGCGTCTCGATCTTCGGAGCATCTCCCCAGAGGCTTTCAAGCTGGTACTGCTCCCTCATTGCCGGGGAAAGGACATGTACTATGACTGAACCGAAATCCACGACGGTCCAGAGGCTTGCAGCCGTACCGTCAACAACTCTCGGCCTCACGTTCATTTTTGCGCGGACCTCGCGTATGACGCTGTCGGAAATGGCTGAAAGGTGGGGGATTGAATTACCGGTGCAGAGCACGAAATAGTCTGTGATGACCGACAGTCCCGACACTTTGAGGGTGATGACGTTGTCGGCCTTATGGTCGTCGGCGGTTTTCGCGCAGATGAATGCGAGTTCCTCGGCTTTGCCTGGCACATCGGCTTTCACTTTTTTCTTTACGGCCTTTTTCACCGCGGTCTTCTTCTCTGCTTTCTTAACCATTTATATTCCTCCAGTTAAATTTTGTTAATAGTCCTCGGTCTTCAGTCGCCTGCCGTCGGATTGCCGATTTTATTCAAAATCCAAGACGGACAGGCAGGAATGCCTGTCCTACTTATAAATTCCATTCTCAATAATATACTTGCCCACCTTTTTGTCAACCAGGCAGGCGACATCTTCAGCGTCAAGTATTTTCCGCCTGATCTCGGTCGATGACAAATCAAAGTACGTCACCGGCAATATATATCCACGCAGTCTTTCAGCAACTTCCATGCCCCAGTTTGCCTTCAAATCATCAACAGACGGCATATGGCCGTTCCTGGGATAGACTATCAGCCGCCATCGGTCCAGCATCTCCTTCGCCTTGTACCAGGTGTGGAACTGGCACAGGCTGTCGCTTCCCATGAGAAGCCTTATCTCCGTTCCGGGAAAAAGCTTTTCGAACTCGGCCATCGTGTCAAAGGTGAAGGACGGCCCTTTCCGCCTGCTCTCAATATCCGACACCTCGAACCTTTCGTCCCCGGACGTGGCAAGTTCCAGCATGTTCAGGCGGTGGGTGAAGTTGGTAATCGGAAACCCCGGCTTGTGGGGAGGATGGAACGCGGGCACAAAAATCACCTTGTCCGCCTTCCCCGACTCCAGGATCTTTCCAGCAATCTGTGCATGCCCGTTGTGGGGCGGATCAAATGTCCCGCCGAAAACAGCGACAATTTCATTTCCGATTTTCAATTTCCAATTTCCGCTTGATGATTGATGATTTTTCAGACTCCCGCACTCCCGCACTCCCGCACTCCCGCACTTTAGCACTTTAGCACTTTAGCACTTTAGCACTTTAGAACTTTAGAACTTTAGAACTTCCCCCTCATGTCTTCAGCCTCGGATCCAGTATGTCCCTGAGCGAATCACCCAGCGTATGCAATGAGAGCACCAGGAAGAACATGAAGGCTGTCGCTCCGGCGACTTCCCACCAGACGCCCTGCCATAGACGCTGCTGTCCATCCGAGATCATCACACCCCAGCTGGGTTCAAGCTGTACGCCGAGGCCCAGGTAGCTGACGATGACTTCGGTCATGATCGCATATGCGAACCTGATCGTGAAATATATGATTATGAGGTGGAAAAGATTCGGGATCAAGTGCCGGACAATGATTTTGAACGGGGAATAGCCCAGTGCCTTGGCCGCCTGGATATATGCCGTACTTTTGAGCTTCATGGCCTCTCCCCGGACCACTCTGCAAAGACCGACCCAGCCAGTAATGCCGATTCCAAGGTAGATGGCTATCATTCCGGGATCTGCATTGAAAAATTCCGCTGTGTTCTTGAAGGCCTCGGCAAGAGGGGGATACAGGAAGCCCTTTGTCACGAGAAGCGCAAAAGCCAGGATGAAAAGAAGCGTCGGCATTGAAGCAAAGGTGCTGTATATCCAGACCGTAAAATCATCTATCCATCCTCCGAAATAACCTCCGGCGGCCCCGAGGGCGACGCCGATCATCACGGCCAGCAGGGATGAGAACAGCCCTATCTTCACGGCAGTCCGGCTTGCATGCATCGCCCTCCAGAAAACGTCCCGGCCCTTGTAGTCGGTACCGAGCCAGTGGGAGCTGGAAGGAGGAACATTTGCGTTTTCAATGCTGCCCTTCTCATATAGGGGGGTCTGATTGGCCTTGGAACAGTACAATCCGTACGCCTCGCTGAACAAGGCAAAGGAAAAATACAGGCAGACGATTACAAGCGCCACTGCGGAGAAACTGTCCTTCATCAGGCGTTTCAAAATATTCAATATGCTGGTATATCCCATCCCTTAATTTATTCTCTTAGCGGCCTGTATTCAACCCAAGGCGGCAAAGCCGCAACCAATAAGTATCATGGCGCCCTGTCTCCGCAGAGAAGCAGCGGTGTGGCATGTATTGACATGTCATTGCCATCAGGATGGTTGAAAGACGCCGTAAACGAAGCTATAGTACCCGCTTTATTTGGGGGAGAACTATTTCTATGTTTTATAATTTCAAATGCTCAGTCTGCAAGAACGACATCCAGGCCGAATACCAGTACATTGGCGAACTGGTATCATGCCCTATCTGCGATTCCGCCCAGATCGTCCCTGATCCACCCCTGCCTGTGGATTCCATATTCAGCGGATACAAGATCATCGACATCTATGCTTCAACCCATCTTTGGACCTCGTACAAGGCCGTCGGCGAAACCGAACTGCCGGGGCAGGAAGTGCTCCTGAGGATCCCTAGCTCGTTCTACCTCAAGAACGACGCGAACGCGGAAGCATTGTTCAATGTCATCCTGCGGACAGGATCGTCAAATATCGAGGGGTTTCCTGCCCTGCTTGACAGGTCCATGACTCCGGGCAAGGTGTTTTTCGTCTATGAATGCAACCACAAGGCGAAGACTCTTTCAGGTTTTGCCTCGAAGGTGATGCCCATCAGCAGTTCAGATTCCATACAGATTGTTAGGAAGATCGCCTGCTCCCTAAACAAGGCCTGGGAAAAGGAGGGGCTCATACATCAGAACCTGAAACCCTCAAATGTCCGCCTCGACGAGGACGGCGACATCTCCATCCTCGAATTCGGGCTTTCCCAGTCGCTCATTGGCAATTCATACCTCCTGAACAAGGGCTTCAACATCTGGGACTACAGGTACATGAGCCCGGAATTCATCCTCAGCGGACAGGCTTCCGACCAGAGGTGCGACATCTATTCCCTGGGCGGGGTATTCTATCTTCTCCTCACGGGCCGTCATCCGTACAGGGAGCTGACTCCCCAGGAAGTTCCAAACGCGCCTCTTCCGGATCCGCGTGAATTCAATTATGAAGTTCCCGCAAGCTATATATCCATCCTCGAGAAAATGATGTCCAAGGACCTCGGCACCAGGTACCAGTCCTGGAACGAATTGATTTCACACATAAACACATCATGCCCTGAAGTGCTGGGAGCCCCCCAGCCTGCCGCCTCCTCGCTTGCAAGGATAAATATTTCCGCGCTGACAACAGGCCGCTTCGAGGCCTTCGGCCAGCCGGCAGGCGAATTTTCCGACGAGAAGAAGAAGACGGTCAAGCTGAAGACTGAAAAAATCAGGAAGAGAAAACTCACTGACACCATTGCAAAGATCAACCCCGCGCTCATCGGCGGAATAAACAGGCAGTGGAAAAATGGACGCAATATGCCGCCCGATCCCGACAAGGCAAATGCCAAGCTCTTCCTGGTCACTGTCGGAATAATATTTGCCGTCCTGACAATTGTATCGATAGTCGTGATCATCAACATTGCCACGAGGAAGAACACTCCGCCTGCCCCGGTCGCGCAGGACCAGTCAATCATTCCGGCCGTCGTCCCATCTTCAAAGACCGATATCAAGTATGATGCGGCAAAAGCTGCCGATCAGAAGCCCGTGGCTCCGGCTGTAAAAACCGTCACCGTCAAGGCTCCTGCGTCCACCCCGGAAAAGACTTTCAAGGAGATCTGCGATTTCTATGACTCAAACCCCGAGACCAACCTGACAGAAGCCTACAGCCGTTTCAACGCGCTGAAAAGCGAGTCCATAAAAATCAACGACGTAAAGCTTATCCAGGAAATAAACGACAGACAGCAGGCGATGGAGATTTTCAAGAAAAAGAAAGTCACAGACGTTATCGAGAAGCTCAAGACAGTTACCGCAACCTACATAAAGGAAGGCGACCAGGCTAAAGCCATCGAGATCATTGAAAAGTATTCTGGTGAATACGCCGAGGAAAGCGTCAACGAGCGCAGAACTCTCATTTCTTCCCTGAAAACAGAAGTTGCCGAAAGCAACATCGCAGCCGTGAAGGCTGATCTTGACTCCTCCATGGGACTGGGGAATTTCGAACAGGCCGAGCTGATGGCCAAGAACTTCAAGGGAAAGACTGAGGACGAAACCTTGAAACAAAGGCAGGAGCTTTCTAACTACGTCGAGGACAGGAAGGTGAAATTCATCAGGGAGGTCTATCCTCTGTACAATGAAGCCGCCATCAATTTCATGGCCGGCAAAAACGACTTGACCCTGGAAAAAATCAGGGCGTTCCTGGAAAGAGCCGGGCTTCCGGCCGAATCCGCGTCTTTCGCGGCAAACCTTTCTGAAAACATTTCATCCTTCAAGAACCTCTCTCTGGCGGCATCTACCCTGGATGAAAAGATCAAGGTCTGCGACTCCCTCATCAAAGGGGACAGTTCAACCCTAAAGGGAATGCTCTGCATGCAGGAGAAATCCTACGACAAGGCGAAGGAATTCTTCAAGGGAGTCAAATGCAATCTTGGCTCCGGCTTCATCCGCGTGGCGACCGAACGTGAAGCGGAATTCGCCTTGACCACGCTGCTGGTAAAATATGACATGACGTTCAATCCGGAAAAGTCGGAACAGTTCCTGCTTGAACTGACGCAGAAGAAAATCCAGGATAAAAATGCGGCGAACCTTGTTGCAGGCCTGTCGCAGTACAATGACAAATACAAGGACACGGCATTCGTAAAGAAGTACGATAACATTATCGAGGCTGTCAGGAAATTCTGCAAACGGGCCGGCGCCGAGGACACCGACAAGTCCCGCAAAACAGTTACGATCCAGGCTGAAACACCGCAGGAATGCGCCGCTCTCCTCCTTAAATCCCTTTCCGAAAAGACCGAGGGGATGTCAATCACCCTGAAACCTGGCGTCTATCATTCGGAAAGACTGAGGGAGTTCAACATCAACCAGAATGGGACCAAGATTTTCGGGGACACCTCCACGATCATCAAGAACAACATCCTCGTCACAGCAAAGGACGTAACAGTCTCAGGCGTCACGCTTGACGGCGCATGGATTGCCTGCACCGACAACGCCAGGAACATAACTTTCAGGAATTGCGTCTTCAAATCGGACCTGACAAAAATACTGACATGCTCGACGGTCTCGTTCCAGAACTGCCTGTTCAAGGGTCTTTTAATTGAAAATTCCAGCGCCGTTTCATTGAACCACTGCACCATCCTCGCAGCCCCCAATGCTCCTGAGAAAGCGGCCGCATTATGGATAAAAGGCAATACCGACATCGACATCAGCAATTCAATCATATACGCCGACGGCTACGCCATCGCATTCACAAATCCCGATAATTCCAAGGACAGGCGGATCAGCAACACGCTCTGGTTCGGAGACGAGGGCCTCTGCGCTCCCATTGTCAGCAACAAGATCGATGAGAGGGATAAAGTGGAAAGCGACAAGAAGCTCAAGCTTCCGAAATACTTCAAGGTCAAGAACAACTTCCATTCCCCTCCGCAGTTTGTCGACGACAAGAAGGGGATCTGGCGCCTGGTCAAGGGTGTGCCAGGAACGAAGAAGGCCGAGGACGGCAAGGATCTCGGCATGATATTCGAGGAATAGATTTTCCAGATGCGCCGCATCTGGAAAACCTACCCGAGCACTTCCTTCCACGGCTTCCTGTAGAACTTGGACTTCCCCTGGAGGCGGTTGTACTTGATCATGTGCCAGATCGCGGCGACCCCGTCCTTCCAGGTGATCTTCTTGCCTTCATCATACGTGCGTCCATGGTAGCTGATCGGAACCTCGTAGATCCTCAGATTCCTCGCATGTGCGAATTTCGCAGTAAGCTCGACCTCGATGCCGAAACGGTCTGAGTCGAGGTTGAGGTTCTGTATGACCTCGCGCTTGAAGGCCTTGTAGCAGGTCTCCATGTCAGTGAGCTTGATGTCGGTCAGGACATTGGAAACAAATGTAAGGAGCTTGTTCCCCATCGTGTGCCTGAAGTACAGGACCTTGCCGGCCCCTTCATGGAAGCGTGAGCCATACACCACGTCGGCCTTCCCGGAAACAATTGGAGCTATCATCACTGGATAGTCTTCCGGACTGTATTCCTTGTCGGCGTCCTGGATGATCACTATTGGGGATCTGGCCTCGTCGAAACCCCTCCGGATGGCGGCGCCCTTGCCCTTGTTCATCTCCTGGCAGAACAGCCTGACCTTGCCTTCGCTCCTGTCCGCGTATTCCTGGATTATCCCGCGTGAATTGTCCTTGGATGCATCGTCGACGACAATGATCTCCGCGGTCTCAGGCCTCCTGGCGACCTCGTCGAGGATCTCGCAGATTGTCTTTGCCTCATTGTAGACTGGTATGACAACGCTCAATACTTTTTCGCTTTTCACAAGTTTCTCCAGTTTATTCCAGACACGAATACTTACATTATATTGGGAACTTGGAATATTCTACTGCAGTAAAAATAATATTTTTACCGTAGCCTGGATTGCAAAACCAGCACAAGTCCGCAATATTAAGACATTTACAAACACAAAGGGAATTTAATGGCGAAAGTTAAAACCTCAAGAAAGCACAATGTCCTGCTTGTACACAACATGGACAGCTCGTGGACCGCGGCTGAGAAGCGAAATGCCTTGAAGGAGATCAAAGGCATAGAATCCGCCATACGCAGCTGCAAGTTGAAGGTAAAGAACATCGTCCTTGAAAACACAGACCTATACCCCCTGATATGCGGATACGATCCGGAAACCCATGTGATATTCAACTGCTGCGAAGGCCTCCCGGGGATCGATCACAGCGAATCCACGGTCGCCTCAATCATGGAATCCCTGAAATTCTCCTTCACCGGCTCCAATTCCTCGACGCTCAACCTGTGCTGGGACAAGAGAAGAACAAAGATGCTTCTTGAAAAACATGGCGTTCCAACCCCGAAATGGCGCATCTACGAATCACCGCTGCTCCTGTTCGACGACTGGAATTTCTATCCTGCCATAGCGAAACCCGCAATGGAACACTGCAGCTACGGCGTCACGCCCGATGCCGTCATCCTGACAAAACAGGAGCTGAAGAAAAGGATTTCATTTGTCCTGCACAACTTCTCCCAGCCTGCCCTTGTCGAGGATTTCATCGATGGCAGGGAATTCCATGTCACCCTCTGGGGGAACGACCAGATAAAGATGCTTCCGCCTGCGGAAATGGATTTCTCCGCCTTTGAGAACATCCACGACAGGCTCTGCACCTACGATTCGAAGTTCGAACCTGATTCCATACACTACAAGAAAATCAAGGTGAAGGTCCCTGCGGAACTTTCCAAGAAGGAGCATGAGGCGCTCAAGGAGATCGCCATAAAGGCCTTCAATGTCGCAGGCTGCCGTGATTATGGAAGAATAGATCTCAGGCTGAGAAACGGGATATTCTACGTGCTCGACGTAAACGCAAACCCCGACATCAGCAAGGAAACCAGCATGGCGGAGGCTGCCAAGCTATCCGGTTTCTCCTACAATAAAATGATCGGAAACATCCTCAGTTTCGCAGTCAAGAGGCACCACACCAAGAAGGTCATCAGGCACGCCCGGAAAAAATCCTCGCGCCACGACTGCTACCTTCCGAACTTCAAGTAACCGTCATCCTGTATATTTCGACCTCACAAGCAGGATGGCAGATGAATTCAAAAATGGTACAGGCTGAAGCCCGTACCTACTTTTGCTTCAGCCATTCGACAGTTTTCTTCAGGGCCTCATCTGAATTGGTCTTCGGGTTGTAACCCAGATCATTTCTTGCAGCAGATATGTTGAAGTAATGCGAGAAGGCAAGCTGTCCAGCAATGAATCTTGTCATATAAGGTTCTCCCGAAAACGGGAGAACCTTATAAAGGAATTCAATAAAAATACCAGCTGCGTAAGCAGAACGGTAGGATATTCTTCTATCGACAGGAGGGATTCCTAGCTCTTTCAGAAGATTATTTATCCAGCTCCAGAGAACGACAGGTTTCCCATCGCTGATGAAGTAAGCCTTCCCATTCGCCTTCTGCGAATTTCGCAGGGTTTCAGCTGCAAGTATGTGTGCAGATGATGCATTGTCGACGTAGGTCATGTCGACAAGGTTCTTCCCGTCGCCCACCTGTATGAGTTTTCCTTTCCCGGCTCTTTCAATTACCCTCGGCAGGAGATGCGGATCCCCTGGCCCCCAGATCAGATGCGGACGTATCGCCACGGTTGCGAAATTCGCAGAATTCGCCTTGAGAACGGCGCGTTCCGCGATGGCCTTGGTTTCAGGATAATACGCGAGATATTTTCCAGGGTACGGCACCGACTCATCAGCATTCTCGGTGTTGCCGGAATATGCGACACTCGGTGAACTCGTGTAGACAAGCGCACTTACATTCCGCTTAATGCACGAATCAATTATGTTCTGGGTGCCTGTCACATTTATCCTATAAAAGTCTTCGAAGTCACCCCATACGCCAGCCAATGCTGCCGTATGAATGACAAGGCTGCGGGTTTCACAGGCTTTCGAGACAAATGAACTGTCACGGATGTCGCCGCACAGGGCTTCCACTCCAATCCTCTCAAGCGCAGGCTGTGACTTCCTGCCGACAGATCTTATCGAGGCGCAGTTGAGCGCGGCAAGATCCTCGATGATCTTCCTTCCGAGGAAACCTCCACCACCAGTAACTAGAACTTTTTCGTTCTTCCAATCCATAGATTTTTCCAAGTAACTCGGGCATTCCTGCCCGAGAGTATTAAAACGCCTCGGGCAGGAATGCCCGAGTTACCTAAACCAACAACCTTTAATATATGCCGTGGTAATTGATATCGCCATGTGTCTTGTTTATTCTGCAAGCTGAATGGAAATTTAAGCAGGGACGGGCTTTAGCCCTGTCTACTATACGCATTTTCCTGTACTGTCCACGTCACGCTTTCCGTTTCTTCTGTCTTTTCATCTTTACGTCAGGCGCTCCGGCCTGACTTTGGACTGCGGTGATTATTCACCGCTTTGTTTTTACAGCTGTTCGTCACACCATGGCATTTAGCAAAGGCGAAAGCTATTATCTTCTCCACGGTGCCTGCGGAATCCAAAGCGCAGAATGATCTGCGCAGTCCAAAGATGAGTCCTCCGAATGGAGGACTCATCATAAAGAATTCTAAGCAGAGTCAAAAAATGCGTATAGTAGATAGGGCTTTAGGCTGTCCCATGAATTCAAGAATGGTACATGCTGAAGCACGTACCTACTTTCTCAAGTTCCTCCAATACTTCAGGACATCGGCCGAAGTTCTGAATCCGGCTTTCTGGAAGTCTACATTGACGCCAACGCATGGGGCAAGAACTCCGAGGCTTGCGAATTTGTGGATGCGGTTGATGTAGTCTTCCACAGATTCGTCGGGGAACTTTGGCCAGCTGTTGTAATTCACCTTTCCTGCTTTTGCGAACTTCTCCATGTTGGCAAAGAAATCAATCTCCTGCTCATGCCCGGGAATGTGTCCAAAATTCAGCACCTTGAACTCAGGCTGTTCCAGAATCGCATTCGTAAGAGCTTCATTGTATCCGCAGTAATGCACCCAGGCGGCGCCGAACGCGCGGGCGAGCTTCCTCGAATACGGAATGGCGAACTCGCGGATCTGTTCATCACCAAGAAGAGCAGTCGTGTCTTCGCATATGCGGATGCCGAAGCTGTCGGAATATATCGCGTTGCTGTGATGCAGGGACGTCATCGGTTCGCCTATCGCCTCCTTCATCCAGCGGTGCGCCTTGATTCCAAGTTCAAGGCAGATGTTCATGAGATGGTGGACAAATGCCGGATCGTCATAGAGTTCGAGGAAAATGTCATCACCCATCATCAGGTGCGCAAGATCGAATGGTCCCTGGGTGTCCATTACATATATGGGAAGCGTATCGCCCATGGTCTCCTTGAAATAGCTCATCATCTCAAGCCCGCGTGCAAAACTGCCCTGGGGCTTGATGTCATCGGGTGTCAGCATGGAAACCTGTTCCTTGGTCAGGCGTTCATGGAGCCAGGGCATCTTGTCGGGGTAAGTCTCCTGTTCGAGTCCGAGGCATGCCAGCATGATTCCGGTACCGAGGTTCGGCCTGATCGACGGCACACTGTCGCTGCGGCCGTTTGCAGTGGATATCGCGCCTCTGGCTTGACGGCAGAGCATCTTGGCCTTGTCGGTGAAAATCTGCTGGAGGTCATAGTCGGGTATTGTTTCCTGTTTTGCGGAAAGCTTGTCTCCGATGAAGAGGAGCGGCACTTCAAGCTTCTCCCTGCGCCATGCCTGGCACTGGCGTTTCCTGCTCGCATCAATATGGGAGTAGTCGAAATTCAGATATTCCTTCAGCATGTTAACGTCGAATTCCTTGTTCATGGCATAATCCTTTCTTGATTATTTGTATATTATAATTACTGTATTGCACCGTGTAAATGTATAATATATTTATTGTTTTGTATTAAATGATCACCAATTCAACGGCCAACCTCGAGTTCATCGGTTTCAACCATGTCCCTGGATGCAATGCATGGGTCGACAAGTTTTTCCCATACTACGTCATCCAGTACGCGGAACGTGGCGAACTTGATCTGTTCGTTGACAAGGAGCCAGTGAAGCATTTGAAGGGGCCTGTGGTCTGGCTGACATTCCCAGGACCTTATTTCAAATTCGGACGCCGCGATAAGGGAACCTGGCACCACCGTTTCGTGTCATTCAAGGGAAAGCGGCCGGACGCCTACGCCAGAAACGGACTTTTCCCTTCATCAGCTCCGGTAATAGAAATCAGCGAACCATTAAAATTCACTGAAGCGTTCGACAGGCTGCTGTCGCGGCTGGCAGTGTCAACGGCACCGACTTTCAGGACGGTCCACGTGCTGGAGGAATTATTGATCCAGCTTGGGGAACAGCCAGCAACCCAGATTGAAGAAGCATTGCCGGTCAGGAACATCCGAAGGATTGCAGAAAGAATAGGCTCCGAACCGTTCATCGACTGGGACTGGAGAAAAACGGCGAAAGAGGCTGGAGTCTCCTACCCGCATTTCAGGCGGATCTTCCATGACACGTTCAAAACCCCTCCTACACGATTTCTTCTCCAAAAGAGACTTGAGAAGTCCGCATCAATGCTGAGGGAAGGCGGAAAGAAGATCGAGGAGATTGCAGAGATCTGCAAGTTCTATGACCTATATCACTTCTCCAAGCTCTTCAGGAAATACTACGGCACCGCCCCAGGCCAGTACCGCAGGAACCATATGGGGAGGTGAAAAAGAGTTGCCGGTGGTCAGTTGGAAGAATGAATTATTTTTAAGGAATCGTGCTTGGCTGAACTTGATTGTTCGCGGCAAACAATTGCTTCACAGGATCTTTCATCAGTACAATTATCGTAAAGACTCCAAGAATAGTCCCCAACGGCATCATCATGCATTCGAGGGCGGCTATTACGAGGCAGTATGTCCATGACATTCTCCTTTTCAACTTCATTCCTGCGATTATGGTCGCCAGGGCGAATGCCCAGCCTCCCAGCAGAACCATTCCGCCAATGATAAAAAAGAACCAGCCTATAAACTGAGGAGGAGGATTATTTCCATCTATCTTGCCAATGATTAAAAACAATCCAATAACTACATGGACCAGGGAAAAACATGAGAATAGCGCAGTAAGCCCCCCGAGGACATAGTGAAAGATCGAGAGAAGGTTGAGATTTCTTTCATCTTCCGACATTAGATTCTCCCTTAGGCTAATTTTATATTCCTGTAGTATAACCTGAAATACAGGGCAGTTCAAACATTACAGAACACGAGTCATTTGCGAATTCCACGATTTATCCTGAAAGGATTCAAGAGCATAGCCTAGGGTTTCAACCCTAGGTATACATCCCAAATCCATTTCGTCCTGAAGGGACGGAATCAATCCCATACATATTTATCATCATATTTGACCTTGTGCTTTTCCAAAAGAAGCAAAAACTCCTTTTCATAAGAATATTTCTCATGATGACTCTTCTGATTCTGAATATATCCGCCTACTTGTTCTGCAAGAGATTCGCTGACTGAAAAAACACCATATCCCTTCTGCCATTGGAACATTGGAATGCCCTTCTCATGAATCCATTTTGACGAGCCGCCCTTGACGTAGCGCATCATGTCTGATATTGAAACTGAAGGATGGAATCGTGCCATCACATGAATATGGTTCGATGTCCCGCCAATTTCCAGGGCTTCACCTTTCTGTCCCCTGACTATACCGCAGATATATGAGTGGAGTTCATTCTCAAACTCAGGCTGAATAAGATTGAGCCTGTTCTTTGTTGAAAAAACTACATGGAATAATAGATGCGACAAAGACTGGGACATGCTCCCCCCTTTTACCTTCCGCCCCTTCAGGGCGTAACTTTTGATAATTCATGACCTAGGGTTGAAACCCTAGGCTATGTTATTTTACGCACAAGTGCGTATAAGATAATTTCCGTCTAACTTCATTTCAACAAATTCCATTGGATAATCTGCATACATGAATCCTGAAAGGATGCAATAATAAATAGCCTAGGGTTTCAACCCTTACACATCATGGAAATCAAATTCGTCCTGTAGGGGCGGAATCAGCCCCCTGGTATTCGGCTTTCCGTAATCTGACCACTGATCTCTGATTACAGACCACTCCACCTGTCATCTGTCATCTGTCATCTGCCTTCCGTCTTCCGGTCTGGGACTCCACGAATTCCATGAAGGAGTCGACGACCATGTCGAAATCCTCGGAACCAATGTGTCCGAAGCCGTATCGGGCGTAGCAGCGCTTGATACAGGCACGGCGTCCGGCTTCTAGGTCGGTATGATTGTCGCCGATTATCCATGTCTCATCAGGGTGCGCTCCGGTCTCCTTCATGGCTATCATGATGCTCTCTGGTTCCGGTTTCAAAGGATACTTGTGGCTGCCGCCGAGTATCAGATCGAAGCATGAATCTACTTTAAAATGCCTGAGGATGTCCTCGCATTTGTCGGAGGGCTTGTTGCTTGTGAGGGCGATTTTCCAGCCATGTCCATGGAGCAGATGGAGGCCTTCCTTGACGCCATGATACAGGCTCGTCTTCACGAACATGTTGTCACGGTAATGGTTCTTGAACTTCTCCAGCGCCTCGTCATGGCTGACGTCGCTTCCCTGCAAGGCCCTCTCAACAAGCTTCCTCGCGCCGTCGCCGACATATCTTGTAACGGTATCGACTGGAAGCGCGGCGAGCCCGTATTCAGCGCGCATGAGGTTCACGCCGGTCGCCAGATCCTCCCTCGAATCGATCAGGGTGCCGTCGAGGTCGCATAACAGTAGCGGATGTTTGTGCTGCATATTTTTCCCCTTTATTTTCAACTGTCTGAAGGTATATTATCATGGATAATACAGGAATCCAAATATCCATCGATGCAAGGTGGTATCATGCCGCGTCTTTTCATAGCGATCGACATGCCGGACGAACTGCGCGGGAAAATCTGCGAACTCCGCAGGAATCTGCCTGGGACAATGTGGACGAACAGGGAACAGATGCATATGACCCTGCGGTTCATCGGTGATTCCGACGACGAGCACTTCGAGAAAATAAGATCCTCCCTTTCAGAAATAAGATTCAAACCGTTTCATCTTGAGATGACAGGTTCGGGCTTCTTCCCGAATGAACGGAGGCCTTCTGTCTTCTGGCTGGGATGCATGGAAAATCCGGAGCTGTCAAAATTAAAAGACAGCATCGACGATATCCTCGAGATGAATGACGTGCCCCGCGAGCTGCGGAAGTTCACCCCGCACATGACCATCGCCCGGCTGAAGGAGATCCCGGCAAATCAGGTTGCAAAACTGCGGGAGATCTACAAGGACATCCTTCCGCAGAAATTCCCGGTTGGCGAGTTCATACTGTATTCGAGCGTATTGACAAGCGACGGCGCCATACACGCCAGGGAAAAGACCTATATGTCAGGCTGACAAACTAAAGTTTGAACTCCAAAGTTTGGAGTCCAGCCTTTAGGCTGTCCCTTCTTAATAACCCCTTAACTTAGCGTCACTCCACTCCGGCCTCACAAATCTAGAAAACAAATTTTCATCGTGTCTTGAAAATACTTCAAGCGCTAATAGTTTTAACCCTTTAAAAATCACAAAGGATCCCGTCAGGCATGAATATACTCAATCCAAAAAAAGCAGTCTCTTCCTTTCTGATTTTCGTATTTGTCCTAATCCTCTGCCAGGGTATTGCGTATCCACAGGAGTTCGCGTCACCCGGAAAAATAGTCTTCATCAAGTCAGACAAGGCTGCAGCCAGCGGATTTTTCGCCAGGCAGGGTGACAAGATCTATGTCTTCACCAGCATCTTCGCACTCGCCAAGGGCGGACTTTTATTTTATACTTCAGATGGGAAGCCGGTTAAGACCGGACAGTTTGAAATGGCATCCGACAGGGACCTGGTAAGGATATCGGTGGACAGCACGGCAGCCGGCTTCTTCGAAATAGACGAGGAAAACGTAATGGGGGAAAAGGGCACCATCCCCTCCGTTGTCATGAAGGATAGCAACGGGGAGAAGAAGACGGAAATACAGACATTTTCCGGGACCGTTGTCGGCATCGGTCCGGAATTCTTCAGAATCACCAGCCCGGGCACCGCATCTGACATCGCCGGTTCCCCCGTCATCTGCGAAAATGGAAAGGCTGTCGGGGCGATGTCATACGAAATCCCCTCCCTGATCAAATCCAGAATAGACAGGAAGGACAACAAAAGCATTTCAATGTATGTCGTAAGGTGGGAGAACAACACCTGCGCCAGGCTGAACGGTGAAATAAGATGGCTTCCTGTAAAACCGCAGGATCTTGTCGCGCAGGCGAAGCTGATAACCGAATCACGGAACTTCGTTGACGCCTATATGGCGATCATGCACCTGTGGTATACCAAGCCATACGACCAGATCGACCCCGGCGGCGCCCCCGTCGAGATGAAGGTCTGGATAGACGATCACAACAGGAAGATGGCAAACAGCGCCAAATATATAGCCAACATGGAGAGCGACATCAACCATTACCAGGAACAGGCCAGGCTGCTTCAGGAATCCGCAAAAACCGACGGAATGAGGCTGGCGTCTTTCATCTCCACAAAAGCCACGGCCGTGAAAAATGCCGACGGAAGCCCATATATAAAGCTGTATTATTCTGAGACAATGAAACTTTTCGAAGCCATTACGCAGACTGTCAGCTGCAGAAGCAATAATCTAACCTACATTTATCCAAATGTCATAAACAAAGGCAATTAGGCATCATGGGCAAATACATGTCAATCGTCGCTTTGCTGGTAATGACATCCCTTCCGGCGGTGTTCGCCGACCAGTTCGAAGACATAAAGAACTCCATGGTCATCCTTGATACTGGAAGCGGAAAGAAAAGCGGAATACTTGTCAAGTTTGACGGTATAACATATGTCATGACATCCCAGGATGCGTTCAGCGGCAATCTTGTCTCCATGAAGACCATATCCGGCAAAATGCTCCAGCCCCAGTCGTTCGAAGTTCCGGAAGAGCCCATAGGCCTACTGAGGATAAAGACCGATTTTGCCGTGCCGAAGGATGTTGTAATTGAAGACAAGAAGGGAGGGGCCGAGGTTTACAGGACAGATCCGAAAATGGGGATAATCGCAGAGCAGAATGTCAATATCGACGCGTCCAACGCGCTCAGGTTCCCCGATGAAAACGGCGCGCCGCTCCCATTTGCCGAGGATGCGATAGGCAGTCCGGTTTTCAGCAAGGATGGGAAGCTCATTGGAATAGCGGGCTGCAACGGGTATGCGGTCCAGAACTGCAACTGGGTCTGGGGGGATCTCAACAGGGATCTTTCCAACAGGAGGAACGAACTCCAGCCCATCAGGCAGGTGAAGATGTGGAAGAAGGTCGACCAGACGCAGTTCTTCAGGCAGGGCTCCATGATAGACGATGCTGAGAACTTCCTTTTCCCCTACACCAGCATAATCGACGCCTGGTGCAAGGATCCTTATGGTATAATAGCCTTCACTCCTGAGCAGCCCGACAAGATGAAGGCCTGGCTTGAGACACATAATACAATGGTGAAGGGAATACCGGTAATACGGAAACGGGTCCAGGATGGTTTCAAGAAGATGGGCGACACGGCAAAGAATGTTGCGGCCGGGCAGCTGAGGGATCAGTGCAAGACGCTTGGAAAAAGGATAACGGATTTCGCGCCATTCCACCATAAGACGCTCTCAAGTCCGAACATCAAGTGGGAGTCATCCTATTTCAAGAAGAAGGCCGAGGACATTTCCAGCATCTACAAGAACCTTTCCGAAGGACTCAGGCGGGAGGCCGAAAACGCCGCCAAGGTGAATCCGCCGCTCTGAAAGACGGATGAATGGATTGTTGGATAAATGGATTATTGGGTTTGAAATCAAGGATAAATCCAAGCATGGAATCTTTTAATCAGAAGCAATTTTAAAATTACCAGTTCGCGCTGATTGTCCATGTTGGTGTGCGCAGTCCCGACATCGTCGAGCCGGAATCTTCGACTTTAGCGTGTGCATAATCTTGAATACCAAGACAAACTAAAGTTCACACGCCTCTGGAACCTGTCGGACTTAGAAATGAGCATGATTGCGGTTGATTTTGCTTGTAGTAGCGCATGTTTGCGCGTTCTTATTGAAAAAGGAACGCCGACCTCCAGGTCGGCAATAAGCCGGTCTGGAGACCGGCGCTCCATTAGAAAAATGAAGAACGCGCAAACATGCGCTACTACGAACAATTTCAGCAGTTTTGAAATCAGCTCAATCGGGCTTTTTGGTGATCCAAAACAAAGTGCATCACCTGACAGGATTGTTTTCCACGATTATGTGGCTAAATTTTAGTCAGAGGCTGAAACATGCTGTCGCCATCCCTCGTTTCTGACCAGCAAAAGCCGAAATCCGTATAATAAGAAGTTCGAAACTTAAAATGAAACTAAGCTTTACATCTCCGTTTGAGCGCGAGCCGGGCGTTGTTGCCTGGCTTCTCAAGCAAAGCTATGCGGAACTCGTCGCATCCGAGCCGGAACATTGGGAACTGGAGTTGGAGAACTGGGAACAATCGGATCGCAACGTTTTCGAGAACCCCCATACCGTGGGAGCCTGCACATTCCTGAGCTGGGCCAACATGGATCTCGCGGGCTTTTTCTGCTTCGATCCACGTCCCAGGCCAACTTACGGCGTGATCGGGCATAATTGCATTCTGCCGCAATTTCGAGGTCAGGGTTTCGGGAATCAGCAGATTATCGAAATCCTTCGGCGGTTCCGGGAAACCGGAATCAAACAGGCGAAAGTGTCCACGAATGATCATCCGTTCTTCGTCTCTGCACAGCGGATGTATGCGGCCTGTGGATTTCGAGAGGTCAGGAGAGTTGCCGGGAATCGTGATCCCAGACAGAACCTGATTCATTATGAAAGGGAGATTGAATAACCAAAAGATAAACCGAACCGTTGAAGCACCGCTCCGGCCATCACAGCTCGTCAGCCGGCAATCTTCGTGAACTTTATTTTCCTCTTGTCTCCGCCGGCGTGCGATATTTCCACGCGCATGGTTCCGGGTGGCAATATGTCCTCGATACGTTCGGCCCATTCTATCAGCAGGACAGAATCGGGTCCGGAAAGATATTCGTCGACTCCGAAAACCAAGGCTGCCTTTGAATCCTCAATCCTGTAGAGGTCGAGGTGATAGAACCATCTGAGCCTGGGTTTTCCGGCGACCTTGTATTCCTGCATGAGGGTGAAGGTCGGACTCGACACGGTTTCCGTTATGCCAAGACCTCTGGCGAAACCGCGCGCGAAAACGGTCTTGCCTGCCCCGAGATCTCCATACAGGGCGACAACCGTGCCTGGAAGGATGTCCTTTGCGAACTCCGCAGCCATCTCTTCAGTACTGGCTTCTGAAAAACTTTCAAGTTCCTTAAGAGCCGAAGTGTTCATATCCCGCTTTATACTTTGAAGTTAGAAGTTTCCTGTCAGCACCGAAGATATTTCCTTTTCCGCCCGGGACGAATCTTCCGATGCGTGAAAGTCTTATATTTTTGAAGGGCCATTCCTTTTCAAGCCTGGCCGCGTTTGAAGGGCTGACCGCAAATATCAGTTCATAATCCTCGCCTTCGGAAAGAGCAGACATGATATCAGCACCTTTCCTGAGAGGAATCGAGGACTCGTCCATGACAAGTGAAACCTTTGAAGCCTCGCAGATCCTCTTAGAATCTGCAAGCAGTCCGTCGCTGACGTCGATCATGCAGCGCGTATATTTTCCTGCAAGGAATTTTCCTGCTTCAATGCGCGGCATGAATTTCAGGTGATGCCCGGATTTGAAGGAATTTCCAAAACAGCCTGTCGCATATAGGAGATCCCCTGCCCTGGCCTCTTTTCTCAGGCATATCCTTTTCTTATCCACCCAGCCGGTGATCGTCAGAGTGCATACGGTCACATCCTTTGGCGTCGATGAAATATCACCTCCGCAGATGCTGATCTTCCATTTTGCGGCCTCCTTCTGGATTGCTCCGAGGAAACCGGTGATCCATCTGCTGTCAGCGGATTTTGAAGCAATTGTCAGGAGCGCGAAGGCCGGCTCGCCTCCCATTGCTGCAATATCACTGAGATTGCGGTTCAAAAGCTTTACAGCAGTTTCGGAAGCCGACGTCTTTTCACGAAGATAATGGACATCTGAAACTACCTGGTCCACTGCCATCAGAAAAAGCCGTCCGCCTCCTATGTCCAGGGCCGCACAGTCGTCGCCGGGTCCGACTACGACACTCCTATCCTGCCTGAACGTCCTGAATATCAGGCTATGTATGTCTTTTTCCTTCATATCGGTCAAACCGCCTCTTCACAAGTTGATATCATCATTTACTTTTGCGCGCCATATGCTAATTTTTAAGTGTCACCATTTGTTTAATATAGTTTATTTTTCCATAAAGGGAAAAGATAATGTTCGAATCAGTACAGTTTGATGCTTTCACGACAGTATTCATCATAGTTGTCGACATCATCATCTGCGGCGTCGTCGCCGTCCACATCCTCCTGAACAAGCACGAGGAGGCCACCTCGGCGCTAGCCTGGCTCATCATTGTGTTCTCATTCCCGATCGCCGGCACCTTGCTGTACATAGTTTTCGGCATAAACAGGATATACACCAAGGGAGTCGACATACAGAATGCGAACGACTTCGTGAGCTCCCTCAAGCACGATCCCAAGCTTGTGCTGGCTGGGAAATATTTTGAAACATCCAACAGGCATATATACAAGACGGAAAAACCCCAGGACTATCCCATATTCTGCTCAAGCCTCGACAAGCTGATGCCGGACACGATGCCTCTCACAGGGAACAGGCTGGAGCTTCTCCTTGACGGTACCAAGGCTTATCCGAAAATGATCGAGGAGATTGAAAAGGCAAAAAGCACCATCCATCTGCAGTCGTTCATCATCATGGACGACGATGTCGGGAAGACGATACTCAACCGTCTTGAATACAAGGCGAAAAGCGGGGTCAAGGTAAAAATCATATATGACAAGTTCGGAAGCGCAAAGGCCCTGTTTTCGTTCCTCATCAGGAAATACGGCAAGAATATTCCGAATTTCGAGATGCGCCCGTTCTCACAGTTCAGGCTCAAAGCACCTTGGGGCATACAGCTGCGGAACCACCGGAAGGTGCTCGTCATCGATGGAAAGACGGCCTTTGTAGGCGGGATAAACATAAGCAACGACAACATCAGCGGGCTGAGCAGTCCCGACCATTACATCCACGATCTGCACTGCATGATCAACGGACCCGCCGTAGGAGAGCTACAGATGTCGTTCCTGCGCGACTGGCATTATGTCTCGACTGATCATCCGGTAGAACTCCTGATCGAGGAACATTTCCCCCTGTCCGAACCTTGCGGGGACTCGATCGTGAGGGTCATCGATTCAGGTCCCGGACAGAACTACCTGGCATCCGAGAAGCTTTTCATGACCGCTGCCGCTACCGCCCAGAAGTACGTATGGATAATGACTCCGTATTTCGTTCCCGACAAACCGTTCTGGAAGCTGCTGTGCACCGCTGTTGCGCGCGGTGTTGAGATCAGGATCATTGTTCCGAGGAACAACAACCACTGGTATGCCCAGTATGCTACCCAGAGCCTTTACTCCACGCTTCTTGAAGCTGGAATAAAAATCTATGAGAAAGAAGGATCCTTCTCCCATGCCAAGGCCGTCCTGGTCGACGGAGTCTGGGCCATCATGGGCTCCAGCAACTGCGACGTCCGCAGTTTCAGGCTGAACTATGAACTGGATTTCGTCGTAATGCAGGGCGATTTCCTGGACGTCCTGCACTCGCAGTTCCAGAAGGAAATGTCGGAATCCAAGGAAGTCCTTCTCGAGGACATTCTCAACAAGAAACTCCCCCAGCGCCTGCTTGAAAACGCCTGCTCGCTGCTTACGCCGATACTGTGAAGAATGGATTAATGGATTGCTGGATGATTGGATGACTGGGAATTGAAATTTGCATTTGAAATCCTTAACTCCAGAAAATTAATCTTATACCCATTCATCCAGCCATCCATTAATCCAACCATCCTTTCTATTTAATATTCTCCCTCCAGTTTGTTCCTGCGAAGCCGGAGGCATGGCCGTCGCAGAAGAGGACGTTGCCGTACTTCTTGTGATTATGGGGCTTGTCCCAGACGACTGCGGTGTCAATGGAAGTCGACTCGTTGAGTCCGCCGCGATATCCATATGAACAGTTATCGTCGGTGATTTCATTGTTGTCCGGTATCGTGTCGGTAGTCGAGGGGCAGGTATACATCCTTACATTCTCCAGATAACCGCCGGAGCGCAGCATCTCGAGGCCTCTTGCTCCATCGTATGGGGGGAAGCACTCCTTGTTCTCCTGTGAATACATCCTTATCGCGAGTCCTATTTGTTTCAGGTTGCTGGTGCATGAGATCCGGCGTGCCTTTTCGCGCGAGCAATTGACTGGCGGCATGAACATCCCGACGAAGACAAAAAACAGGAATACAAACAGCAGGACCTCCCACACATTGAGGTTTTTCGAGAAGATCGAAGTCTGTGCTGGTTTGGCCGGATCAGCCTTCTCTGGAGCCGGCTTCTCCTTCCTTGGCTTGCTCAGTACGCTTATTACCGCCCCAACACCGAGCAGGACGAAGCTGAGAATCACATAATGCCAGTAGTTGAACTCCTTCAGAAGCAGGAATATCCCGTGCAGCACCGGAATACCCAGCAGGACCGCCACAGGGATGATCCCGCACCTTATCATGTACGCGATCGCAAGACCGAGGAAGACTGCCGAAGATATCAGGACATATGCTGTCGAACCAGCGGCCGCGAAACTCGCAATCATCGCGACAGAGGCTGCACAGAATGCGACTATCGCAGGGAACCTGTCATTGAAGAACATTGAAATAATTATCATGGATACTCCCCAAAGGAGGAAAACTGTCGACGGGAACGAAAAACCTATTCCGGTCAAGGCTTCATGCGAGGGATTCCAGACACCGACGCCTATGGCAAGAAGGGTTGAACCAATCACGCAGAGGATTATGCTCCTGAAATAGATCCCGGAGAAAAGTACTGCGGCCGTCAGGAGCGCACCGAACAGCTTCCAGTTGAGATCCGCCGGCACGTGCACGGTTATTCCTGCGGTCAGGATCGCGCCAAGGACGTAGGGGACTGCGAGATAGATGTAGTTGTAATCGCCGTTCTTCCAGAATACATACGCAAGCGAAGCGCCTGCTATCAGGAAGAGGACTGCCGGGTTCCAGAAGAATGCAGGCCCTAGCAGGCTGCCAGCCAGGAATTTCCCGTTCAGCACAAGTATTCCGATGGCTGCCAAAGGCACAAGCGAAACAAGCACTTCCGTAACTCCGGCCTTCTTGCCGTAGTTCCGCAGCAACTCTATCTGCAGGAGCGCGAACAGGATGATGACCGGGATGAAATCTCCTGCGGCATACTTGAATTCAAACACGTATGCCACGGTGGTCTGGTGTACGACCGCGCCGAGGAACAAGACCAGGGAGAATAGCCACGCCATGCCGCGGCTGAAAAGGAACTGCCTGTCCTTGTCTTTCCCGAGGGACTCGCCTGATGGAGTCGCCATCGCTCCTGCGAACATCGCAACTCCGCCTGCAAGCAGGACGAGCCATCCTCCGAGCCAGACGTTCCTCAGGATATCCTTTATCGCCGGGTCGTCGGAAATGATGAATGCCATGACAGGCGACATGAAGAAGTTCCAGACCAGTACGATCATTGTTCCGGCAACCAGGTATCTGCTGAAATCGAATAGGAGCTTCTGCCTCATGAGGAAAATTTTTGCTCCGGAAAGCAGCATGAATGCGAGTGCCGCAACCAGTGAGACCTCCTTCCCGTCGTTTGATATGCTGTCTACGCCTATTCCGGTGCCAACAATGAACATAGCGACATATATCATCAGCGACACGGCATCATCAATTGACTTGCGAAGGATGACCAGGAGCGATATTACCGCGAACAGGGCGATCTCGTACAGGGCCATGGCGGACGTGCACATGAATTTGTCGAAAAGAGTGTCGCGTTTCTCCCAGATCGGCTCGAAGATCCCTGAAATCCCGTAGATGATGGCAATTACACTGAGGCAGTAGACGATGTTCGCACCGCTGCCTATCACGTACTTTTTGATGATAGTCGAAGAATTCTTCTGAATCCTGAAAATGGACTCATTGATCTGCTTTGTCGGGTCGGGAAATCTCGTCGGAGCTTCTGGAGTGCTGGATTCTTCATTTAATTCGTTGAATTTATTTTTTACCGCCTCCTTTTGTTCGTCCGTCAGGTTCTGGGCTCTTGCAATGCCATCCGCCAGGAAATTCATGTCCGAGTTCATAGACCTGCCCTCCTTATCTTTTGACACCTTTGCGCTTTCCGTGCTATCATTTGCTATCTTTTACTATCATACAATATTTTAACTTTTTGTCAAGTACCATTTGACATTATTTAATACTATTTTATAGTGTTTGATAGTAAATGGAGGAAATACAGTCCTCAGTCGTCAGCAGCCAGCAAGCATAAAGCGATTTAAGGTTCTTGTTGGTGTTCACAGCGTGTTCTTGAAAAACTTTAATACAAATATAGGAAAGGACTAAAACATGGAAAACCAAGTCAATCAGGGGCCTAAATGGTACACAATCCGGGAAGCTGCGGAATATCTCTCAATAGGCGAACCGACCCTCTACAGGTGGATGCGCGACGGGAAGATGACTTTCAGGAAAATAGGCGATTCCACCCGTTTCCTGAAGGAGGATCTCGACGCCTTTGTACAGGTCTTCCCCAGCGCCAAGGATGCCGACCAGGTCAAGGAGATCTGCCATGTCTGCCATCACGACAGGCTTGTCGACGGACATTTCAGGACGACCGGGCTCAACTATTTCAGGCCCGCCAAGACAAAGTTCTGGAGCTTGAAGGGAAGCGACATCAGCTCGCACGCCAAAATGTGCACCAGATGCGGCGCCATCACACTCTTCGGTGATCTCAGGAAATTGAACGCGTTGAAGACGGCGGAGGAAAAGGAGGAAGTCGCAACTGAAGAAGTAATGAATAACTGAACGTCCAACATTCAATCCTCCTTCGGAGGAAACTTTGAACATCGAATGAAAATATTGTTTAAAAACACCGGTGATAAATCCAATTGTTAAGGATTGAGCCCGTGAACTGGAAAAATATAAATTATTTTTCTGATACAGGAATTATCAAGACACGCTGAAGCTGTGAAATCCAACATGGAAAAACTGCATCCTTATCCATTCCCAACGGCTTCCGTTCTGGACAGAAGCTGCGGATGCATTTGTTTGTAGTTAACGCATTCTTGCGTGTCTCTTTGCTTTTAAACTACAGCCAACAATGGCTTAAAACTTAACACTTGAGACTTATAACAAATTGCCGGCGGGACGCCAGCGCTCCATTCAAATCCTAATTTCAAGTTACGAGTTTCCAGCAATCATCTTTTATGCAGGAAGAACGCCCTGGCGGCCATCTTGGCTTTTGATCTGCTGTCTCCGGAGTCGCGGTCCCGCGAATCCCTGTTGAGGCCGTCGAGTATGTGATGTCGTCCGGATCTGCCTTCTCCGTCGTCCTTGCTGTTTTCCCAGTGGTTCTTCCAATCCTTGTCGCCCATGTCAGTCTTCAAACTGCGATCCTTGTCTGAATTCTCGCCGGGTTTCCAATCAACATTGTTCCAGTTGCCGCTGCCATCATATTTCTGCCACTGGTCATCCTGTTTCCTGTAGAGGTTGCCGTCATGGCCGGCATATACGTCCCCGTTGCTTGCCTTAGCAAGAGATGAATCACCCTTATGCTCTCCAGCAATCCAATTGCCCGATGAATTTTCAGCCCAGCCCCTTGTTCCTCCATTCGGTCCCGTGAAATGCCCCGCCTCGGCCCAGTTGCCGTCATGGGCAACGACGCTTCTGCCCCAGGAATCATAGCCGTTCTGCCCGCCGGCATGGGCTGCATACCTGTCCGTGAACGGATTATATGCCTGGGAACCCCAGCGCGACCAGTCGGAGCCGTAGGCATATCCCGAACGGCCCCATGCACCTGTCGAAGGATTGTAGAATCCGCTCCAGCCTGCACCGCCATTCGGACCATAACAAGGATAGCAGGGGCGATAATAGTTCCCCCATGCATAGCTGTAATGTGCTCCGCATCCGTAGGAGAAAAAATATGACGTGCTTCCTCCGTTATTGGCGTTGACGGCCGCCATCGTGATCATCGCAGCTCCGAACATCAGGGTCTTCGTCGACGATGAATTGAATGCACCGGAGTACCCGCCAGTGTAGCCGACCACTGCTGTCTCAGGCGTCGATTCATACACATATACATAAGTAGTATTGTAAAGAGGACATTCCGGCGGAATCGTGTAGATCATAGGATCAACCTTCCTGCAGACCGTCCACGGACCGGCCGCTTTCGCCGACTGAAACCAGATGCCCTGATGACAGCAATAATACACATCGTTCGCCTTCACCACCTGGAACTGCGTGTTCACGGCATAGGTCATGGTCGTCCCGGGGATTTCAACGAACTTAGGCTCGCCGTCATAAATTACTTTCACAGTGGTCTCGCTGATCTTCACGGTCGCCTTATGCGGAACCGATGCAAGCAGTACGGCATCCTTCGCCTGCTGCGTTCCTGGCACGGATGCGAGGACAAATCCAACCGGGCTATCCGGCTTTATTTTTGCGAATTCCGCAGGCAACGTGGTCGAAGCCGCCTTCCAAGGTCCATTCAAATCCGCTGCGCTGAACCAGCGTCCGGCAACAAGGAAATAATAGTTCTTGTCGTTCATGTCGAGGAAAAGAGGCGTCAACGGATTTGTCGCATACATCAGCTTGGTTCCAGGAACCGAGGTGAATTCAGCGGGTCCATTCATGACGATCAGCTCCGAAGGAACAGTACTTGTGAAGACTTTCGGCAGTTTCCCGTTCGAATTGCCTGAAAGCTTCTTGCGCACATCATCCCAGTCGGCACCTTTTGGCAGATCGGAGAATTCGGCCGGCAGAGTTCCTGAAAATGTCCAGGGCCCCTTCAAAGGATCCGGGGAAACGAGCCAGCAGCTGTCATTGAGCAGATAATACTTGCTGTCAGCCGTATCCTGCAGGATGTTCCAGTTCGTATTGACCGCAAACTTAAGCTTTGTCCCGGCGATGTCCTTGAAGATCGGCTGGCCGATGAAGGACACGAGCATCGCGGGTTCCTCGCTATAGAATATTGGTGGTGGTTCGAGATTGAGTTTGACTTCGGGGGCATTGGATTTTTCCGGCATGTGCGAGAGCAGATTTTCCAGGGGGACTTCAAGGCATTTGATCTTTGGGACAAGCTCCTTCACGAGCTTCCTGTAGACGTCAGCCTTTGCATCCGCCATGCCAGGGAATCTGACCGCAATGTCCATATTGCTTATGAGGACTGTCCGGGCCTCCCGGTCGACAACCGTGTCCGCCTGCACCGCCATGACTCCGTAGTTCTGGATTCCAGTTCCTTTCTGGGCGACGTACAGGGCCACACGGAACTGGATCCGAGAATTATCCTTCCAGGAATCTATCTGGGGCTGGAAAAGGACTACAGTATTTCCATTGTCTTCAAATGCATGGGGCCAGACAATGCCGGTCCGGCCCGCCTGGATTTTCTCGATATTTGTCGCGCCTGCCGGGTTATCTTCGGCGCTGATGATTTGCGTGGATACAGCTGCACCTAAAAGCACAGCTGCGAAAATCGCGGATTTCAATGGCATGTGGCAGCTCCTTAGAAATTCCCGAGGGCTTTTTTGACTTTCTCCGGCCTATCCTTCTGGAACTCCGGCTGGTTCTTCGTGACGGGTTCCATGTATTCGGCGTTTACAATGATCAGGGAGACTGGAAGTTTCGCCCTTACGGCGATCAATCCACCTTTTCCAGGTCCACCAGCGCGGATCCACCTGTCCTTTGCAAACCCAGGTTCACCCCTGGCCCTCCCTGTTTTTATTGGAAAGTTAAAATAAACTCGGATTTTCATAATGCATAACCTGCTTGTTGAAAACATTTCATTAAATTCATGAGTTTTTTTATGAATCTGCTCTGTAAAAATCCAAGTACCATGCTAACGTATCCGTTCCTAAAAAATATTTTCCTTTTATAGTAGTAAGTTTTGTTTCACAGAACGTTAACCATGAACGAGGTAATTTGTGAGCTACACTATCATTGTGTTTGTAAAACAGGTGCCGGACACCAAGAATGTGACCGGCGAGGCGATGAAGCCGGACGGTACGGTCAACCGCGCCGCACTTCCCGCCATCTTCAATCCTGAAGATCTGAACGCACTTGAGCTTGCTCTCCAGCTCAAGGACAGATTCGGGGCGAAAGTAATCGTAGGTACAATGGGACCACCCAACGCATCGGAAGTCCTCCGCCAGTCCCTCTACAGGGGCGCGGATGAGACAGTGCTTCTGACCGACAGGGCGTTCGCCGGAGCCGACACCCTTGCAACCAGCTACGCACTCAGCTGCTGCGCAAAGAAAATCGGAAAGTTCGACCTCATACTCTGCGGAAGACAGGCAATCGACGGCGACACCGCCCAGGTTGGCCCGCAGCTCGCGGAAAAACTCAATCTCCCCCAGATCTCATACGTCGAAGAAGTCATCTCCCTCGACAAGAACAAGGTCAGGGCGAAACGCGCGATCGAAGGCGGATTTGAAATACTTGAGTCGCCCCTTCCGGCGCTCATGACAGTCATCGACGCGAACGATCCCCGTCCTCCGGCCGCCAGCAGGCTCATGAGGTTCAAGAAGGCCAAGACGAAGACCGAGCTTCTCGCGCAGCATGCAGGCGCAAACTACACCGACGCCGAATTCATCGAAGGTGAAATGCAGGAGCTCAAGAAGAAAAGCCTATGGATAAACGAGTTGTCCGCCACCGAAGCCGGCGCCGACCTCGAACGCACAGGACTCAAGGGCTCCCCCACCAAAGTCAAACAGATCATGAGCGTCATCCTCAAGGGCGGGACTTTCAAGAAGATCGAACCGACCGAGGAAGGGATCAATTCTCTCATGCATGAACTAATCGAAGACCATACTCTAGGGTGATAAAAATGTCAGAAAAAATCGGAAACGTCTGGATTTTCATTGAGCAGGAAGGCGGCAAAATAGCCAACGTGAGCCTTGAACTTGTCTCAAAGGGCAAGGAACTCGCAACCAAGCTCGGTGTCAAAACCGAAGCCGTCTATATCGGAAACAACCTTGAAAGCTCCGTAAGCACTCTCTACCATTACGGCTGCGACACCGTTTACCTCTCGGAGGATCCGAGGTTTGAACCGTTCACAGTGCTTCCCTATGCGAGGACAATCGTGAGCCTCGTCAAGGAACACCGTCCGAACATCATCCTATTCGGCGCCACGCATAAGGGCCGTGAACTCGGGCCGCGCGTCGCCTCGACACTGCTCTGCGGCCTCACCGCCGACTGCACCGACCTGCAGATCGACGACTTCGACGACAAGATCGGCCAGAAGCAGTACAAGAACAAGCTCATGCAGATCCGTCCGGCCTTCGGCGGAAACATCATAGCGACCATCGTCAATACCTGGCAGGATCCGCAGATGGTGACAGTCAGGCCCGGCGTCATGAAGCTGAACGATCCCGACAAGTCCCACAAGGGCAAGCTTGTCAAGGTCAAGGCTGAGATCGCCCCTGAGGACACAGTCATCAAGGTCATCGAGCGCATGCAGAAGGAGAAGGACATCGACCTTCAGGCGGCCCCGATAATCGTTGCAGGCGGATACGGGCTGGGCTCCAAGGAGAACTTCAAGCTCATCTGCGATCTCGCCAAGGCCATCGGCGGCGAAGTCGCGGCTTCACGCGCCGCAGTCGATGCAGGCTGGATCAACCATGACCACCAGGTCGGCCAGACAGGCGTGACCGTGCGTCCCAAGCTCTACATCGCATGCGGAATCAGCGGTTCCGTACAGCACCGCGCCGGCATGGCGGAAAGCAGCAAGATCATCGCCATAAACAATGATCCCGACGCCCCGATATTCTCGGTCGCCCACTATGGAATCGTAGGCGAGGTCAACTCCGTCATCCCTAAATTAATCAAAGCCTTCAAGGCCAAAGTATAAGGAGATATTGATAATGTCTAATTTTTTCACAGATAACAAAGATCTCCAGTTTACTCTTGCGAACCTCGATCTCGAGGAAGTAGTTGCGCTGCGCGAGGAGAAATACGCCGAGTCCAAGAAATATGATCACGCTCCGGTCGACTACAAGGACGCGATGGACAGCTATCGCAGGGTCCTGGAAGTCATCGGCGAGATAACCGGCGAAAGAATAGAGCCGAGATCAAGGCAGATCGACGAGGAAGGCCCTCATTTCGAGAATGGAGTGGTCACATACCACCCCCTCACCCAGAAGAACATACAGGACCTCAGGAACGCAGGCGTCATGGGCGTAATGCTTCCGTACAAGTACGGCGGACTGAACCTGCCTAACACGGTCTACACGATGATGACTGAAATGGTCTCCCGTGCTGATGCGAGCCTTCAGAACCTTTTCGGGCTCCAGGATATTTCCGAGACCATCTACGACTTCGGTACCGAAGAGCAGAAGACCAAGTATCTCCCGCAGTTCGCCACCGGCGAAGCCGACGGTTCGATGGATCTGACCGAACCTGATTCAGGTTCCGATCTCCAGTCAGTGCGCCTCAAGGCCAGCTTCGATCCCAAGACCGGACAGTGGTATCTCGACGGAATGAAGCGTTTCATCACCAACGGATGCGCAAAGATACATCTCGTCCTTGCACGTTCCGAGGAAGGGACAAGCGATGGACGCGGACTCTCGATGTTCATCTGCGAGGCATGCCCGCAGCTCGTCGTAAGGCGTATCGAGCACAAGCTCGGAATACACGGCGTAGCGACCTGCGAACTCCAGTACAACCATGTTCCCGCCCAACTCTGTGGACAGAAGAGGAGAGGTCTCACCAAGTATGTCATGTCCCTGATGAACGGCGCACGCGTCGCGATCAGCGGACAGGCTCTCGGTATTGCCGAAGCCTCATACCGCGAAGCGAAGAAATACGCGGCGGAACGCGAGCAGTTCAAGAGCCCGATCGACAAGTTCCCTGCCGTATACGACATGCTCACCAGGATGAAGATCAAGATCCTCGCGAGCCGCACGCTCCTCTACGAGACGACGAAACATGTCGACCTCCGCGCCTGCTACGTCAAGAAGTTCGAAAACCTTCCCGAAGGCCAGGTCAACGAGGAGCTCAGGGAGAAGCAGAAGTACTATTCGAAGGTGGCCGCGGTTCTTACTCCGATGAGCAAGGCCCTCTGCACCGAAGTAGCGAACCAGGTCGCCTACGACACCATACAGATCCACGGTGGAACAGGGTTCATGCATGACTTCAATGCGGAACGCTACTACCGCGACGCAAGGATCACGAACATATATGAAGGCACGACGCAGCTCCAGGTCGTAGCCGCCATCGGCGGTGTCATACAGAGGACTCTTGATCCTCTTATAAAGAAGCTTTCCTCGCTGCCGTACCAGGGCGTGCTCGAACGCATGGCGCGCGAGCTCGAGAAGATGCACAAGAAGCACCTCGAGGCAGTCAAGTTCGTAGCCGAGAAGAAGGATTCAAAATACCATGATCTCATGGCCCGCAACCTTGTCGAAAATGAGACATATATCTACGTCGGATATCTCATGCTCCGCGACGCTCTCAAGAATCCTGCAAGGGAAGTTCTTGCCGAGAAGTACGTGCTGTACGCCGTCCCGGAATTCAATTTCAGGCATGAAGTCGTAATGAGCAATGACTTCTCGACAATAGACAAACATCGCGATATAGTTGATTACTGATAAATCAGGAGGATTTTTATGAACGCCAAGTATCTTGAAAATGCAAGGAAAGTCATTCCGGACCCCCGGAAGCTTGTCATCACCGCTTCCAGAAGAGCCAAGAACCTCACCAGGGGCGCACGCCCCATGATCAGGACGACCGACGACAATTCGCTGAACGTCGCCCTCATGGAAATAGGCCAGGGCTTCATCACGTGGGAAGATCCGAAGGAAACCAAGAAATAATTATTTCCTTACAGGGCACTTTCAAGTGCCCTGTAATAAGGAAATAATTATCACCCCTTCTCCACAGCCAGGGGCTTCATCCGGTGCACTATCTCCACCAGATCCTTCTGTTCGTCCATTACCGCATTGATGTCCTTGTATGCCATGGGTGATTCATCGAGGAACCTGTCCGTACAGTTGAAGACTATACCCTCCATCGATTCCCTGAATTTCTCCATGCTGAAAGTCTTTGTCGCGGCATGCCGTCCCATTATGCGTCCAGCACCGTGGCTGCAGCTCTGGAAGGACTCCTCGTTCCCCCTGCCCTTCACGATATAGCTGGACGTACCCATGCTTCCGGGAATGATTCCAGTGTTGCCGAGACTTGCGAATGTCGCACCTTTCCTGTGGACCCATACCTTCTCCCCAAGATGCTCCTCGAGAGCCGCGTAATTGTGATGGATGTTTATTTTCTCAAGCCTGGCAGGGACATTGCCCAGGACATTCCTGATGGATTCCACGATCTTCTTCAGCATGCACTCGCGGTTGAGGAATGAAAAATCAATGCAGAAACTTAGAAGCCTCAGATATTCCTGCCCTTCATTGGAATCCACGGGAAGGAAAGCAAGATCAGGGGCGGGAAGCACGATGCCCTGTTTCGCGTTGAGCTCCCTGGCGATCCGGTTGAATCTGTCGCACACGCATTTTCCGATGTTCCGGCTGCCGCTGTGGAGCATGAACCACATGAAGCCCTCCTCGTCGGACTGCATCTCGATGAAATGGTTGCCGCCTCCGAGAGTCCCAAGCTGTTCGGCCACGGCGTCGAATGTGACAAGCCCATCTCCCCGGGAAAGGCCGCGCAGGGACTTGTTATGCTTTTCCAGCAGGTCCTTCGCCTCCTTCTTGAACACTGAATGATCGCGCTGGTGCTTCATGCCCATCGGTATCAGGCTGCGGATCTCGCGCATCATCCTGATCTTGTCCTCGCGTGAAAGGGTTTCCGCCCTGATATCAAATTTGT
Organism: Lentisphaerae bacterium GWF2_50_93; assembly: GCA_001804815.1. Lineage (GTDB taxonomy): Bacteria > Verrucomicrobiota > Lentisphaeria > Victivallales > GWF2-50-93 > GWF2-50-93. The sequence goes on from MHBI01000101.1 coordinate 226,864, forward strand.
TCGCCATTACGCCGCAGGCTATGTCGACACCCACCATGTTCGGGGAGACTGCGTCCTTCAATGCCGCAACGCCTCCTATCGGCATTCCATAACCTGGATGGAGATCCGGCATGACCGCCACGTGCCCGAAGATCTTCGGATGATTGCTCACATTGATGGCCTGTTCAAGCGCCCCAGCCTCCGGGTTGGCGCACCAGGACTTGATCGGCACCTTCTGACGGTCGCTGTTGAATATTATGTTCATAAAACTCTCCTGCCCACGAATCACACAGATAAATTTCAGATAATATACTCCTAGTTCTACCAAAGCATAAGGATTGATTTATCCCTATAATGTGGTTCTCCTGGCATCCGAAGAAGAGTATCGCCCTCGTCGAGAGCAAGGACGGCATGGCAACCCGCAGAGGAGAAGATCTCTGGGAGTAAGACTTGTCTGCCCACAGATTGACACAGATGGAATACTTTAAGGCAAGACAAATTAATTTCCTTCAATTTGTTCTGGATTGAAATTGACCTGTTGTTTTTATCTGTGTCATCTGTGGGTAAAATTCTTCAGGCTTTCTTCTTCATCGAAAAATTGCAGATCACCGCTCCTGCGATCACCAGGGCGCAGGCGATCCACACACCAGTCACAAGGGTCACGCCGAGATAGATTCCCGTGGCTATCACTGAGAACAGCGGTGTGAGATACGAGAATGAAGTCACCAGGATGACATTGCCCTTGCGCATCGCCATGTCCCAGAAAATGTATGCGAGGACACATGGGAAAACGGCAAGGACCAGAAGTTCAATCGATGTCGTCATGTCCCATGCGGCTTTCTCATGGAAGCTGAAAGAGAGTATTTCCAGGACAATTCCGCTTGCGAACAGGAATAGAGGGATAGTCAGCTTGCTCGACAAGCCGGCGTAAAGGCTCGCGAAATTTGAATAGATGCTCCATGTGATGGCAGCAACTAGCGCAAAAAAGTATGGCAGAAAATTATTCCCGATATTATCGGTCAGGTTCTGCAGGCTGAAATCCTCCTTGTTCATCGAGGCATCAGCCATGACAATACCGGAAAGTGAAATCATTATTCCCAGAGCCAGCCACGGAGTCGCCCTATACTTCAGGATCGGAATTGAAAAAACGAGGATGAAAGTAGGCCAGAGATAATTTATGAGCCCGACCTCGACGATCTGCTGGCGGGTTGCCGCCATTCCAATGGCAATATAGAGGGAAACGAGGTATAGGATGAATGTACTCCCGCAAATCCAAAGATATTTCGGGGAGAATTTCAGAAGAGTCCGGAACTGCGAACGATGGACGGCCAGGTAATATAAGACCGGCAGCGAACCACCGATGAGACAGGCAAGCCCTGCGGTATGGAACGAGCCCAGCTTCTCCGTCAGGCTCCGCGAAAGCGGAATTGACAGCGACCAGAAGACTACGGCCATGAAGCCAGCAAAGGTATTTATCATTATTAAGACTTAATTCGTTATGAGGTAATTGTAAAATTACCGAAGGTATGGCGGTTTCGCCGAAACCGCCTCAAACCGGATGGCTCACCTAGTCATACTTACCTTGATTCGCCAATTTCACAATTGGCTTTTATAAAAAACAATCTCATATGTAACTCATCAAGGATAATTTTCAATTCCTGTTCCAAAGTAACGCAGACATTCCATCAATCCTCAAGGGCTGTTCTTATGTCGCCCCCTGCGGGGACTCTGGATATATTTCATTCCGCACATCTCCCATGGCTGACGCCCATGGGCTACAATATATCGCCATCCTGCGGAGGCTCCACATGGAGTCAGATTCTGTCTTCAGCCCTCGCGGAGGGCAGCATGTTGTAGCCTAGGGCGAAAGCCCTGGGAAGTCAGTAAGGTAAGAAATAAAAAAGTCCCCGCAGAGCGGCGACATTAAAGAAATTGACTGAGCCGACATGCCATCAACCCACAATCACAATGCCTTCTCATCTGCACAGAAGGATTGGGAGAGCTTAACTAACTTTGGAAAGAGAGAGTTGAAGTGACCATTGAGGAAATCACGGTTCTGTTCAATCATATCTACGGCTTTCTCCAGATGCCCTTTTTCAACATCTATGCGCCGCCCCAGCCTTTCATATGATATCGCCAACCCCTCCAGGCTTTCATAGCATGTCAGCCAGTCCTCTCCCAGTATCCGGTCGGCGACCGGTATGAATGCATGTGGCAGGATGTCCCGCCTTGTCCGTAGAACCTTATACACGTGCTGTACAAATCCGTGGAAATTTTTCCGGGAATATTTATCCCAGTTCCAGGCTAGAAGGTGGTCGAATGCGATATCTACAAGTACATGGGCATATCTGCCGTACTTTGGACGGAATACCGTCATGCATGAGGAGAACTCCTCGCTTTTGTCGGCCAAGTGATCGATCCTGCGGTGCAGGCGCACGCCGCGGATGACATCGAACTGAAGCGTAGACGGGAGCCTTCCCTTAAGGCTGTCGGCAGCCATGTTTCCAATAAGCATCTCGGGATCATCTCCCGACAGGAACGCATGCGCCAGGTAGTTCATATTCTCCTCTGAACCTGAATAGTTTCGCGAATTGGGTGGATATATACCCTCCGCCCGTTAATTCTTCAAGTGATTAAAATTGGGCGCAATCGTTCTTGAAGCAGGGACGGGCTTTCTGTGTCCGCATTTGCTTCTTAGCTAGAGCCTGCTCGAAAAGGGGTAGCACAGACATTCCTGTCTGTGACGGAAAATGAAATTTGAACCCACAGACAGGAATGTCTGTGCTACTTTTCAAGACAAATTTCATTTTGAGATTACCTTTTCGAGCAACGTCAAGCTACGGCGGAAGCCTGTCCCAATCTTTGGCATTAAGATGGTACATGCTAAAGCACGTACCTACTACAAGCAAAAAACACCCTTATTGACCTCATCTGCAGACAGGTTCCTGAGGATGGAGGGTCATGTTTTCCGCCCCAGAAGGGTGTCGGACTCAATCGTTCTTGAAGGAACGCCGACCTTGGTCGCCTATGGCGCGCCGAAGGCGGGTAAACCCCCAGGTCGGCGAAGAGCCGGCCTGGCCTGTCTTGCCGAAGCTTCTTAGCGAAGAAGGAGGACGACCGGCGCTCCTTCGGAAAAACAAAGAACGCGCAAACATGCGCTACTACGAGCAAATCCAGCCATTCCTAAACTCATTTGCAAGTCCGACAGCCTCCCCTCCATTTTATCCGCACATTTGAAATAAGGCTTTCAAAGCATTAGCTTTTCAGTAGGAAAACAAAGGTATATTATGTTTCTTCGGGCACTTACAGCATTTTTAATCCTACCTGGCGTTTTCGCCGGGCTGCTTCCGGCGCTCATGGCCCATTTCGATCCGTGGCGCTGCCATGCGATCATAGTTCCCGGCGCCGTCATCATGGCTGTTGGCCTGTTCCTGCTGGTTTGGTGCGTCCGTGACTTCTACGTAGCTGGCAAGGGTACTCTTGCGCCCTGGGACCCGCCGAAGCATCTTGTAATCGTCGGCCTTTACCGTTTTTCACGGAATCCGATGTACATCTCCGTCATGACGCTGATTGGAGGGTGGGCTCTTCTTGCCGCTTCGCCGCTGATTGCCGCCTATCTTCTGCTGTCCTGTATCATCTTCCATCTCCGGGTGATATTCTATGAGGAACCATGCCTCTCAAAGATGTTCGGACAGGAATGGACTGATTATTGCGTGAATACACCACGCTGGCTGATATTTTTCTCACAAGGTAAATAATTTGAAGGGCATAATATGAGAACCTTAGTCATCTTAGTAATATGTTCACTATTTTATGTATTTCACATACCTTATGTTTTCAGCTGTCCCATGGGCTATGAATCCCCAGCATCACTTGTTAAGAAAGCCCGTCTCATCATGGAAGTCGAAGTTTTATCTGTTCAAGATGCCCCCTCCCTGAAAGATCCTGAAAACTCCCCCATGGATCAGGATGATCAAAAAGAGTGCAAAAACGCACAAGCCGTAGTAAATATAACTGAAGTCATAAAAGGAAAATGTGGACTGAAAAGCCTGATTCTAATTGGAGGTCCTTATGTTTCCTGCGCTCCTTTCAATCGCTATTTACATTTTGAAAAATCTAAAAAACTGTTTCTTATTCTAGATAATGAACTTCCTATAGACACGAAGGTGGTAGTGATAAGATGGCGATGCAGGGTGTGCAGTCTTGAAAGGAATGAGCTTAACTCCTTGATGGACAGCGCATGTGTTGCCTGGGAGAAAAGTAAGAAATTGCATTCCCAGTCAGCCCCAGATTCCTATAAGCGCGCAGAATCCTTGTACAATAATCCTGAATATCTGGCAAATGTGGAAAAACTGTCAGAAGAACCGTATTCTGTGCTGGCCTGCTTGGAATCCCTAATGAAAGATCCAGACCATGTCCCGCCTCCATATCCCCAATCATTGCTTACTAAGAACGAGACGGAAGAGGTCAATGGCGATGAAAATGAAAAATTTGTGGATGGCACATATTTCACATCTCTTCAAATAGATTATCCTATGCCACCATCGTTGATTTCTGCGATTAAAACAAAGGGGGAATCCAATCAAAACGAAGTAACTCAATATAACAAGGTTCTTTTTACAGTTTTTCTGAAGAATGAGCTTTTCTTCACTCCTTCCCAGATTGATTCAATTATAAAAAATCCATTATTAAGTAAATCCTTCGATTCAACATCATTTTACCCGTATAGGTTTGTCTACAGAGAAGCTCGGGACGAACTTCCCGACAAAGATATTCTTACCCTCAATTACCTAGTTGCCCTAGCAGATGATACTCCGGACAGTCTCGTATGGAAGTCTTTCGGAATTTCTGAAAAGATAGATCTGAATGCCGATATGATTGCAAGATATATCGAGAAGAACATGGACAGGGATTACAATAACTGGACCTGCCTTCAAGTCCTGCTATTAGCCTATCATCCAAAAATATCGCCGTTGATACAGAAGTATCTAGACGAGGAAAGAAATGAAAGTCGCCTGGATAACTATTTCATTTTTTTTATAAAGATTAAAGACTATGAAAGCGCATTGAAGGTACTCGGTAAATATGAAAAGCTGGCATTCGATGTTGATTTAGCAAAACTAACAAAAGAACAAAAAACAGAACATACCAATTCCATTTTGTTTCATGCAGACAATTTTGAAAAGATATTGACAGCCGCGCACTGTGAAAACAAAGATCTACAGAATATGATACTTAATCTCAGGAAACGTACTGAAAACATTCCCATTCCAATTAACAATTCAAAGAATAAATAATGGATCAGGATTCAGACAGCGACAAGTCCGTGATATGCCAGAACTGCAGCACCAAGAACAGTTTTGGAAGCTATGAATGCATCAACTGCAGGGAGGTCCTGGAATATGGGGACACGGACGAACCGTATATCGACGTTGACAAGGTTCCCGAGAAGAAGGAGCCTTACAGGACGAACTGGTTCAGGCGCAGCCTCTTCTATATTCCTCCATTTATAATATTGCTATTCATGCTGACCTACTATCTGTACTGTCAAGAGCCCTATCTTCTTCTACTGATAATAATAATTTTCATGCCATGGGCGTCGTTCTGCACGATTGACATCTATAATGAGTCCAAACGCCGCGAGGAAACCAGGAAGCTGGACGTGCCGAAACAGGAATAGAAAATCTTTTTTAATCCACTTGATTTTCATTTAGAGCTGGTTAAAGTATAAACCTTTTGAATGCGAGCGTAGCTCAGTGGTAGAGCGTCACGTTGCCAACGTGAATGTCGTGAGTTCGAATCTCATCGCTCGCTCCAATTTTCTACCCTCATTTCCCTAATTCTCATAGGGAAATGATTCTGCCAAGCCGAAAATATCTTGTCAACGGTTTATAATGGTTTATCAGCGTTTAAAAACCAAAAAGCACACAAAAAGCATACATGCAATTTGAGGCTAATTCCCTCTGTATTGTCTATGGAGCAGAAGCCATAAAGCATACAACGTCCCCAGGCGAATGTCAATCCCCTCTATGCGCCCTCATTCAGCAACTATCATCTAACATCTTGTCGTTTAATTACTTCCACCTGCTTTACATCGCACATATCGGTTATATCCTATGGCACAGTATGAATCATCAACCATGGGAGGAAATGATGAAACTGTATGTGAAGGAAAAATGCTCATTCACCAGCTACGCCTCAGAACCGTCGCAAGTCTATGATGAATTTAAATCCTTGTCTCAGGCCGATCAGGAAACTTTATGGATCTTGGGCATGAACGCCAAGAACAAGGTCATGCTCAAAGAATTGATAAGCCTTGGCAGTTTGGATGTCGCTGTCGTTTATCCAAGGGTGATATTCAAACGGTTGCTCATGACAGATTCAAGCTCGTTGATCCTCGTGCATAATCACCCTACAGGCGTTCCAGACCCCAGCAATGATGATATCAGACTGACAAGCGTGGTGAAGGATGGAGCAAAGATTTTTGATATCAAGGTGCTGGATCACATTATCATTGGTGATTCAAGTTATTTCTCATTTCGTGAACGTAATTTGCTATAACAAAGGGAGGAAAGTTATGTCGCTCAAGCTCTGTAAGGAATGCAAGAAGGAAGTTTCATCGAAGGCTAAGACGTGTCCTAGCTGTGGTGCGCCTGTAAAGACTGGAGGAACGGCCACATCCATAGCGAGGATCATTCTCATGGTGCTGGCCATCCTGTTATTACTGCCAGCATTGTTCATAGGTGGCCCTTTCGGGTTATTGGTGCCAGCGATCCTGTTTATCATGGCTCTGTGTCTGAAATAGAGTGAAACCTTAAAGCCCCATAGAGCACATGGGGCTTTTTCTTGCCTGTAAGTTACTTGAAATAATCCATGGCGAATATATTTTACCGGCTTCGATTTTAGAACAGGAGGGATGGGCCTGATGCCCCCATCAGCGATGTCCTTCCTGTTCTTCTTTTATCCTCTCAACCATTGACCAGCGAGGCCAACAACAACAGGAAGAAGCTGGTCAGGCATGCGGAGAAGCTAACATCAAAATAGTCAACCATTTTATTGCAAATAATAATTCCCAATTGCGACAATTCTCAATTGGCTGAATTCCTCATTATCCCGCTTGAAACTTTTCCAAGACGTGTTAGGATTCTCATAGTACAGGGGGTACGTTATGGAAATCAACATAAGTGACGAAGCGATGAAAGCCGCCTCGAAGTGCCCTAATGGATTATCCTGCCTGGAGGACCAGGGGGGAAATCTCTGCAAAGTGGCCTCATGCATCGCCGGAGAATTCATCTTCATCACAGGTGAAAACAATAAACCTTGTCCCTATAGGCATGTATCGGAAACAATGAACATCTGCCTCTGTCCTGTCAGGAGGGAACTTTATATTAAGTACAGGATATGAGAACTGCTTGAACATATCATCGTCGGCGAAAACAGCTATTTCAGTTTCCGTGAACGCAATCTGCTATAAGGTGTGGAATTATTTCTTCAGGTTATCCTTGAAGATAACCGATATCACAAACACCACTACCACCACTGCAACGACAGGGCCAAGTGCGCCACTGGCAATGACAGGAGCACCTATCACAAGCAACAGCCCTATGATTATCATTTTCTCGGCACTCATCTGGGATTCTTTTCTATATGTTCAATGATTTTCAATAGTTCCTTGCCATCCGGAGCTCTGCCGTTCAGTTTCTCAAACTCGCGTATCATGGCCTCAAGCCTCAGCTTATTATCAAAGTCCTTATGGGACTGCGCCACCTTGGCCTTGATTCTCGCATCTTCAGCAGCCCACCTAGCCTTCTTAGCTTCGAGCTCTTCCTCCTTCTTCTTGGCGATGCCTTCCGGTGTCTTGTAAAACGCCTCTTCTTTGTCCTTCCGGATCTGCTCTTCTATCTTTGCCTCAGCTTCCATTTTATTTTCATAAGCCTTCGCTATCTTTAGTCTCTCGTTCCAAGGTATCTTCTTGTATTCCTCAAGAGGCACGCCATATTTCACAGCTTCTTTTTTTAAAGTAAAAGCCTCTTCAACGCTGGCTCTCTCTTTTGAGGACATCTTCCTGTAATCCTCAACGGGAACACCGTATTTAATCGCCTCTTGCTCTTCTGAATAACGTCTTGCCTTTTCTGCTGAACGGGAATCTTCAATCGTCTTGTTGATATTCACATAAGCAACAATACCAATAATCAGTAAATATAAACCGCCAGCAAATATTAAGCCTACTCGGAAGCTACGCCCAAGGAAAGAGGCTCCCGCAAAAAGTACAAGATAACCTATAGCAGATATGATAGTTTCTATTAGGCTGGCTCCAAGAGAAAGAGTAGCAATAGACAGTGGAAACAGGACTAGGCCGAATAGAAGAGTTCTCCTGGCAATCTTATTCATACCTTTATACATCTTTATGACTTTCAGATCGCCAAATGGAAATGCACTTCTTACAGGTGGCTGAGGTTGGCTTGTTGCAATATTCTCAGGAGCTTGAATTTTTATCTCCTTCCCGCATTCTGGACATTCCCCAGTCTGTCCAATCCATTCCTCTTCCGCCTGGAAACCCTTGCCACACAGCGGACACTTCGATTCGAATGTTGCCATAGCCCCTCCATTAGTTAAATTTAGAAATCATTTTCAAGCTTGAATTGTCTGGCAGGTGTGTGGGATAGGCATGTCCAAAAAAGAGGGCATATCCCAGTCGCCTCGCCATCCAGGGTCATCACACCCCACACGGGAGAAGCAAAAGGAATACGCCCAGATAGGGCGTATCCTTCAGCCAGCATCCCGTGTAAAATTGTGATGATTTGGATAGTCTGCTTGCCGAAATCTACGCTGTAATTTTAATTTCTCTTCGCTCTATAAATCGTTCACCTCGTTGTTTGTCTACTGCAACAATATAATTCATGGCAGATGGGTTTCAAATCTTAACCTGTGTCAATAGCCATTTGGAGGACATACTCCTGCAAATGCGCATGATACCGCTCCTTGTCTTGCGTCCGTTGTCCGCTATATTGCCCAGCACAAGGAGATTCAAGACAATAACAAATAAAGCCAAAGATGACAGACCAAGAAGAAACATTAGTCGTAATAGGAACGCTCGTTATAGTCACTCAATCAATCGAGCATACACTAAATACTTTGCTGAAACTTGTAATTCAAGACGGGACTCCTTTGACATATGAGCGACTAATGCAGCTTGATGTACTTCATAGAAAGAAAACCTTGGGATTCTTTGTTAAAGAAATGAAAAAAAGAGCAGCTTTTGAAGCTTCTTTAGATGCCACATTGGAACGTTTCCTTGAGAATCGAAATAAGCTAATTCATCATTTCTATGAAATTCCAGGGAACGACCTTTCCACAGCTTCTGATATCGCATTAATGAACACATTTTTGGTTCAGCTTTTGAAAGATCTTGAAATTGTATCGGTATTTTGTTCATCTCTGTTATATGCATGGAGCGAGCAAACTGGTATTGCAAAGGATATTTGGGAGCAACATTCAACAAGCGAATCGCAATTATTCACTGAGCGCGTAAAAGCTATGTCTACAATAATAGATGATTTAATATTTAAAAAGAATGAATGCAAGAAGTAGTATTTACAGAAGGGGATAGAACGCCCTCACTTCTTCCTATTCATCCTTATCCCTATCACCAGCACCACTGGGCCTATGACCACGACAAGCCCTGCTGGAGTTCCCTGATATAAGCATTTCAACCTTGGAATTTGAATATTGTAAGGATGGTTGTAACTTGAAGCCTCATGAAAAGCCGTAATAAAAATTCCAACAGAAAAAGCTCTCGTCGGAGATACTGCTTTATTGTTCTTGGGGCAATTATTATTGCCTCTGTCATAGTAATTGCCTGTCTGCCACTTCTCAAAAAGAAAAGCGTTGATACCTCGGTTAAAAGTCCTACAAGCCCAAGTCAGGATGTTGGGAAGGTCTCTATAAAGGAGCAAGAAAAATCAAAGAGCGCATTTGCCAAGCCGGCAGCCTTGAAAGATACTGCCAATAAGGGTTTCCCTGCTGTCCTGTCTCGTTCTGATTTCGATACCCCAAGGAGCATTGGAGAATTGAATCTCCTCTGCGCCCAGGGACTTCCAGGAGCAGAAGACCTTGACATTAAGCAATGCCTGAAGACCCTGGATGAATGGGCTGAACTAGTCAAAAAAGAGACTGAGCGATGCCTCCCCATGTATCGCCGCAATCCCGGAGAGTATTATAATTCAGAGGCATATTTCAGAATGCTTGTCCTGATAACTGTGCTTCAGA
>MHBI01000102.1 GCA_001804815.1 Lentisphaerae bacterium GWF2_50_93
CCGACGATACTTCAATATCGCCTTGTTCCATCCAAGCCAAATCCGCATCAAAAATAGACATAATTTTATTCGGCGTATTTGCGATACATGACACTAGCACCCCTCCAGGGTGCGGATTAATTTTAATCGCCATCCGGAGGTCTACGCGATGCTCCGACCTCCGGCTACTATCTGACAACCCATCAGGTTGTAAACAAACACGAACTGTAGGCTTATCCTGCTGCGCAGGAGAATCAAGTCGAAGCGCCCGAGTCCACAGGAACTCGGTATGTCATCCTATTTTGTAACGGCCCAGTCTTTCCCAGGTCGGTCGCAGACCTTCTTCATGGAACGCCACCAGCCTGGTGGCGTTTGTTTTCAATCGATCCGGCAAGTTGCCGGCGTTCCGTTTATGCAAGCAGAAAAAATTGCGGGATTACCTTGTTTTATTTTGAAGGTGAATCCTTTTTGGGGCTGGGCTTGTATGGGATCGTGAAGACAAACTCCCTATCGGTTTTCCCGGACTCGGGGATGATAGTTGTATTTATGATGAAATGCCGGAACTTCTCGCCCCCTGGTTCGAATTCCACAACTCCGAAATACAAGGATGAAGGCGGCAGATCCTTTAAAGTCACAACATTGTCACCCTCTCGTATTGTGCCGTCATGGAATTGCTCATTCAAGGGGGCGAACATTCCACCGCCGGGATAGATGTATTTGCTCATCCCGTTAATCAGGATTTGGACCGGAATCTTCAGTTTGGTCCTTAAATTCTCTATCATTGCAATATCCTTGCATTCCTCTCTTTCAATATAGGGCGTGTCGGACATGTAGAGCCCGAAGTAACTGTTCAACTCAATAATCCTGCCATCCTTTGTGAAGACATCGACAGCCCTTATCTCTGTGTTGCTGAGCACCAGGCCCGGAATCGCTTTCTTGATGGCGGCTTCTCCAGACTGTGTGACTTGCGTGTTTTTGAGTGTCAGGTGGCTGAGCCCCTTCATCGGCATAAGATTATCCAATCCTTTATTTGTCAATTTCATGCCGTCCAATTCAAGTCTGGTCAGTTTGGGCAGCTCCTGGATATGAACAAGTTCAGCCTCTGCAATCCTCATGCCGGACAAGGAAAGAGACTCCAGTTTCTTCAAATCCTTCAAGCTCCCAAGTCCAGGACCGGTAATCTCTTTTCCAGAAAGCTGCAGTTCACGTAGCTCTATCAACTTCCCGAGTTCCAGCAGCGCTTTGTCAGAGATTGAATCTCCAGCCAGACGCAGCTTTACCAGCTGAGTCATGCCGCCTATGCCTTCTCCTGCAACATTTGGGCAGCATAGTCCCAGGTCAGTAAGCCTCTTGAGGTGGTGCAGGCTCTTCAAACCTTCATCGGTCACGTCTTCTGTTTCAAGTTCAAGGGACGTGAGAGAATCAAGTTTCCTGAGATGCAGCAGCCCCTTGTCGGTTATATTGGAGGTGTTCAAGACTAATCTCTCAATATTTGCGAGAGCCTTAATCGACTCCAGTCCTTCGTCGGTGACGCCTGTACCGATAATGGCAAGGCTCCTGAGCTTTCCAAGCTTTGCAAGACATGGCATTCCCTTGTCGGTGATTTCTTCTCCGGAAACCGTCAGTTCGTCCATGTCCGGATTCTTCTCGGCCAGAACTTTCAGATCTTCGTCTTTCTCAGCAAATTGCTGCTCTGCGGAAATTGAATTCACAAGGAAGACGCCCGTCAGAAGGGTTAAGAATATGATTTTCATGTGGAAATCCTTGTGGTTAGGTTTCAAGTGTGTTTTTAATTAAGCCCCGAAATATATGGCAACTGTAAAAATCCGCACCCATAGGGCATGGATTTTTAATGCGATGTATCGCCTGGCGCAGTTCCGGCTTTTGAAAGCGTTTCCTGTGCCGGCGGCACCGCAGATGGAATCTCAATTATTTCTTGTCTTTCTTGGCTTCGAAAGTGTTCTCAGGCTGGTTGCGTTTGAGCACGCCTGCCTCGAGAAGCTTGTCGATCAGCTGCTGCATCGAGTTGAATGCGTTGAGGAAGCCCTGGGGAGGCATGATAATTCTTTCATTATATACAGGAGTCGGTTCTCCTTTGCCTCTGGGATCCGGCTGCAACGTTATAAAGTCGTAGCGCACCATTCCTCCTACAAAGTGGATCTGCCCGATTCCGTCCGCGTAGATTTCAGCCTTTTTTGTCTCTTCCATTGTGATTCCGCCTTTTTTTTGAGTTTAACATTACTTTTGTCAAATGAGAAATAATTAACTTTTTCCTGTAAATTGCAAGTGGCTTTTTTCTCGTTCTTGCCTACTCCCTTGCCCGTTAAATAACATGAAGCAAGCGATGTGGTTAGATTTCAAGTTTGATTTTCCTTAATCCCCCGAAATACATGGCAATTGAAAAATCCGCGCCCATAGGACGTGGATTTTAATGCGATGGCCCGCCTGGCGCAGTTCCGGCTTTTGAATGCGTTTCCCGTGCCGGCGGCATCGCAGATGGAATCTCAATTATTTCTTGTCCTTTTTGTCGGCCTTGGCTTCGAAAGTGTTCTCAGGCTGGTTGCGTTTGAGCACGCCTGCCTCGAGAAGCTTGTCGATCAGCTGCTGCATCGAGTTGAATGCATTGAGGAAGCCCTGGGGAGGCATGATGATTCTTTCATTATATACAGGAGTCGGTTCTCCTTTGCCTTTGGGATCCGGCTGCAACGTTATAAAGTCGTAGCGCACCATTCCTCCTACAAAGTGGATCTGCCCGATTCCGTCCGCGTAGATTTCAGTCTTTTTTGTCTCTTCCATGTGATTCCGCCTTTCTTTTTTTGGTTTCACGTTTCATATGCAATTCAAAATTCTAAACGACATAGTCAATCATTTTCCAAGTCTCTTCAGTTCCTCTTTTGCCTCTTTATTCCCCTGCGCTGCGGCTTTCTGATATAATTCAACAGCCTTTTTCTCATCCTTGGCCACCCCTTTGCCCAATAGATAGCATGAAGCAAGTGAAGTCTGGGCCTGGGCAAATCCCTGATCGGCTGACTTGATAAGCCATTCCATCCATTTCTTCTCATCCTTTGCCACGCCTAATCCCAATAAATAACATATGGAAAGCGACCATTGCGCCTTTGCCAGCCCCTGTCCTGCGGCCTTTGCGTACCACTCAACAGCTTGTTTTTGATCCTTGGCTACGCCCTTTCCATTGAAATAAGATTCGCCAACCGCCATTTGCGCTTCTGCATTCCCTTGTTCAGCCGCCTTTTTATTAGTTTCAAAATCCGTCTTCTCGTCAGCAAGCAAGGGCATTGAAACGAAAATGAACGCGGCCAAGGAAAGCAATAGTGTTTTCATGTCAGTCTCCATAAATGTAATTGTTGGTCTGTGAATATAGGATTCGAGCCACCTGCTTGCGATGGGGGAAAACCCTACCTGCATATAGGGGGAAACCCTACCGGCGGCGAGAGAGGAGGAACATTCGACATTCCTTCCTCCAACCCTGATGCAACCTCTCAACCTCTCAAACGTCCAAATCACCAAATCATTAAATCACCAAATCATTAAATCATTAAATACTCATGGTAGGGTTTCACCCCATTTGAAATAGGGTTCTCCCCAATTGTGGAAAAAAGGAACCTGTGTAATAATAAAACAGGAAGAAAAAATAATTAAACATGAAGAATGCTAAATATGGAACAAGAGAGAATAACATGGAAGAATGACCTGGACACAGGCATACAGCTGATAGACAGCCAGCACAAGGAGTTCATCAGGCTTGTCAACAGCCTTCTTGACAGTTCGCTGAAAGCCGATGACAGCCAGACGCTGGTGAAGGCGTTTTCCTTCCTCCGGTATTACGTCGGCGAGCATTTCAGCGTGGAGGAGTCCGCGATGATCGCATACGGATATCCGTTCTACGCAATGCACAAGAACATACATGATTCGTTCCGCGAGGAGATAAAGGCCATGGAGTTGACCCTCAGAACAAGTGTCTCCCAGCATGAGGTGGTTATAAAATTGAATTACCTGATTGTCAACTGGTTCATGAACCACATCAAGGTCGAAGACAGGAAGCTGTGCGCCTACCTGGCCTCGCAGGCCCAGGATAGGCATGAGGAGCTTGGCGGGAAGCTTGATCAGATCGTCAGTTATTTTTTCAAGAAAGGCGGGGCGGCGTGAAGACTGTAATGGTGGGGTTATCACCCATGTCAAGGTGGGGTTTATACCTATTGAGGATGAAGTGCCAACGACATATAATAAGGCAATAAGGCAGAAAAACGACAATCGTATTAGGACGATGGAGGCGAAGCCGTGAAGGATAATTGGAATTTGATTTCAGTTTGTAAAAATATTAAGACAACGAATAAACATATCCAAGGAGAAGGAAAAATGAACACGCGTAGAATTCTAACAATCGCAGGGCTTGCAGTGGCAGTTGCTGTGGGCTGGGGAACTGGATCATCCTTTGCGCAGGGAACTGTCGATGCTTCCGGAAGACGCGATGGCAATGCAATTGCAGCAAAAAGGGTGACGCAGGCGCAGAGGGAAGCTGCTGCTGAACGGATGAAGGCCCTCAAGGAAAGCCTGCAGCCCGTCAGCGTGGAAAAGAGTTCAACCGTGCCCCTCAAGGCTCCTGCCGCACCCCTCAAAGCCCCTCCCGGGCCTTTGAAAATTCCTGCCGCACCAGGAGGCGCGCCGGATTATTTCGGAGTCGCGAACTGGGCATTCAGTCCTGCCATCCGTAAATTCATTGATAAATTGCCAGGTGTTGGAGTCGCGGGGGAAAACCTTATCGGCCAATATATTTCCGTAGCCAACCCCGACACCATCACATATCCTGGTTCAGACTACTATGAGATATCGGTCCGCGAGTTCAGCCAGAAACTTCATACCGATCTGGATCCTACAAGACTCAGGGGATATGTGCAGACCAACAAGGGTACTGATGCTGGCGGTCAAAACACCATCAATCCGGATCCGATACATTATCTTGGAGCGATGATTGTCGCTCAGAAGAACCGTCCAGTCCGTATAAAATTCACCAACGAACTTTCCACCGGCACTCCTGGAGAACTCTTTCTTCCAGTTGACAAGTCGGTCATGGGTGCCGGAATGGGCCCCCTGGGGACGGAATACACTCAGAACCGCGCCGTTCTTCATCTTCACGGAGGAAAGACCCCGTGGATAAGCGACGGAACACCCCATCAGTGGATTACTCCTGCCGGCGAGAACACTTCCTATCCTACTGGTGTCAGCATGCAGAACGTGCCGGACATGCCTGATCCCGGAGCGGGATCGCAGACATATTATTATACCAATCAGCAGAGTGGACGCCTGTTGTTCTACCATGACCACTCATATGGTATAACCCGTCTCAACGTATATGCCGGCGAGGTCGCAGGTTATCTCATCCAGGATCCGATTGAAAAGGATCTTGTCACCCGTGGAATAATTCCGGCAGATGTGTTTCCTCTGATAATACAAGACAAGAGCTTTGTGGACGCCAGTACGGTCCGCGTGACCGATCCGACCTGGAACTGGGGTACGGGAGCAGTTGACGGCAATGGCGTACGTCCTCCGGTGAATGGAGATCTCTGGTATCCGCATATCTATTCCCCCGCCCAGAACCCGTATGACATTGGTGGAGCCAATGCATTCGGACGCTGGCATTATGGTCCGTGGTTCTGGCCTCCTACGACAGATGTTCTCTATCCTCCCATCCCAAATCCGTTCTACGATCCGATCAATGCGCCCTGGGAACCGCCAGAAATGCCTGCCTGCCCAAATCCATCCATGCCCGGAGAATCATTCTTCGACACAGCACTGGTAAACGGAACCGCGTTTCCAACCCATACTGTCGAGCCAAGACCCTATCGCTTCAGAATTCTGAACGGAGCCAACGACCGCTTCTTCAATCTGCAGTTTTACAAGGCGGATCCGGCTGTCGCCTCATCGGACGGCAGGACTCTTACTGAAGTGAAGATGGTTCCGGCAGTCCCCACTATAGGATTCCCCGCAACCTGGCCGACCGATGGCAGGGAAGGCGGAGTTCCGGATCCTGCAACAGCAGGTCCTTCATGGATACAGATAGGAAACGAGGGTGGATTTCTGCCCGCACCGGCAGTAATACCAAGCCAGCCAATAGTATGGAATCTGGATCCGACCACCTTCAATTTCGGAAATGTTTCTGATCATTCGCTTCTCCTGGCACCTGCGGAACGAGCTGACGTGATTGTCGATTTCTCCGCTTTTGCGGGACAGACCTTGATCCTCTATAATGATGCACCTGCGGCATTTCCTGCTCTTGATGCACGTTATGACTACTACACTGGTGCTCCGGATCTGTCAGATACCGGCGGCCATACCGGACCGCAGATAGGTTTCGGTCCGAACATCCGCACCATCATGCAGATAAAAGTAGCGGCTGCCCCTATCTCCTCCTTCAACATGACCAACCTCAATAATGAGTTCAAGTCTACGCCCACATACCAGGGTGTGTTTGAAAGAGGCCAGAATCCCATCATCGTCGGGCAGACGGCTTATAATGACACATATGCAAAAACTTTTCCGACTGCCTGGCCGAACTGGGGCTACTCGAGAATCCAGGATACAGCACTGGGTTTTGAGACGGTCACAGGTGTCATACTTAATAATCCTATGGCTCCCAAGGCGATTCAGGATGAGATGGGCGAAGCCTACGACAAGGAATACGGGCGCATGAGCGGCAAATTGGGCCTTGAACTGCAAAATACCAGTGCAGTCACGCAGAACTTTGTGCTGCAGAGCTTTGTTGACCCAGCAACCGAAATAGTTGTCGACTCGATTACTGATGGACCCCCGACCCTTGGAGATGGTACGCAACTATGGAAAATCACACATAACGGTGTGGACACGCACCCGATCCATTTCCATCTGTTCGATGTGCAGGTGATCAACCGCGTTGGCTGGGATGGAGCAATCAGACTGCCGGATGCCAACGAACTGGGCTGGAAGGAGACAGTACGTGTAAGTCCTCTTGAGGATACGATTGTGGCCCTGAGGGCGACGGCGCCAAAGCTGCCTTTTGGCATACGTGAAAGCATCCGATACCTCAGCCCTGCAACTCCGCCGGGATCTCCAGAAGGGTTCGCCAATATTGATCCGTATACAGGTGGTGATCTTGTGCCTCCGACCACCAATATCCTCTCCAATTTCGGCTGGGAATACGTGTGGCACTGCCATATCCTGAGCCACGAGGAGATGGACATGATGCGTCCTATAGCGTTTGATGTCGTCGTCGATCTGCCTTCCGCTCCTACAGACCTGACCGTCACAGGAGTTGGAACAAGTGCAATCCTCAACTGGACGGATCCGACACCTGCAAGTGATCCAGCCACTCTTGGCAATCCTGCAAACGAAGTAGGTTTCCGGATTGAGAGGGCTCTTGGTGCGACCGGTGTCTTCGAAATGATAGGCACGGCACCTGCCAACCAGACCACGTTTGCCGATCCTGCAAATCCTACTGGAACTACCCGCTACAAGGTCATCGCCTTCAATGCTGCAGGAGTTTCTCCAGATTCCAACATTGTAACGCTTAATTTGTCTACAACGGTTCCCGGCGCTCCGACCGGAGCAACTGCTACTGCAGGAAATGCACAGGCGACAGTGACATTCATTCCTCCGGCTTCAAGCGGTGGCAGTGCTATCACTTCATATACTGTGACTTCAAGCCCCGGCGGCATCACGGCGGCAGGGACAGCAAGTCCGATAACTATTACTGGACTTTCAAACGGCATACCATATACATTTACCGTAAGCGCGACAAATCTATTAGGAACAGGGGCGGCATCCGCTCCGTCCAACGCGGTAACTCCTGCCGGCGTCCCCGGGGCTCCTACTGCAGTGACTGCGGTGAAGGGAAATGCGCAGGCTACTGTCAGTTTCAATCCCCCGGTTCCCAACGGCAGCCCGGCCATCACATCATATACGGTGACATCAACTCCTGGCGGCATAATAAGAACAGGAACGGCCAGTCCGATAACTGTAATCGGACTGACGAATGGAACGAGTTATACGTTCCAGGTTGCAGCCAATAATATTTTTGGAGCAGGTCCGGTCTCTGTTGCATCCAACGACGTGATTCCTTCCACAGTTCCTGGTGCTCCGACAATTGGAGCTGTAACGGCAGGAAACACGCAGGTGACAGTCGATCTCACTCCTCCTGCATCCGATGGAGGAAGCGTGATCACAAGCTATACTGTAACTTCCATACCTGGAGGCATAACAAAGACAGGTACGACAAGTCCGATAATCGTAACCGGCTTGACAAATGGTACGGCATATACCTTCACGGCAACTGCCACCAGCGCCATAGGTACAGGCCCAGCATCTGCCGCTTCAACCAGCGCGACGCCCGGATCAGTTCCGGGAGCTCCTGTTATGAATGGCGCCACTGCAGGTTACATGCAGGCAGTGATCTCTTTTTCTCCTCCTGCATCCAATGGCGGAAAAGCGATTACGATGTATAATGTGACCGCGAATCCCGGAGGTCTGATCGTCAGCAAGTCGTCAAGTCCGATTACAGTAAACGGGCTGGCCTACGGCACCAACTACACTTTCACCGTGACAGCGACCAATGCTTATGGCACAGGTTCCGCGTCATCGGCTTCGAGTGTCGCTCCTCTTGGGCTGGTTCCATCAGCCCCAAGGACTGTTACCGCCATTGCTGGAAACGCGCAGGCTACGGTAAGCTTCACGCCTCCGGCGAACAATGGAGGCGCACCGATTACATCGTATACAGTGACATCGAGCCCAGGATCCAAAATCGCGACTGGTCTGACAAGCCCGATAGTTGTAACCGGTCTCACAAACGGTACGTCATATACCTTCACGGTCAAGGCGACGAATGCCGTCGGCACAGGACCTGCTTCAACGCGCTCCCTGGCGGTAAGGCCCGCGGCATTGCCGGGTGCACCTACAGTTGGAAAGATAACTGCAGGCATTGGACAGGCTACAGTTGCGTTCACCGCTCCGGTTTCAAACGGAGGCAGTCCGATCACATCGTATACCGTTACTTCAAATCCCGGTGGATTTACAGCTGCAAAGAAAACAAGTCCGATTATTGTAACAGGTTTGACAGGAGGAACTCCTTATACCTTTACAGTAACTGCGACGAATGCGCTCGGTACTGGCGCTGCATCAGCAGCTTCCGGCGCAGTAACTCCTACTGCCGCCGTCCCAGGAGCACCTACGGCGGCTAAGGCCGTCAGGGGTAATGCTCAGGCGACTGTCAGTTTCACGGCTCCTCTTGCCAACGGCAGCGCGATCACAGGTTATACTGTGACTTCGAATCCAGGTGGAATAACTGTAGGCGGAGCCGCCAGCCCGATAGTTGTTCCCGGACTCAAGAACGGGACATCTTACAGATTCAATGTCAAGGCGACTAACGGGGTTGGAACCGGAGCAGTTTCGGCGTATTCAGCGGCCGTAGTTCCAGCAACAGTACCTGCTGCGCCGACAATCGGTACTGCAGTGGCTGGAAATGGGCAGGCAACTGTCAGTTTCATCCCAGTTCCTCTTGCATCCAATGGTGGAACTGCGATCACATCCTATACTGTGACATCGGCTCCAGGAGGCTTGACTGCCTCTAAGACGACAAGTCCTATAATTGTGACCGGACTGACAAATGGTACGGCTTATACGTTCTCGGTGACAGCCAACAACGCGGTTGGAACCGGCGCGGCATCCGCTTCGACCACAGCTGTTACGCCTGTGACGTTGCCCGGGGCCCCGACTGCAGTCAGCGCAGCAGCAGGAAATGCTCTGGCGACCGTCAGCTTCACTGCGCCTGCATCCAACGGAGGAAGTGCGATAACCTCATACACTGTGACTTCGTCTCCTGGCGGCAAGACCGCAACCGGAGCGGCAAGTCCGCTTGTTGTCAACGGTCTTACGAACGGAACAGCCTATACATTCACTGTAAAGGCGACCACTTCGATCGGCACAGGCCCTGCATCGGCAGCTTCCGTCAAAGTTACTCCGGCAACCTTGCCCGGAGCGCCGAAGATCGGTAAGGCCGTAAGGCTCAGCTCCACCCAGGTCAGAGTTCCGTTCACCGCACCCACGAGCAACGGTGGCAGCGTGATCACCTCGTACACGGTGACGTCAAATCCTGGAGGCATAACATCAACGGCTAAGGCAAGTCCGATAACTGTGAATGGACTGACGACGGGTACGCCATATACATTCACGGTAAATGCGACAAATGCCATCGGTACTGGAGCCGCATCAGTGGCATCCAATGCTGTGACACCTTAAACATAATAATAACCTTGACAGCCGGGGAGGGAGAAATCCCTCCCCGTTTTTTTCTGGAGAAGAATATCTTTCAGACATGGGGCAGGGATATTATTCTTTGAGCCAAAAAGAACCGCAACCCGAAGGGAGACAGGTTCTCCTGGATATTGCATTTAGAGGTTCCCTTTATTTTCCTCTGCGCATTTCTGCCGCACGCCGGCAGGCCCCGCAATTTTCCAGCGATAGGGTTTTAACCCATGCGCCGATAGGGTTTGTCCTCATAGCTTATCGGACACTGGAAATATATAATGCCACAGGAAACATCCATGGAGGGCGCTTCTGCGGGTTCAAACTAGTGTCATGTATCGCAAATATGCCGAATAAAATCATGTCTGTTTTTGATGCGGATTTGGCTTGGATGGAACAAGGCGATACTGAAGTATCGTCGGTTCCGGCCAAGACGAAGGCCGCGCAAAAAGAGGCATAACCGCATTACGGCGTGGGTCTTTCGGCGTTCAGCCCGTCCGCCTCCGCACAACGATGCTTCAGCATCGCCTTAGCGGAGTCGTACAGACTGAA
>MHBI01000103.1 GCA_001804815.1 Lentisphaerae bacterium GWF2_50_93
GGATGCGGGAAATCCGCCAGTCCGGTTCGGAGGGAGGGGAAGCGCAAATCAATGCGCTTTCCCTACCCCTATCAAAATTTGGAGTCCAGCCTTTAGGCTGTCTTATTGGAAATACGATAAAGACTGACGCATTACCCCGCCTTCGCGAAATACTCCAGGAGGAGGGAGAGTTCATGGCGGAGGTTCTTCCTCTCCACGATCCTGTCGATCATCCCTTTCTTCATGAGGAATTCAGAAGACTGGAAGCCTTCCGGGAGTTTTGCCTGCGTCGTGTCCTTGATGACTCTCGGACCGGCGAAGCCTATGAGGGCCTTGGGCTCGGCGATTATGATGTCTCCCAGCGATGCGAAACTCGCAGTCACGCCCGCCGTGGTCGGATGGGTCATTATTACGATGTAGGGAAGATTCGCCTCGGCATGTCTTGCCAGGGCGCCGCTGGTCTTGGCCATCTGCATCAGGCTCAGCATTCCTTCATACATCCTGGCGCCGCCGCTGGCTGTGGCAATCACCAGTGGGAGCTTCTTTTCGGTGGCGAGTTCGGTGATCCTTGTGACTTTCTCTCCGACGACTGAGCCCATGCTCGCGCCGAGGAAGCGGAAATCCATTACGCCCAGCGCATAGTCTTTTCCATTGAGCTTTGCAGTACCGCATACGATTGCGTCGTTCATGCCGGTCTTTTCAATGTTCTGCTGCAGTTTTTCGGTGTATGATGCGACACCTTCGAATTTCAGCGTGTCGACCGATCTCATTGTGGAGTCAATCTCGGAGAATGTGTCCGGATCGGTCAGAAGCCCTATCCTTGCCGGGGCGTTCATGGGGTGGTGGAAGGCGCATGTCGGACATACGTTCAGATTTTCCTCAAGCTGTTTCTTGAAGACGATCTCGTTGCAGTCCCTGCATTTGTCCCATATCCCGTGCGGTATTTCCTTTTTCTTCAAGGTTCCAAGCTTAGCCGATTTAGACTTTCCAAATAAACCCATAAGTAATTAACCTCTTGCCAAAATAAGAATATTTATTTCCTTCGCCCCGCTCTCCAACATTACTGATGACGCGGATGAAAGGGTCGACCCGGTGGTCAGAACATCATCAACCAGTAATATAACGCGGTTTCTGCAAATCTCATCACAAGTTGCAGAAAAAGCTCCTTTAAGATTCTTTCTGCGCTCAACTCCGCTCAGATTCGCCTGTTTTGGCGTCCTTTTCACCCTCTTCAGGATTTTTTTCATCGGAATGCCCGTTTCCGAAGAAATTATATGGGAGACCAGCGCCGTCTGGTTATATCCCCTGGTAAAGCTCCTCGTCCAGTGCAGAGGGACGGGGACGATGAGATCCGGCTTTATTTCCGACCTCCTCAGTATTTCAGCAGCCATCATCCCGAAGGGCCTCGCCAGCGAAGTGTCGTTCTTGTATTTGAACCTGTGGAGAAGTTCCCGCCCGTAATCCTCCATCCTCATCAGTGAAACAGCTCTTTTCCAGCTCCGCTTCTCCTCCTTGAGGCATTTCCCGCAGACTTCGAATATCCCGTCGTTCTCCGCACCGCATCCCGGACATACGGGATTTTTCACCGTGGGAATCCTCCCATGGCATTCCGCGCATAGCCCTGAACTGCCCTCAGGCATGTTCAAAAGGCATCCGGGGCAGGGGAAGGATACGAATTCAGACATGACGCGCTTTGCGAAATCCGCAAGACAGTTATTCCTTGTGACTGTTGCAAGTATTTCCATTAGTTTTCAAGGTGCGTTTGAAATGTACATTTAAAGAATGGATGGCGGAACTGCCCGGATATGCGAACTTAAGCATAGAGAATTAATAGGAAATAGGTCAAGCGTACATCAAACGTCCTTTAGGTTGAGGAACTGGCCTGCCGAGTTCTTCAGAAGTCTCGATCCATTCCTTAATTATGATTTCGGCATTTTTAAGTGCCTCAAAGTAGGTTTTGCCGTCGGCCATGCATCCAGGAAGTTCTGGAACTTCAGCAACAAACGCATTGTCGTCCTTGCTCCAATAGATGATTATTTCATATTTTGACATTCTATTTGCTCTCCTTGAGATAAAACCTGTATTTCAAGATAATGTTTCTAATTTGTTTTACCTGATATGGTTTGGCTTTTGATCCTTCAGATTGAATGTTTATTATTTCTTCAACCCCTGTCATTGAATAAATATGGTGGCTTCCCTTGATCCTCTCCTGAAATCCTATCTTTATTAACAGACGACGCAATCCATTGAAAGGTATGTTGGCATCCGAAGCACCACGTAATAACATGTCCAATATTTTTTTATCACTGCTCATCTATTAACATATCTTTCCAATACCTGGAAATCAAACTGGCGTCGTTCATTTCCAGATCCTGGAGAGGTTTTTCTGACTGGGCAAATCGTGTGTAAAAAACAAGAAATCCGGCAAATGTCAAAAGGAATTTGCAGCTCTATGGATTATCCGCCGGGAATTTTGTTTTATTCTTCAAGGACGATTCTTCTGACGTTCTTCTTGCCTGCCTTGAGGATGAGCGCATTGCCGGAGAAGTCTTCGTTTTTGACCATTGCCTTCTCATCGCCTATGCGGTTTTCATTCACATATGCCCCGCCACCCTTGATAAGCCTTCTTGCCTCGCTGCTCGAAATGCAGAGCCCGGACTCAGTCATGAGCTTCACTATCCACATTCCTTCGCCTGCGAAATTCGCAGCCGGAACCTTGTATGTCGGCAGATCGGCGATGGAGCCGGGGTCGGCAGAAATGCTTCTTATGGAACTTGAAGTCTCAATTTCCCCTTTGGGATCGGAAAAACCGAACTTCGAGCACGCGGCAAGATAAGCCTTGGTCGCCTCTTCCTGCCCGTGCGCGAGCTTTGTCGCCTCAAAAGCAAGTATCTCCTTCGCCCGGTTTATCGCCGGCGCCTGGAGCGAACTGAGACGGTTTATTTCCTCGACAGGAAGAACCGTGAAATACTTGAGGAGCTTCCCGACTTCGCCGTCGTCGGCGTTCCTCCAGAACTGGTAGTAGTCGAATATCGAAGTCCTCTTCGCATCGAGCCAGACTGCGCCGGCAACCGTCTTGCCGAACTTCTCGCCCTTGTCGTTCGTGAGCAGTGGCATTGTTATGCCATGGACTTCATTGGATGACATTCTCCTGACAAGATCAGTCCCGGCGACAATGTTCCCCCACTGGTCCTGTCCGCCCAGCTGGAAGGTGCATTTGTGATCCCTGTTGAGGATGTAGAAGTCATATGCCTGAAGAAGCATGTAGTTGAACTCGAGGAATGAAAGCCCGGTTTCCAGCCTGAGCTTCACGGATTCGGCCGTAAGCATCTTGTTCACGCTGAACCGGTGTCCGACATCCCTGAGGAAATCTATGTAGAGCATGCTGCCGAACCAGTCCGCGTTGTTCACGAAGATCGCGTTGCTGGTGTCGATGAAATGTGCCAGCTGGCCTTTGATCGCCAGGGCGTTTTCAGCGACTTTCTCCTTTGACATGATCGGGCGCGACTCCTGCTTGCCTGATGGATCTCCGACAAGCGCGGTTGCTCCGCCCACGAGGACGATCGGGATATTTCCGTACGCCTGCAGGTGCCTCATCGCCATCACGGGCAGGAGATGTCCGACATGCAGGCTGTCGGCAGTAGGATCAAATCCGATGTAGAATATGTTCCCGCCCTTGTCGAGAATTGCCGGAATATTTTCATCGTCGGTCGTCTGATAGATGAAATTTCGTTCCTTCAGTTCATTGAAACAGTTTATAGCCATTGTCCTTGTCCGGTTCTGTGGTTGTCTCTGAATTTGGGCTATAATCTAGTGATAGAATCCTAAAAATAAAGTCCATATTCCGGCTTTTGATGTAGAGTTTCATGTTTCAGGTTGGTAGATTACCCGTATTGAAAGTTAATTGTTTTTGCTGATTTCCCATATATGCAGTAGGTTATCGGCAATAATACCGGGAGGCTTTATGAAAACCCGTTTCCTTCTGTCCATTTTACTCTTCATGCTTTTCGCCGGCCTGCAAGCGCAGCAGAAATCCGATTCACCCCAGGCCAGGCTCCAGGAGTTCAACCAGCTTTTAAAAACCGCCAGGGATATGGGCAAGGATACTTCCGAGGCGGAGAAGATGCAGTCCAAGTCAAGAGGCGCCGCCCGTTCAGGCAGGCTGGATGAAGCCCGGGAATTCCTGGACAACGCGGTTAAGCTCCTTAAGGCGCAGACGGGGAATGTCCAGATAAATAAAAAACTGCAGCCGGAAAAACAACTCAGTGCGTCTGAAAAGAAACCAGTCTTCATTCTGCCGTTCACGCATCATTACGCCGGTCCCGGAGGTTATTATGCAACGGCGGCGGAAGTCAGAAAGACGGCAGCCGTATTCCATGAATTGAATATTCCGGGGGTTTTATTCTTTGACGGCATCCTTGTTGAACGCCTTGCCAGGGAGGACCCCGCCATTTTCAAGGACATAAATGAGTGGAAGCTTCCTCTTGGATATCACGGAGAGGAGACTCATGGGCCATATCCTGTCCCGTGCGATCTCGCCGTTGAAGCCTATGATTTGAAGGAGGCGCAGGGATACAATGGACAGGTCTCGCTGAATACCGGCAAAACCTGGGATGAAGCTGTCCAGCAGGTGATCGACCGCTATACACATCATCTGCCCTGGAGGATTGACGAGAAGACACGGATGCTCGAGCGAAAGGAGCCTGCCACTCATGACAATTCGAAACTCGGCGGGCTTGCACTTGTCCAGAAAACTTTCGGACGCGATGTTTCAATGATGCCCAGCCATGCCCTGGAAAGCGCGCCGGAAGGCTATGCCTTCAGGAAGATGAGCACTTTCTCCTTTGACCAGCCGGCAATGCCGACCGCCGCACATGCCCTGAGAATTTTCCGGATCCAGGACCTGGAAGAGAAGGCGATGGGGATTGCCGGAGACAAGACCGGCGCATTCTGGTTCATGGGACGCCTGACCTGCAAGGGTGCTAATGAAAGGCTTGGCGGTGAATGCGGCGGAAAGATTGGCGGTGTCCGCAGGGTCCTGGAATCGCTTGACCGCAGCGAACCCCGCATCCTGCTGATGGGGTTCAGCCATATCGACGCCGACGATGCCGCAGTCAGCGCAAGATATCTCAACAATGATTTCTTCCCGGCAAATCCAGGAAGCTGCTGGGTCAGCCCTGAATCGCTTATAAAGGAGTTTGAAGGAGAGAAGGAAGATAAGTTCTCCCTTCATGACCTCGAGGAGATTTCCAAGTATATAATTTCACACTGGAAGAGCAGACCGCCGGATTTCATCGAGTGCCGCGGTCTTCGTATTTCCCTTTGCGACGCATTCGAGGCCCTTGCAAGGGGCATGATGAGATTGGGGGGCGCATACAGCGTAAATCCTGAAAATAAATTCATAAGCATTTCTCAGATGTATGGACCTTTGCTCGAAGACGGTTCATCCAGGCTCTCAAGTCCTGTGGATCTGGATGGCGGGGGAATCTTTGAGTCCGCGAGGTTGCTTCTTTCGGGGATTGATAAAAACACAGGTGACAGATTCGTTCCAGGGTCGGTGAAGGTTTCCAGCAGTGCATTGGATGCCGTCAATGAATTGAACCCGGCTGAATTCCTTTATGCCATGGCCATGAGCTTTTCCCGTGCCGACTGGAAGAACAGCATAACTGTTCCGCCTTCAAATGCATTCCCTCCCTATGCGGATGTCCTGGAACAAATCTTCAAACCAAGGACCAGGCAGCCCTTGTGCTATACCAAGGGACAGCTCTGGACAGTGAAAACCGCAAGGCTGAAATCCGGGCAGGAGAAAGATGTTTCCTCCAAGTCCGGTGCTTTATCAGTTCCAGGGAAATTGTTTTTTGTGTTTTCTTCGAATTTAGAAAGTCCTTCGGGCGGTGCATACAGGGAGGATATCACCGGCGCCGACCTTTATTCGGCAACATATGATTTGAGCGGCAACTCGATATCAAACTTAAAAAAACTAGTGTCAAACGCCAATGGGGCCGAATGGTTCTCAGCACTTGCGCCAGATTCGGAATTCGTGATCTACAACCGAACGGTCCCAAGGGGCAGAGGACCGGCAGTAAATGAGATTAGATACATCGTTTTAAAGGATGGAACGGACAAGCTCCTGCAGGGAAATGCGAGATTTCCATCTGTATCAAAGGATGGCCGTTCGCTCGTGTTCTCAATGTCCGGCAGGGACGAAAACAGGATTTGCGTTGCTACGCTCAACAGATCCGGAAACAGCCTGAGCCTTGGTGATATTTCTACGGTCGCCGACAAGAAGCAGGGTGGAGACAAGGTCGAAGACCCTTCTTTCCTTCCGGATGCAAAGAAGGTAGTTTTTCATTTAAAGGAGAATAAGAATTCCGGGGCCGCGCTGGGGATCATTTCCATTGACGGTTCAGGTTTTGAAAAGCTTACGCCCAATGCTGGCTTCGGCCATGCATCGGTCAGTCCAGATGGCAAATCAATCGCCTGCACGGTCTCCCGGAACGGGAAGCTTGCAATCATAAGCCGCGAAGGCGAGGGGTGGGGGCGGCCTTCCGAAGTCAACCTCTCAACCGAGCCGGCAGACTACGTGAAGTATGATGATAGATTCAAGGGGGTTGCGAGAGTTGCGCACAGCTATGTCGAGTGGGCCAGTGACAATATGATTCTCCTCACAAGCCATGGATCGGATGATTCAGGGAAATTTTCCTTTTCAAGGATTTTTCTAATAGAACTCCAGCCTGACAGGAAAGCTGTCTCAAGGATTCATGACCTGTCCGGTGCGATTGAAGAAAGTTCAGGGAGAAGGCAGAGGGATTTTTGTACTTCGGCAGGGAAACTGATGCTTCAGAGTTGCGAGGTGCCATGACATGGTATATTCTAATTGAAACAAAGGATGCTACAACAATGAGAAATATCTTGCTTTTAGTCTTTACTATTGTTTTTATCGCCGGCTGCCAGAGCGTTATTCCTGTCGTTGACAAGAATTATGTCCCCGACATCCAGATCCAGGAACTTGCAGCGAAAATGGTGAATGCCGTCGATCCGAACGGCATATACAGGCAGAGCAAATCATATTACATGCGGCAGGAACTCATGATTAACGACAAGAGCGTGACATATGAAGTCCTTTACAAGTCTCCGAATAAGTTCAGGACTGTGATGTCATTGGACAACAGGGTCCTGCAGAAAATAGTCTGCAATGGGGTCAAGTGCTGGAGCACTTCCGACAAGGGTGAGAGGACCGAGATCACAGGCCTGGAATTTGACCGGCTCAAGCTTCTTGATGAATTGAGTTCTTCGAAGGGCACCATATTGGATGTCTTTGAAAAGGTGGAATTCGCCGGCGAAGACAAGGTTGGGGATTCCCAGTGCTATGTCCTCATCTGCTATCCTAAGACAAAGGAACTTGAGCCGATGGCCCGGTATGTCAGCAAAAGCGATTATCTAGTGAGGAAGCTTGTAACTGTCAAGGCCGGAGCCCCATATATAGCCGATATCAAGAAATATGCGCTTCTAAAAGGAGTCATGATTCCTTCCGAGACGGAGATGGACATCAACAATGATGGCACGAAGGAACTGATGAGGGTTACCGACTATATGCTCAACCTCGAGGTCTCCGACAAGGAATTCGATAAGTAATTCATAAGTTCCAGAGGAGCTCCGGGATCCATTTCTTCTTGATTGCCTGAAGCGTGCCTTCGTTTTTCATCTGTTCCATGCATTTGTTCAAGCCGTCGAGCATTGCCTTGTCGTTCTTCCTGACAGCCCATCCGAGATATTCTTCAGTGAGAGGTTCCATAAGGGGGGTAAGTTTCGGGTTCGACATTTCCCATACTACGGGTGCGTCTATGATGAACACATCAATCATTTTGTTGGAAAGAGCTTTCATTCCATCCGTAGTTTCCTTGAAAGGGAGTTTTTCAGACTTCGGACATTTTGCCTTGACAAAGTAATCTCCTGTCGTACCTTGAATGAATCCGATCTTCCTGCTGGTATTGATTATTTTATCTGCGGAGGAAAAGTCGCCAATGTCGTTGGTCCGCATGAGCGCCATCTGTCCGACCCTTATATATGGCGTCGTGAAATCAACTTTCTTCGCGCGTTCCGGCGTGATCGTCATTCCCGACATGATAACGTCGATCCTGCCTGCTTCCAGTGCGGGGATGAGGTCATTCCACGGGCATTCATAAAATACGATCTTTGCGCCGGCTATTTTTCCGACCCTCAGCGCGAGTTCAGGCTCTATGCCTATGAGGTGCTTGCCGTCCTTGAAGATAAGAGGCTTGAAGTTCGCCTCGACGCCGACCCTTATCTCCTTCTTGTTTATCAATGCCGCAATTTCAGGATTCTTCTGCGAAACGCAGCCGGAAATGAATATCGCCATTATTGCAGTCAGAATAAATCTCATCGTTATACCCCTTTGATTGTTGTCTTCAAGAATAAACGCCCGAAACTAGGATTTTCAAATATTCCAGCGCATGTTTGCGCGTTTTGAGTAGGGACGGCCTTCTCAGCATGGGATTTTGAATACGATCTTTCTGACCTTTGATTTCCTTTTGCCGGCGGTGATGCAGGGCATGTGCCCGTCATCGGGGAAGAAGATTGCGAACACCGACGGGTTCAACGTGATGAAATCTGTCCTGCCCTTGAGTTTCTGGAAATCCTTCTCCTTGTCATATTTCGTTGCTTCAGTGCATGCGGATTTCGCAGTTATACCGGACTTCTCGATGCCGCTTGACACATACTGGACGTCTATATACTTCCGGTGGCATTCGATGAACCCCTCTGATTCGTCCTTTGTCAGGTATTCCTGGACGATGGCGAACGTCCCATTCCTGCCGATCTCATGCCTGCCCAATGCAAGCTTTGAAAGGTCCTTGCGTGAAAGGAACCTGAATACATGTTTGAACTCAGGATGCACCGGTAAATAGATTGAGCCGTTCTTCAATGTGTCGAAAATCATCAAACTCTCCTGTTGGATAATATTATTTTGGAAAGAAGCGCGTCAGCAGAGTGACGCGGCTGCAACTATGGATTTACTGTAGCCACGGCACTCTGTTGCCGTGCTCTTTGATTGTATCCTGAAAATGATTTCTAAAATTAGCATATTCTGTATAAAAGTAAATCATCTGCACCTTTAAATGAAAATGATTGAATTCATGATATATTATTGAAACTTTATTTCAGGAGCCGAATTGTCAAAACGTAAAGTACTCGTAATCGATGATGAATACACCCTGCTGAGACTGGTGCAGATGCTTCTGTCCAGAAAGGGCTATGAAGTGACTGTCGCCCTGTCGTCGCCGGACGGCAGGAACATGCTAGCCAAAAATGGTCCTGTGGATGTCATCGTCCTTGACCTCATGATGCCCAAGGAGAGCGGTTTTGCATTCCTCGAATGGAAGGACGCCCAACCGGAGGAGATAAAGAGAATTCCTGTAATCATCGACACCGCCAAGAATATTAAGGACGAGGAGCTGGCCTTCCTCCAGCCGCGCTGCGCCCAGATCGTCATGAAGGAAATGAATTTCACGGAAAATCTCACCGCCCAGATCGATGCGCTTTTCAAGGATAAGCCTGAAACGCCTGCTCCTGCATTATAGACTCCTTCGAGATTCTCCTTTCGCTTATTGAATTCATTCAGCCTAAAGGCTGGACTCCAAACGGGTGAGTGTCGCAATTGACTGTTGCTGTAAGGATCAATGCGTTTGGAGTACAGGCTTCAGCCTGAATCTTGACAAACCATTCCATGGGCATGGCTTTTTACTGCTCCAGCAGCATGGGGATGTGTTTTTTCATCCTGCGGAATCCCAGTTCCTTGTAGAATTTCTCCGTCCCAGGCTGGGCGACGAGACCGATCCAGTCGATATTGTTCGAGTGAAGATGCGAGATTATTTTCTTGATTATTTCAGCGCCTATCCCGTGCCCGCGGAATTTTTTTAGGACAACGACGTCCTGGATGTATGCATCGCTGCATCCGTCGGAAATTCCACGTCCCATTCCTATCAGATCCTTATTATGGAATGCGACGGCAAAGCAGTAGCTGTCTTTGACAATGCTGTCTATGAAAGAAGAATTCCGTGAGAATTCAGGTTTCCACCATCCGGCATCCTTGTAAAGGCGTATGATATCCTCGCGATTGGCCTTGCGGATGAGTCGGATTTCAATATTTGCAGTTTTTTTCATTTATGAGGAATATAATATTGGGATATCGGAATTTCATGCCATCATTTGAAAATCTATCACATTAGTCCGGCACCCTAAGTCACCGTGCGGAGCGGCGATTGGATGCAGGGGCATGGTTAGGAAATTGTCTCTTGTCTTATTCTTATCTCTATGTCAGGCGCTCCGGCCTGACTTTGGACTGCGGCGGCTTGACGCCGCTTTGGATCATGGCGTAGCCATCTTATCTTCGCTCCGCTAAATTTAAAAGCGGTGTCAAGACACTTGCATTTTAGGGACGTTCCCACTTAATATGTTTATATACAATACTAAGCATATAATAAACAGGCAAATAAAGGCATTAAATCAAAAAT
>MHBI01000104.1 GCA_001804815.1 Lentisphaerae bacterium GWF2_50_93
TCGGAGGATGTCGAAAAGATATACTGGTATCTTGCTGCGGATCATGATGTTTTCACCACTATGGGGCTGCTCAGGGGTGAAAAGGATCCGATGGGGAAATTGGCAGTAGCGCCTGCTTATGTGGCTTATGCGAACCTTGTGAAGCAGATCCACGATTCGAAATGCATGGGAAGGGAAGCGTTCGGGAAATATACCAGGGCTTATGTGATCCGTTTCAGGAAAAGCGCGGACGAGGATATACTTGTATGCTGGGGCACCTATCCGAGCAGGATAGAAGTCGAAGCGTCAGGGCCTGTTGTTTCCACCAATCTGATGGGAGAGGAAAAATCCCTGGCTCCTGATTCCGGGAAGATTCTGGTTGATCTTGGCAACGAGCCCTTCTTCATCAGGGGCCCAATCCAGAAGGTGAAGGAGATCGAATCCGAGGAGAAGATCATAGCGTCATCTGCTGACGACTACGGCAAGGAGCAGGGATTCAACAACTGGAATTACGGGTATTTTGAAATTTCTCCGGAGCAATCCAGGGAAGGGAAGTATGAGTTCAAGGAGATGAATGTCGTAGAGACCATGTGGGGCGAGAACTGGGCAGGGCCGTACAAGTTCCTGAGTCTCGGAGGTGGCGGCGCGCATCCGGAGATTGCGGATGGAAAGCAGATATGGGCGGTCCGGCGCTGGAAGAGCGGATATGCCGGAAAGGTACAGATAAGCGGAAGGTGCTACAGGGAGGATGAAAAAGGGGATGGTGTGGAATTTGTCATCCTACAGGACGGGAAGGAGATATTCAGGCAGAAGATAGGCGGAGGCAGCCCGATGTCGGTGGACATGAAGCTGGATACGGAGATCAGGGAAGGCTCAATTGTGGACTTCTGCGTTTCACCGAATTCTAACACGGAATATGACAGTACGAACAGCGATATAATGATAAAGACAATTAAAATATAGCATTTGCCGGAGGCTGCGATGAAATTCAAATTTGAAGAGATATACGATGTCATTAAAGCTGAGATACGTTCTCTTCCTTCTGGAACGAGGCTGCCCCGCGTCCGCGATCTCATGTCCGAGCACGAGGCTGCGCAGATAACAATCCAGAAGGTGCTTGACAGGCTTGAGGAGGAGAACCTCATTTCGCGGCATACGGGAAGAGGCATATTCAAGTCAGACGGGAAGAGGGGCGTAAAAATTCCAGTTCAGAAGAAAATCCTGCTTGCCCTTCCCATGCATCCTTCCCCTTTCTTCGACTCGTTTGTCAACAGCTTCCTCAATATTACAAGAGAGGGGAGCTGCACTCCTGCGATCACAAGATACAATGTCTTCGAACCGATAGACAGATGGATTCCTGGAAATGCCAAATACGATGGTATCATCATCATTCCCCCTGGAATCCAGCTGAAGATGGAGATGCTCAACGAGTTCAGCAAGCTGGAATGCCCCATGGTCGTAGTAGACAGGTATTTCAACGGTCTTGATTTTGACTGCGTCTGCACAGACAATCTTGCGGGAGGGGCTCTTGCCGCCGAGCATTTCAGGAAGATCAGCTGTAAAAAGACCGCAGTGCTCGTTGCCGAACCGGAAGTCTCGACAGTAATGGACAGGGCAACTTCCTTCAGCAGGCAGATGAGGCTTTATGGTTTTGATGAACCCATCATAATAAATGCAAATACCGAAATTGGAGAGTTCTCATCGAAGAAGGCATACGAGGCTTTGACATCATATGTAAAGAAAAATGGTGTCAGTTTCAACGGGATATTCTGCGTCAGCGATCCGTGCGCACTTGGCGCCATGAAGGCCCTGCACGACCTCAAGATTAATATTCCCCAGGACGTGAGCGTCATAGGATATGATGACATGGTATTCTCGGAGTTCTTCCATCCGTCCCTGACAACGGTAAGGCAGGATATAGAGAAGATTGCTAGAATGAGCATTGATATAATTGACAGGAAGTTCAACGGGGGGAAAGAAAAGACTTACCAGCTGTTGGTTTCTCCGGAACTTATTGTAAGGGAATCGACATTGGAGGTGAAGGATGGGAAAAAATAATAGAAGGTGTGGAACCTGTCTAATGAGGCAGTTCACATTGATTGAACTGCTGGTGGTGATTGCGATAATCGCAATCCTCGCTTCTCTTCTTTTGCCGGCGCTCAAGAATGCGAAGGAGCAGGCCAAGAGGACCGTCTGCCTGAGCAACATGAAGCAGATTGGCATTTCAATGAGTTCCTATGCCACAGACTGGAGCGGATACGGCCTGGGAATGGTAAAGCTGCATAATTGGCCCGAATGGAACTCCAAAGTGGTTTTTGCAGGATACACCGGGATTGGAGTCCTATACGGCGAGGGTTATTTCGCAGGCAACTACGCTGTGATGTTCTGCCCGTCTGCAACATGGGCGGATGTGAGGAAGCCGAATGTGAACATTGCGCAACAGGGAACCTACAATTCCTATCACCAGGTAAATGAGATCGGTTTAAATACTGTCGCCTACAAGATTACGACTGCTAAGAAATTTGAAACTCTCTATAAGAATACTGTCCTAGTCGATGCGCTTAAAACCTGGAATGAGGGGTCTGCATGGCCTGCTGCGCAAGTCAATCACGGCCATAAATATTACAATGGACTTGTAGGAGATGGATCGGCAAAGGGATGTGCAGATCCGGAATCAGATATATCATACAATGCAAGCCTGGCAGGGCAGGATTATCTGACCAATCCAGGCAACATCACAAACTGGAATTTTTGTTTTGATAAGATAGGTAATTTTTAAGGAATATTATTAGATGGAAAACATCGGAAGATTGTTCATGCCGGTATTTGCATTGGCAGGGACCGTATACAGCGCGGAAAATATGGAATCAAGACTTATAACATATCCTGCCCCGGCTGGCGAGAAATGTTCGCAAGATTATGATGTCGAGGTAGATGGGAAGAGTGTCTTTGTGTATGCTGTTCCAGCTTTGCATGGAGGCCCGGCATCCTTCGCATATTTCGACTTCAGTGGAGCAGTGAGAGTGAAAATATCATCCCTGCATGAGGCTGACTCGGTGAAAATCCTTCCTTCATCATCTGGAATCAAGCATGAACTGAAAGACAATCGTTGCGAGTTTATTCTTTCAAAGCCTGCCAATCTAACTGTCGAAATCAACGGAAATTATGAACGTGCTCTCCATCTTTTCGCAAATCCACTTGAAACGGATGTGCCCAGGACGGATGATCCGGATGTAATCTACTTCGGGCCTGGCGTACATGAAATAACTACACTTCGTCCCAAGAGCAACCAGACAGTCTATATTGCCGGAGGGGCAATTCTCAGACCGGTGATCCCGCAGGATGAAAAGCCTGTGCAGGAAAAAAACTGGAAAGGCAACAAGGTCTACAAGACCCTGGTTGAAACAACAGGTGTCCAGAATGTGAAGGTCCGTGGACGAGGGATCCTCGACATGGGCGTCCTTCCCTGGCATGCACGCACCACGATGTGGTTTGAAAAATCGAAGGATATCCTTGTCGAGGGTATTATAATCCTAGACGCTCCGGCCTGGGTTGTGGCGATGCACAATTCGACAAATGTAACCGTGCGGAACATAAAGCAGATCTGCCAGAGAGAGAACAGCGATGGGATCGACATCTGCAACAGCCAGGACGTGCTTGTCGAGGACTGCTTCCTCCGCAACAACGATGATGAAATATGCGTGAAGACGACGACAGCAGCTCCGGATTTGGAAACTAAGAACATACTTGTCAGGAACTGCGTGGTCTGGAACGAGCGCGCCCGCGGACTCGGCATAACCTCCGAGACCCGTGCGAACATCGCAGACGTGGTGTTCCGCGACTGCGACATCATTCATGATTTCTCCAAGGGAGGCGACTGCTCCTCCCTGGCGATATTGGTTTCCGATTCAGGCACCATGAGCAACATTTGTTTTGAAAATATCAGGGTGGATGATGTCAATGACACCTTGATCAACTGCTGGATAGGCGCCGATATGTGGGGCAAGGACAATATCCGGGGAAATATAAAGGGGGTTGTGTTCAAGGATATTTCTGTTACAGGAGGAAACTTCCCGCTTTCAAAGATTAGCGGCTTTGACGAAACTCACATGGTGGAGGACGTGTTGATTGAAAACTTGAATATCCTGGGCGGAAAGATAACCGATCTCGAAGCCGGGAAATTCAAAGTCAGCCAGTTCGCAAAGGATGTAAGATTCAAATAGGACTTATTTTCCGGTTATCCCCTTGCCGCATAAGGGGAGGATGTAGTCGGCGCATTCCGGACTGAATTCGAAGACAGTGAATCCGCCGGTTTCATTTTTCCGGGTGATCTCGATTTGTTTTATTAGCCTCTGGATATTGCCATGGTCATTCCAGGTTGAAATTCCTATGCCAGGATAAAAAGGTGTTTTTCCGGCCCATGGCTTCTGCTTCGCTACGAGGTTCTTGAATTTAAGGTTGCTGTCGGTGTAATCCATCGGACAGACGAAATCCACGTATCCCTTTTCGCACCAGAGCTTCCAATCCTGTCCCACCAGGTCTCGGTCTACCTGCCAGTTGCCGAAAACTGCGGCGGATACCTGGATTGATGATCGGATCTCCTTTGCCTTTTTAGATATTTCTGCAACAACTGTTGTTATGAGGTTCCTCCGGAAATCATTCCATTTCAGGGAGTATTTGTCGGACCTGGCATCTTTCGGCCAGTCAGCCAGTTTTTCGCCTATGGATTTTTCAAACTCAGCCCTGCATCTTTCACAGAAGCACGAATCATTGTCAGGGAACCGTATGTAATCGAAATGAATTCCATCGACTTCGTATTTCCTGACTATTTCCAGCATTGATTCGATTTCGAGCTGCCGGTTTTCCGGACTCGAAGGACACAGCCAATGGGAATTACCTTTGCCGTTGAAATTCACCTGGAGACGGTTTTCTGATTTCATCTTCTTCATGAAGTCTGAAGGTGCTTTTCCGATAGTGTTCCAGTTCACCTTCCAGACATGGCATTTTATCCCGTATTTCCTGCAGGCTGCCAAACATTTTTCGATCTGGTCGCCGGCCCTGGAAATTTCAGGGGCAACAGGAAGGACATCGCTCCTGTAATATGCCAGTCCAGCGCAGAGCATGTTCGGGATTACATCGGTGAATCCGTTGTCAGCCAGGATCTTAATTGCCTCGTCCCATGTTTTGCCTTCGACTCCGAAGGCGCTGTGGCACCAGAAGAGCCGTCTTTCATTTTTCACGCTGCTCTGGCTCCTGCAGTAGGCCTCAACCAGTTTTTTCCTGGAATCGCCGGCGGAAGTTATAGCTTCTATGAATTTACCCTCATTGATGAGTTTGGTCGCCCTGGCACTCTCGTCAATCCCCTCAGGTGTTTCACGCCCAATTCCTGAAACTGCGAATTCCGCAGAAGTTTTGAAGAATTCTGGAAGGAAATATCCCAGCATTGATAATAACAGCATTTTCTTGTTGCTGATGTCGTCGGTCAGGAGGACATGGCTCATGAAGATGGTGTTGTCCGTCAGGACGACCGCCGGTATTCCTGTGTCCTTGCCCTTGCTGTCAAACCAGTACGCCGCGACCTTCCCTTTTCCGGAGAGGATCATTTCATTTGCGTTCCATGAACTCTGCTTGGTCTTCTCCGGCATCATGGAAATAGGTTTGTCGGCTGTCGGCCTTATCTCTGAAAAGAATCCCGGCGAGGGCTGGCGTGTGAACTTGTCGAACTTTATCCCGCTTGCAGGCTCCAGCCCGGACGGCATGACATAGAAGACTATGAGCTTCCCTCCGTTCCTTATGAATGCTGACAGGGTATCAGCCGCCTTCCCGTCGAGATTCGGACTGAACGGGATTATTACGAGCTTTGCGTCCTTCAGCTTTTCCGGTGTCAAATTCAAATCGCCCTGGAGCCTGTAACTTATTCCTAGTTCGTCGAGGGTGGAGGTGAGGGTGTTGGTGTATTGGAATATGGAATCTTTCTCGGAATCCCTTTTCTTGACCTCCGAATCATTGACGATAACGGAGATTTTACCGGAACTTTTGTCGTCGGCTGCGAAATTAGCAACAAGGAATTCGGTGTTTTTCTTTTCGGAAAGCCAGGCCGAAATCCTCATGGTGTCGATCTTGTCCCAGCCAGCCGGCTTACCCTCGGTTCCGAAATCATCCTTTGAAAATCTTATTTTCTCCCAGGATTCATCGGTGGAGGGATAAAAAGATTTGCTGTACCAGCCTTCCCCGCTGTGGAAGTATAGGGAGAACATGGCGACCGGCGACGGATCCGTACATTTGAATTCAAAGCTGAAGCCGTTCATTTCGGACAGATCTTTGACAAACGTGATGTCCCAGTAATTCCTGTTACCCTTGATGCTTTGGAAATTACAGGGGAATTTGAAGGCGGTCCTTCCATCTTTCTTCACCGCTTCAGAAGGAAGGGATTCAAAGGGCTTGACCTCGGATCTGGAGGGGGCAAGAAGTAAGTTGTCCTGGGAAAAGGATATTAAAGGAAAAATTAAAAGTGAAAACACAAAGATTATAATTGGTTGTTTATTGAGCATTGCTTTAGAATTCCTTTTATTTTTGTGGGCATAATATACTTCCACAGACATCAATGAACATCTTAGCCATTTTCTCATGCCCCTGATTTGAGAGATGGATGCCGTCGACTGTTGACTCCTTTCCTGCCAGGACGCCTGCAAAAATCCTTCTTGGAACGAGGATGACATCATATTTTTCCGCAAGTTCGCGCTGTGCCCTGCAGAATGAGCCATGGAAGGGCGCCCACGGCACTTCCACCATTACGATAATCCTTTCGGGATCCTGCAGGGCTTTTAGGAGTTTCTCCATATTTCTGCGGTATTCAGGGAGCGGTGTCCTTCCAAGCATGTCGTTGCCACCTATTTCCAGGAAGATCAGGGCTTTCTTATCCTTGATAACCTTCACCTGGCTCAGGGCGGATCCTGCAGTTCCTCCACCCTGTGAGAGATTGGTTATCTTCACATGGCATCTTTCAGCTGCGATTTCCGGCCATGTCTTTTCCCCTTTGTATGCGACTCCTGCGCTCACCGAGTCTCCAACGACATATGCCTTGTCGAAGCTGGCTTTCGGCATGGGCGGAAGGCGCTGATATGGGATTTCCGCAATAATTGACAACACGCATATGGTCGAAGATAGGGAAGCCAGCGTTACGATGTATTTTCTTCGGACGGGCTTGAAGCATAGGATTATCATGAGTGATGCGGGGAGGATGTACAGGAGCAATTCAAGGAACAGGGGCAGGGGTGTGGAAGACAAGGCTAGGAAAATAAGTCCGACCATGAAGATTAGCCGGACGAGGGACCTGTATGTTGTTTTCCATGGAGGTATTGCAGGACTGTCATCCTTGGAGTCTGCCGTATGGATTGCGATGTCCGTGAAAGCTCTGGCGTGGAAAGACATTGCAATTGACGCGAGTATCAGGAATATTCCTGAAAAGAATGCATCTCCCGATACGAAATGTATGATGAATCCATTCACAATAACTTGTCCTTGGCAAGAAAAAGAATATTTGCCTGTTATATTGTCCTACTATAACCAACAAACAAGGCATTTAAAATGATCTATAGAAAACTTGGCAGGACGGGCTTGTCGGCGTCGATTCTCGGTTTTGGAGCAATGCGGCTTCCAATGAAAGGCGAGGGCGATGCGCAGAAGGTAGACAGGGAGCTTGCCATCCCAATGATCCACCGGGCATTCAATTCTGGAGTCAACTACATCGATACCGCGGTCGGCTACTGCAACAGCGACAGCCAGCGCACCGTCGGTGAAGCCTTGAAGGGCTGGCGCGAAAAGATAATCCTCTCGACCAAGAATCCATGCTATGAACTGGACGAGAAGGCATGGTGGAAGAATCTCGAGGACAGTCTTGAGCGCCTGCAGGTCCAGCACATCGACATCTACAACCACCATGGGATAAACTGGAAGAGCTGGACCGAGAAGGTCGAGCCGTTCCTGTCGAAGCTGATGATGAAGGCGAAGGACCAGAAGCTTATAAGGCACATCTGCTTTTCGTTCCATGACTCGAACGAGAATCTCAAGAAGCTGATCGAAACCGGATATCCGGACGTGATCACGCTCCAATACAATCTTCTTGACCGGAGCAACGAGGAGGGGATCGCCTTGGCGCATGAGAAGGGCATGGGTGTCGTTGTAATGGGACCGGTCGGAGGTGGACGGCTTGGAGTCTCGAGCGAGGTTTTGGAGAAGCTCATACCGGGCACGAACAGAGTTCCTGCGCTTGCATTGCGTTTCGTCCTTTCAAACCCTCACGTTTGCATCGCCCTGTCCGGCATGAGCACGATGGAGCAGGTCCAGGAGAATCTGGAGATAGCCAGCGATAACAAGCCTTTCACCGACGAGGAGCTTGATATCATCAGCGAGCATCTACAGAAGCTTAAGAAAATGGCTGAGCTGTATTGCACCGGCTGTAACTACTGCATGCCTTGCCCGAAGGATGTAGCAATACCGAAGATCTTTGAGCGCTATAACCGCGGACGTGTCTACGGTCTCTGGGACAATGCGAAAAAAGCCTATTCCGACCTGGGGAAAGTGCAGTGGGACAAGGGCAGCAAGGCGGACGCCTGCGTCAACTGCGGCCTCTGTGAGGACAAATGCCCCCAGAAAATACCGATACGTAAAATGCTCGCGGAAGCACATAAAAGGCTTTCGTGAAAAAAGACTCCCCCTGGAGATGCAAATAGCCGGCCTGGGGTGGATTGAAAATTCCATGAAAATTGATTGAATGCTTTCTTGTATTTTGTTTACTTCATATTAAAATAAACACCTTTTACAAAATACTACCTTGCTTGATGTGTCTTTTCTTCCGGCCGTCGGAATAAACAGGCGGGGCTGCTGTCGCAGGGCCTGAGGATCGTTTTGTAGAATGGGGGGATGATGAAGCTTGAATGGGGGATGGGGTTTCGTTTTACGCTTGTTGAAATGCTTGTCGTCATGGCGATAATATCAATTATGATGAGCATGATGCTTCCTGCGCTTGCCAAGGCCAGGGAGAAGGCTAGGGAGTCCGTCTGCAGGGGCAATCTCAAGCAGATAGGTTCGGCGACAGGTTCGTATTCGGACGAGAACAATGGATACGCAATGCCCTGCATATTCCAGGTTACTGTCGGAGGATCATCAAAATACTTCAGCTGGATTGACTATCTATACAACTGTTCATCCATCAATCCTGAGACTGCAAGGTGTCCGACGATGAGGGATGAGGAATGCTACGATCCTTATGGTGGACAGTCCATCCCGCTTCCCAGGGTGATTACCAGGGCGTCATATACGATGAACGTGATTGGCATGGGGGCATGGGGCGGCGCCGACATCGGTTCGGATCCGGCGAAATCCTGCGGATGGGGATATGATTCATGCAGTCCGGTGAGTCTGAAGAGGGTCAGGAATTTGTCCGGAAGTATTTTAATTACCGATGTGCTGAGGAGAAAGCCGGAATACACCCTGACTGACAGCGATGTAACGCGAATCGTGAGCTATCTGGAGACGGATCACGGCGAATATCCGATTGGAACTGGTTCTGAAAAGAGGGACGTAGGGGAGCATCATTCATATTGTTTCAACTCCCTTTTCGGCGACGGGCATGTTGAAACACTGAGATCTTCCGAGCCGAAACAGTGGGTCGTGTTTGTAGGGCCGTAACGGGCCGTAAATATTCATTGAACTATGTTCGTTCAGTGAATGTTTACATGTAAAAAGCATGGTGTTCCCGGCCAATTTTGACATTTTTCCGTGGAATAAATCATGAAAAGAGTGATTTTGCATTTTATTTTTAGTACGGATTAAGTAAACGACATGGTTTACTGAATACGTACCATTCATTCGCTTTCATTTCCTTCCGTATAAACTATAATATGGAAAAATAATCTTGAAATCACAAGCGGCAATGAAAGAAAAATATTTGATCTGGATATTTGCAGGCGAGGCCTCGGGCGACATATATGGGGCCAGGCTTGCCGAGGAACTGCGGAAGATGCTGCCTGCCGAGGAGCTCCGCATTGCCGGCATGGGTGGACATCTCATGCGCGATGCAGGTGTCGAAATAATGGTCGACTCAACCGAGCTTGGCGTTGTCGGGCTGATTGAGGTGTTTGAAAACATAGGCACTTTTGTAGGAATATTCCAGAACCTAAAGAAACGTGCAATAAAAGAACGTCCCGACGCGGTCATCCTAATCGACTATCCGGGGTTCAATTTGCGTTTCGCGAAACAAATGTATAATAACGGGATTCCTGTCATCTGGTACATAAGCCCGCAGGTATGGGCCTGGGGCAAGGCAAGGATTCCAAAGCTTGCCAGATACTGTTCGAAGATGATGGTGATTTTTCCGTTTGAACCCGAAACATACAAGAACACCCCGCTTGATACTGAATTCGTCGGTCATCCTCTGGTGAACATAGTCCACAGACGGAGGAGTAAGGATATCAAAAGGGATCCGGACTTGGTGCTTCTGCTGCCGGGAAGCAGGTTCAACGAGATCAACCGGCTCTTTCTTCCGATGCTGGAAACAGCTGTGGCCCTCCACAAGAGACATCCGGGCTTAAGGTTTGCCGTTTCAGCTCCCAGGAAGGCGATATTCGACAGGGTAAAAGAAATCTATGGAAAATTCTGCGAAGTCCACAGAAACGAGTCATTGCCTGAGATCAAGATTTATTCCGGGGAGACCTCGCGTTTCCTGCAGGAGGCGTCCACAGGCCTTGCGGCCTCAGGTACGATAACTGTTGAATCAGCCATAGCCGGACTTCCCCTTGTCGTAGTCTACAGGTTGAACCCGATCACGTATCTGCTCGGACGCCTTCTTGTCAAGATTCCTTTCTTCACGATGGTCAATCTCATCGCGAAAAAACGCGTGTTCGAGGAGTTTCTGCAGGGGGATGTCAATGCGGCCACTCTTTCAGAAGCCATGGAGAAAATACTGCCTGGCGGATCGCGACGCGCCGAAGTTGAGAAGGATGTTGAAAAGGTCATTGAGGCCCTGTCCCCAGGCAGTGCGGACGCCAGCCGGAAAGCCGCTGAAGCTGTCATGCAAAAGGTGAGATCCTTTTCATCGTCCCGGGTATGATGCCAGGCAGATCGTCTGCGGTGAGCCCCCTGATGCCGAAGCTTCCTTCTTCTCCTGCCAGCCCATGGATGAAGACGGCGCACATCGAGGCTTCGAAAGATGAAATCCCCTGCGCTATGAAAGAGGCGATCATCCCCGAAAGCACATCTCCGCTTCCGGCTGTTGCGAGCGCTGGTGAGCCGCTGCTGTTGACATATGGTTTTCTTCCCCTTGCCGCGACTATCGTGCGGTGCCCTTTCAGTACGACCGTCGAATGGGTCTTGTCTGCAAGCGCGGTTGCCTGGGCCAGCCTTTCTGCATTAATGAGTTTTTCCAGGCCGAAGCCTTTC
Source organism: Lentisphaerae bacterium GWF2_50_93 (assembly GCA_001804815.1). Lineage (GTDB taxonomy): Bacteria > Verrucomicrobiota > Lentisphaeria > Victivallales > GWF2-50-93 > GWF2-50-93. The sequence goes on from MHBI01000104.1 coordinate 11,419, forward strand.
AGGAGGCGTTTCATTTCCTTGGGGTGCGGGGTCAGTACCGAGGGATATATTCTTTTCACTATTATTTCAGGATTCTTTGAGATAATGTTCAAGGCGTCGGCGTCGAAGACGATAGGCTTTTCAACTGCCGAAAGAAGCTGGACAAGGTCTCTTACGGAGGATTCATCGCTTATTCCGGGGCCGACCACGGCCGAATCGGAAGCGGAGATCAATTTTGAAACCAGGGGGAAGGGGTCGGCCGAGAAGAAGCCCGAACCCTTGTCTGGAATTTTCCTGACTATGAGGGAAAGCATATGCCGTGCCGGAGGAAGGCTTTCAGGGACAGCCACAGTTACAAGTCCTGAGCCGGACCGAAGCGCTGCTTCCCCGGCAAGGAAGGGAGCTCCGCCATATTTCCAGCTTCCGCCCAGGACAAATACATGCCCTCTGCTCCCTTTGTGGGAGTTCATGTCGATCCGGCCGAGGAATTTCCGCACATCGGATTCGAATATTGAATTGATGTCTGAAGATATCTTTTCAATGAAGCGTCCAGGTATGCCGATGTCGACCAGGCGCAATCTTCCGCAGGTGGCAGGTCCCTGCCCGACGAAGAGCCCTGTCTTGGGCATCCCTATGGTGATAGTAAGATCGGCTTTTACTGCCGCATCCGCGATTGAGCCGTTGTCTCCGTTGAGCCCTGAGGGGATGTCAAGGGATATCACGGGATTGCCCAGGGAGTTCACGGTTCCGATCCATTGGCCGAAGGGCTTGCGCAGCGGTCCGCTTATTCCTGTGCCGAGCAGTCCGTCGATTATGATGTCGCCGTCTGAAAAATCGGAAGGCTTCAGCTCACCGCAGGCTTCAAAGGATATGCCTCCAGGAAGTTTTTCAGCGTTGGCCTTTGCATCGCCGCTAAGTTCGTCTATTCCGCATGTCGAAAATATTTTAACAGGAATGGAGGTCTTCCGGGAGAGGAATCTTGCAACAACGTAGGCGTCTCCTCCGTTGTTGCCCTTTCCTGCGAGCATGACGAATCTCCTGGCATGTGAAGCATGGAGCGAGGACAGGAATTCAAGGATGAATTCCCCGGCGCCGGTTCCGGCCCTCTCCATAAGTGCCTCCCCGGGTATTCCGGACTCGATTGTGATCCTGTCAAGTTCCCGCATCTGTGACGATGTTACAGTTTTCATGGGAATTCATTTCTCCAGTATGACAGTTGCGATTGCGAAATCCTTCTCGTGGCTGATCGAGACATGTATGGTTTTCACTTTTTTGCCCCGGGATGTTCTCAGCGCGAAGCCTGAAAGGGTGGTCACAGGTGCGCCTTTCGCATCATTCGCAGTGCTGATGTCCCTCCAGTTGCAGTCTGCGCCGATGCCGCAACCAAAAGCCTTTGAGAGGGCCTCCTTGACAGCCCATCTTCCCGCGAGATATTCCGCGGAGTTCTTTTTCAGGCTCGACTCCCCCATCTCTTTTTCAGTGAAAACCCTGGAAAGGAACTCCATGGAGTTTTTCTTCAGGAGTTTCCTTATCCTTGAAATTTCAACAATATCTGTTCCCATTCCTAAAATCATATTGTATAATTTTAATCCGGGTTATAAATTATCGTTCGTTAAAAATAAATATTTGTCGGTTGTGGAATATAAGACTTTAGGCTTTCTAAAGCAAATAGGCAGAGGGATATTTGATGTTGAAGAATGGAGAAAGAATAGTCATAACGGGAGTAGGCCTTGCTGCGCCCAACGGCAATTCCCTTCCTGAGTTCAGGGACAACCTCCTCAACAAGCGGGCCAGGATTGAAAACATAACCTTGAGGTATGTAGGCGAGGTACACGCAGGCGTTTGCCATTTCGACCCGTTGAAATACCAGAACAAGAGGGACGTAAGGACAGGCACCAGGGCCGGGTCGATCGCGATCTTCTGCGCAAACGATGCGTTCGCGGACGCCGGACTCAGTGTCACCGACGGGAACAGAAGCAGGACCGGCGTCTATGTAGGCATAACGGAGCACGGAAACGTTGAGACGGAAAATGAGATTTTCAATATAAGCCAGTTCAAGTACGACGTGAAATACTGGAACCATTACCATAATCCGAGGACGGTAGCCAACAATCCCGCAGGCGAAGTCACTGTGAACATGGGCATAACCGGTCCTCATTACTGCCTTGGAGCAGCATGCGCTGCCGGAAATGCCGGAATAATCCAGGGAGTACAGCAGCTTCTTCTCGGCGAAGTCGACACAGCCCTTGCGGGCGGAGTCTCGGAGAGCATCCATACTTTCGGGATTTTCGCCAGTTTTAAAAGCCAGGGGGCCCTTGCCCTGCATTCGGATCCCAACAAGGCCAGCAGGCCTTTTGACAAGGACCGCACGGGTATCGTGGTGTCAGAGGGTGGCTGCATATATGTGCTTGAAAGGCTTTCTGATGCAAAAAGGCGCGGCGCGAAGATATATGCCGAGATTGCCGGATATGCGATGAATTCCGACGGCACGCATTTTGTCCTGCCAAATCCGGAGCGCCAGGCGGAATGCATGCAGAAGGCGATAATCAGCGCAGGCATCCTCCCTGAAGACATAGATTTGGTGAATACGCATGCGACAGGAACCAAGGCGGGAGATATACAGGAATGTGAAGCACTGAGGAAGGTTTTCGGAACCGCGTCCAAATTCCCTTATATAAATAACACCAAGGGCTTCATAGGGCATGCAATGGGAGCTGCAGGAACACTTGAGCTGGCCGGGAATCTGCCGGCGTTTGCCGACAACCTTCTGCATCCATGCATGAACATCGACTCCATTGATCCGGAGTGTGAAATGCCAAACATCCTCCTTGAAACCGTCAATCCGCGCGCCGGAGTCAAATACATATTGAACAATTCCTTCGGGATGCTCGGAATAAATTCAGTTCTTATCGTAAAAAAATTTGCAGACTGAAAAAATAATGATAGATTACCCGTCCCTTGAAATTTATTTTGTTAAAAATCCAGGAGTTTGTTGATGACTAGGGAAGATATTTCAAAAGCAATAATAAGCATAATAAACGATATCCTGCCGGAAGGCGACTGCTCTGAGGTTGATCCTGAGAAGAAGCTCCGGGACCAGCTTGAGCTTGATTCAATGGATTTCCTTGATATCGTCATGGAACTCAGGAAGAAATACGGAATAGAAGTTCCTGAAGCGGACTATCCCCAGCTCGCAACGCTGAACAGCTGCATAAACTATCTTGAACCCAGGATGAAGAGCATCTGATTTGTAGGATTTCTCCTGGCATCATTATTTCCTGCTGCGTGCGTATCCTTTTAGAAATTTTTCGTAAATCAATTCCATGTGCAGGAATAGAATCCGCAGGTTGTCCTTCAATTTCCTGCCGGTCTCAAGCCATATCAGGAAATTCGATATTTTCCGGCCTGTCCTGCTGGCGAGAGGGATTTAAAATCCCTTACTCATAAAATGAGCTTGCCGCCGCCACGGCAGATGGCATCGGTGAATCTTTTTGTGTCGGCAGGGAAATGCTGTCCGTCGGCATCAATGGTAATCACGTTTTCACCGCCTTTTGCGAGTATGAATTCAGCGGCGGACCGGATCGCTTCACCTTTTCCCACGTTCTTTTGATGGGAGAGGACGCTTATGCCTGTTTCAGAAAGGAGTCCCTTGATGTCCTGATCCGTCGAACCATCGTCGACAACGACAATATTCGGGCAGAAGGCAAGGCATTCCAGCGCCACCTTCCTCAGTTTTGAAGAGTGGTTGAATACAGGTATCGCTATCCAGTTTTTAGCATTTTCAGGCATGGGAAAACCCTCATATTGGGAAGAAACAATTATAAGTTAAAAAAAAAATATCAATATCTACTTGCAAAAATAGTTGCATGGGGGTAATTTTTCATCTGTTTTGTCCGGGAAAACAAAATATAAGGAAGATATTAAATGAAAAAAATCTGCTCCTTTGCACTCTTTCTGACAACGTTATGTCTTGCATTATTCTTGTTTACGTCCAATGCATTCTCCCAGGCCAAGGGGCCTCTGATAAGAGACGTAAGCATTGATCTCGATGTTGCGAACACACCCATATGGAAAGTCATAAACGTCATGGAAAAAGGCGGAATAAGCAATAGGAACTGGATCCAGGTTGAGGTTAATTTCACTACAGCCCAGTCAAATAACATAGGTGCATCCCTTGATGATGTCTCAGCCGAATTTGAAATCCTCCTTCCCACTGAGGATTCAAGGCAGCCATACGTCCTTGTAAGTGGAAAGGTCACATACTGGGCCTTTGCAATGGATGGCGGCAAACACCATCTCCTTGCATTCATCCCGCCAAGGATAATTGAAAAATGGGGCCTGTCCTCGAAGAAATTGAGCAGGAACGATGTAAGCAAGATGGATGCAAGAGTTTTGTTCAAATACAATGACGCTGATATCGGACTCGGCTTCCAGGTTCCGAAGCAGGGAACTGCCGCGGCTGTCGCGGAGAAATTCGCAAAGGCCAAGCTGATGCCCAACCTTCCCAGGGAGAAGAATGGCATCCTCGGACAGGACAAGACCCCGTGGGCAGGGCTCAACTATGACTACTACGAGGCGGTCAAAGTAACAGAATCTTCAAAGTAACACAAGCTGAATTATATCAAATATGGCAAAAACAGACACGATTCTTGCGATCGATATTGGAGCTGACAGCGTAAAGCTTGCTGAATTCAGTTATCCTCCGGGCGGAAAATTTGTACTTGAAAAATTCGCTTTTGCCGAATACGGCGGGGATCTCAAGGAAGATGAGCTTCTTTCTGCTCTGACCGACAAGCTCGCCTCTGTGCTGAAAGAACATGAATTCACCGCGAAAAAAGTCATGATTTCAATATCAGGACAGTCGGCGTTCATCCGTTTTGTCAAGCTGCCTCCGATGAGTGATAAGGAAGACAAGGTCAAGCAGATTGTCGAATATGAAGCCAAGCAGAACGTGCCTTTCCCGATCAATGAGGTTGTATGGGATTATCAGCTTATCAGCACTGGCGTCGAAAATGAAATCGAAGTCATGTTCATAGTTGTAAAGGACACGGTCGTTGAAGAGCTCACAAATGCAATTGAGAAGTTCGGCAAGGAGATTGGTGTTGTCGATGTAGCTCCTGTCGCCTGCTATAACGCCGCAAGGGCGAACGAGGTCGGTGGAAATGAATGCGTGATGATACTCAACATAGGCTCGAAGTGTTCAAGCCTTGTATTCATCGATTGTGGCCGCTTCTTTGTCAGGCCCATACCGATTGCAGGACACTCCATTACGCAGCAGATAAGCAAGGAGTTCGGAATACCGTTCAAGGATGCGGAGGAACTTAAGAGGAAGCATGGATTTGTCGCATTGGGAGGTGCATACGAGGAACCCGATTCCGAAGTGGCGGCCACGATCTCCAAGATTGTAAGGAATGTGATGACCCGTCTCCACGGCGAACTGAACAGGTCTATAAATGTCTATCGTTCCCAGCAGAAAGGCAACAAGCCTGTAAAACTCTATCTCTCCGGCGGAAGTTCAGTAATGGCCTTCACTCCGAGGTTTTTCTCCGACAAGTTGAAAATACCGGTCGAATATTTCAACCCTTTCCAGGTTGTATCCCTTCCAGAGCACATAAACAGGGAGCACCTTGCCGAGGTGGCGCATATGTTCTCAGAAGTTATCGGCCTCGGGTTGAGGCATATAACAGCATGCCCCATTGAAATCTCCCTGATTCCTGATAAAATCAAGAAAATGCAGGAAATCAGGCACAAGACACCGTACTTCTATGCAAGTGCCGCTTCTTTCGTGCTTTGCCTTGCCCTGATATATTTCTCCCTTGGAAAACAGGAGAGCATCGACAGCAGGAAGGTAACCCTTGCCCAGAGCATTGTCGCATCGACCGAAAAATTGAAGGACGAGGTCAATAATGCGGGAAAGAAAAAAGATGCGCTTGTGATGGATCTCAGGGATGCGCAGAACATAATTTCCGGCAGAAGCAACTGGATAAACCTCCTGAACTCCATCCAGGAGAAGATACCGGACAAGATGTGGCTTGTGAGCATAACTGTCGGAACAGGAGCGGGGGCTCCTGCGGCAGGCGCCGCCGCTTCTTCTGACGATGAGAACAGGGATAGGCCGATCTTCCCGATATTTGCCAGGCGTGCAGGTCCCAGGGCGGCAGCCGTTGATGCAGGAAAGGTTGAATGGATTGACATTGAAGGTTATTTCTTCGGGGATCCCCAGTCTGAGATAGACAGTTTCAAGCAGTCCCTCCTGAAGACGACTGTTTTCACCGATAAGCCGCAGGAAATAATTACCAGGGACTTCGTTTCGGCAAAGCTTGATGACAAGAATAACTTCTCAAGCTTTAAGATTTCGCTAAAATTAAAAACACCTTTTAACAGATAGACATCATGGAATTAATAAAGAGAAACATAGTATTGTTCGTCTTCCTAGGGATAGCCCTCCTTGTCTCAATCGTGCTTGCTTTCTTTGTCGTCCAGGTTTCAATGTCGATGAAGAAATATCAGGCTGACCTTGTAATACAGAGGGATAAGATCAAGAAGCTCATCGAGGAGAAACCGGCTCCCTTGAAGGGAAATCTGGAAGCCATCAATTCCGATCTCGCCATGGTTCAGCAGAAAGTCAACGACATACATTTGATTTTCGGAAAACCATACCGCACGTCGATCCAGGCCTTTGCAGATGCTCTTGAGATCAATGAGAATACATTGTATTCCAAATGGCGTACCGCATATGAGAAAGGTAAGAAACTTGGTTCCAACGAAGCAATTTTCCTGAGCTTCATGAAGGAATTCGATGAGCAGAAGATTGAAAACGCCGTGAATGCCTTCAAGAATACGATTGAACCTAGGACTGTTGAGGATCTTGGACAGGCCAATCTTGTAAACCTTATAATGGAAGGGCTGGGGCTGCCAAGGACAATGAGTCCCGAGGCCTGTACGACATACATATCAAATATGGATTTGAAGCTGACGAATCTTTTAAAACCAAGAGAAGGTGAGAATTGTCCCGCAATCCTGGTTCCCGACAAGTCAGCTTTATTCAGTATATACAAGGGAATGCCTCCCGCGGAGAATATCGGGCTGATCCTGAAGCACTATAAACTGCTTGAGGATCTTATCCTCAGGATGAAGGAATCGAATATCAAGGAGATTAAATCCCTTGGAAAAACTGAGCTTTTAGGTGTTGAAGGCAAAGGATTTCTGACGTTGACTTATAAGATGCAGATCGTTGGGTCTATGGATTCAATCAAAAGCTTTGTCAACAATCTTCAGGATGCCTACAAGCAGAACGTGGTCTATATTGTAAAGGATTTTGCTATAAAGAAATTAGTTGACGAGGCGAAGAATCTACAGTCGGCGACACCAGCCGTTGACAAGCGTCCGGCTCCTGTAGTGCCAGGAGAGAAGGCGGCGAAGAAGGAAAAAGAAGATGACACCTATGGAGCTGCTGTAATTGGCGGTTCAACCGATGTTATAGCCGATATAAAGATCGATTATGTAATTTATGTAGCAGACGAGATCAAAAAGACGAAATAAAGGGCAATATGGAATTTTTAAAGAAACATTATGAAAAGATTATACTTGCGGCCTTCCTGCTGGTGTTCATAATCTCGCTGGTACTTCTCATTGTTGCTCTTAACAAGTCGCATGACATCAGAGAGGAAGATTTGAAGTTTCCTGTAAAACCGCCGGACTATAAGAAGATAAATCCAGAGGATATCAACTATAAGAAGGTGCTCGAGGTTGAAAAGAGATGGCTACCCAATGCTCCTAGAACTGAAGGCGATAAGGATTTTACCGACCTGGTTGTACCGTATAAAGTTGCAAGATGCCCGAGCCCGGAATGCCAGAAGCTCATACCCCGTTCATGCTTTGTTGAGAACGGCGCCTGCCCTTTGTGCAAGTGGCCTCTTCGTGAACTTGTTTCAAAGAAGGATTCAACTCAGATAGATACAAATGATAACGGAATTCCTGACGTGCTGGAAAAAGAAATCGGGTTGGATCCTTCCGATACTAGCAGCGGAAATAAGGTTGATGAAAGCGGTTTTACATATCTTGAAAAATACACTGAGTTCAAAAGCAGGAAACTTCCTGCCACAGAGGCTGCCCGCTATCTTAAAGATCTTAAATTCCATCCGCCCCTGGCCAAGAGATTGTACGTCGATAGCATAAAACGCGGCTATCTCCCCATTATACTCATAAAAGTGACAGCCCATGGCGACAACATAAAGACTTGGACCATCCAGATGGATGAAACTATGCCTGGCGGAGCTGTCAAGACAAGGTTCTACAAGGTGGGCGCGGTCCTTAATTTGAATGAAAGAAAATATGAGATAAAGGGAATCACTTCGGAAGTAATCGAGGAGAAAGTTGACAAGAGGGGTTCCGCCATGATAAGAAAAACAGTTTACAGCATATCTCTCCAGGAGGAAGGTGATACTCCTATCATTGCCGTCGAGAAAAAACCCATTCCTGAGAACAAGGAGAGCGTAAAGATCATTGATCGGTTCAACGACAAGGAGTATTTTGTCGCCTCTAAAGAAAGCCTGACTGTTGGCGATGCCAAGACAGGTGAAGAGAAATACACGGTCAAGAGCGTCGACAATGTCAAGAAGAAAGTTATTCTTGTCAGGGAAAGCGACAATACTGAATATGAGATAGGCATGAATGAAGGCGAAATCAAACAGGATGGCGTCCCTCCTGTTAATCCAATGACGCCGCCTGGTATGATGCCACCGGGAATGCCTGGAGCTATGCAGCCTGTTATGCCGCCCCCAGGGTCCGTGAGCAGAACCTAAAAATTGATTAATTTTTATATATGGAGGATTTTAAATGATAAGATTTAAGATGATTTTGCTGATAGCATGTTTGTCCCTGCAAACAGTGCTCGCATACTCTCAGGAAGAGAATGCCGCCGCTCCTGTTGTCGCTGCACCTGCGGCGGATCAGCCGGCTCCTGCACCGGATGTTCAGCCTCAGCCTGCCGCAGTTCCCGCCGTCGTCGCTGAAAAACCACAGATCCCTTCTGAAAATGCAGAGATGGAAATCCAGAAGGAGAGAGAGGCCGTTTTTTCAAATGCATTACAGAAGGCACAGCCTCTTTTCGGTGATTTCAAGACATATGTCAAAAGAACATCTGCAGCCCTTACTATTTATTTGACTGAGGAGGATAGGAATACGGGGGCAAACCCCATTGTCTCCTTCCAGAAGGATTCAGTCGGCTATAAGTCCTATGCGGATAATTCCACCTTCGGCCCAACGGCTTTTATCAATGGCACTACAGGAGAGGTAGTTGACTATAAGACATTGCAGCTGAATCTTGTCTCGCTTGGGCAGATTCTTTCCGACGAACAGAGGATGGATGAATCAAGCCAGATTGTCGACAGGTTCATAAACGAGTACAGGGAAAATATAAAAGATATTTCCTCCAACTATCAATCTGAATATGAGAGCATCAAGGTATATGATGCAGCATATGACATAAAAAGCAGGATCGCCCGTTACCTTGAGGGCATGGCCCGCGATGCATACTCTGATAAGAAATATGACAAGGCAATAATGCTGGCCAATGGGGCCCAGAAAATAATCAGCAATTCCCTGGTCCAGACAAAAGCACTGATGAGTGGATTGAAAACAGATCCTCAGGACGAGAAAACCCTTGAGGACAGGGTAAGGCAGGCTGAAAGAATGGCCGATACTTTGGAGCGCTTCGAAGATGACTGCAAAAAACAGATAGCTTCAGACAAATTTATGAAGGACACGGATTTCCCGGCCTTTGATCCTGAAAGACCTTTGAGACAGAATGATATTGAAGTTTCGCTTGCACAGGCAGGCATCCTCCTCAAGAATGATGATTATGTCCGCGCCAGGGATGCACTTGAAAAAGTGCTTGTGCGCGACCCATACAACCAGAAGGCGACGAGAATGCTTCAGATTGTATATGACAGGCTCTACCAGGTTGCTAAAATGAGGAGATTCAACGAAGAACAGGAGATTATTGCCGAAAACAGGTGGAATTGGAATGAAGCCGTGCTTCCGACGCCAGCTATCAAGCCTGCCCAGGGTGCGAATGCCGCCGCGCTCGTGAAAACAGAGTTGTCAGACAAGCTTTCAGAGATCATAATTGACCAGATCGACTTTGAAGATGCAACAATCACAGCTGTTGTCAACCTTCTCATTCAACGGAGCAAGGAATTGGATCCCTCCGCAACCAAGACAGGCGTGAACATCCTCCTGAGATTGACTCCTGAAGAAGTCTTGACCACGCCTAAGATAACGATGAGCCTTGATGGAATTCCTCTTGGAGAAGTGATCAGGTACATATGCCAGGCCTGTGTGCTGAAATACCGTGTTGAGGAAAGGGCTGTAATCATGAGTTCTGAAATTACCGACATCATGGAGACAAGATTCTTTAAAGTTCGCGCAGCCTTGATAAATAATATTGCACCTGGAGCCCTTGCGGATGCAGGTACTGATACGGGATTTGAAATTGGCGGCGGTGGTGGCGGTGCCGGTCTGGATACCAATCTCACTGATGATAAAACTACTGCAAAGCCCCCGCTTTCAAGCCAGGCATTAAAGGATTATTTCAGCCAGCGGGGTGTTAATTTCCTTGATCCCAATACTGCAATTGCCTTTGACAGGCGAGGTGGAAAGCTCGTCGTAAAGAACACTCCGGAGAATCTGAGACGCCTTGAGGCTCTCCTCAGGGATCTCGACATAGAAACGCCTCTTGTGCTCATAGAATCCAAATTCATTGAACTTACTCAGGAAGATACGGAAGAACTGGGCTTTGAATGGATGATAAATAAGACTACAAATGGACAACCTGGTGGAAACTGGACTACTTTCAGTTCTGGCGGAGTTATCCCAGGTGTAACCGGCGGAAACGGCGTGCCCGTGCCTTCGTCTACTCCATCTTCTACTTTGATGGGTCCCTCTGTTCCCGGTAGTACAATTGTAAATAATCTCATGCTGCCAGGAACTTCGGCAATGCCGGGATTCGGAAAAAACAACAAGCTTTATCTCGATGTTATCGTACATGCTATGGATCGGAGCGGGAAAGCTGAAATCCTTTCTGCCCCCAAAGTGATAGCTACCAGCGGTCAGCCAGCCCTTATTAGAATGGTGCGGGAACAGTACTTTCCGTCTTCATGGACTGAACCTGAAATCACGATCGGCGACAATGTGGTTCAGATTACTCCTTCATATCCTGAACTTGGAGAGGCAACTGATTTAGGAATAAGACTTGAAGTAACCGCAACTGTCAGCCCAAATAATTATACAATATCCCTTAACCTCCATCCCCAGGTAAGAGAGCAGATCGACTGGACGAATTATGGTTATGATATTTCAGTTTTCGACGGTATTGCGACGATGCTGATTCCAGCAACACTCAAAATGCCGATTCTCTCTCTCAGGGATGTTACGACAAACGTAAAAGTCTATGACGGTGAAACCTTGATCCTCGGTGGAATGGTTAGGGATAACGTAGGTGGGATTGATGACAGGATACCGGGGCTTGGCGATATTCCGCTCATAGGAAGGCTCTGGAGGACCAAGAACCAAGTTAGCGCGAAGAGGAATCTCCTTATTTTTGTGACTGCAAGACTTGTCAACCCCGATGGAATACCTGTTAGGATGGGCGAAACAAGAGGGCTTCCTGATTTCAGAAGATAATAAAAAATTATATATTACGGAGGATATGATGTTTAAGAGAAAATATACTGAAATAATGTCATGGCTTCTTTCCCTGACTTTGATTTTCTGTTTTGCCGACCGGATATTCGCACAGGCCCAGGAAATTGATGTCAATGCTGAAAGGAAGAATGATATTGCGAAGGAAAATGCAATCAAGGACGAGGCTGAACTGAAGGCTGTAACCCTGTCAGAACAGGCGCGGAAGGCATTTGAAAAGAACGAATTTCAGAATGCCAGGGATCTCTATCTCGAGTCAAGGGAAGTCATGATGAAAAGCCTTGGAGAGGGCGGATTCAACAAGGAAAAGATACAGGCGGTGAATGATGCGCTGGCAGCGGTATATCAGTACTGGGCCGAAGATCTTGCGTCAAAGGCTGAAAAAGCTCTTTCCGCATCGCAGTATGACGAAGCCATAGCGCTCTGCAATGAAGCCATCAAGGTAAGTCCTTCATGTGAGACGAGAATGAACAACCTCATTGAGAGACTCAACACTATGAGGGATGCAGTAAAATATAGAAGCGAAACATCGGAAAAGACAGTTGATCCGAAAAAAGAAGACAGGATTTATAATGTCGATGTGCTTTTCGAACAGGGAAAAAAATTCTATGATGATGGGCAGTACGACAAGGCCAGGGATAAATTTGAGGAGATTCTTGTATTCAATCCATATCATATGAAGTCGATACAATACATAAAGAACATCAATGGCAAACTCTATGAGACCGGAAATGTGAGATATGAATTGACGCGGCGTGAAAGACTGACTGAGGCTGAATGGAAATATGTGCCTCCGATAATTCCCAGGACTCTTTCAGGCAACAAGGAGCTTACAGGAAAAGAACCCATCTTGAAGGATGAGGGTACAAGTTCAATACAGAAGAAGCTTACAGACATAATAATTGACCATATTGAGTTTGAAGATGTGTCAATCCCTACAGTTGTCAAGTATCTCAAGACCCGCAGCAGGGAGCTTGATCCTGAAAAACAAGGCGTGAACATATTGCTTCGCCTGAATGCAGGTGAACGCGCAGCAGCGGCGGCTCCGGCTGATGGCGCAGCAGCTCCAGCTGATGGCGCAGCCCCGGCCCCAGCCCCGGCGGCTGGCGCTGAAAATATTCCTACCATTACAATGCTTGTCGATGATATTCCCCTTGGTGATGCCATAAGATATATCTGCCGAGGCGCAAACCTTAAATATAGGATAGAGAGATATGCAGTCGTCATAGCTGCCCAGGATATTCCACTTGATGAGCTTGAAACACGCATATATCCTGTCGAAAAAGAAGCTTTCACGGAGCTTGGCGCCGTTGGAGCTCCAGCAGGTGGAGGAGCCGCAGCAGATGGAGCAGGAGCAGGAGGTGTAGGAGGTGAAATTGAACAGTATTTCCGGACAAGGGGTATTTCATTTCCCGAAGGAGCGAAAATAGTGTTTGACAGCCGTATCAGCCGTCTTATTGCTACAAATACTCCCGATAATCTCACGAAAATCGAGGAAATCATACATGAGCTCAACGTAGTTGATCCTCAGGTTCTTATAGAAGCAAAATTTGTTGAAATAGATCAGATAGACCTTGATTCCATCGGTGTCGAGTGGCTTGTGCAAAAGCCAGGGGCGGCAATTCCAAATATGAGCAAAAGTAAAATGTCGTTCAACGTGAACGATCCAATAAATCGCTATGGTACTGCAAGTGCTGTAGGTCAGCCTGATACACTTTTTGCCATAACCCATCATAATAGCCAGGGAATCACATATCAGGCTATGGTTCACGCCCTGAACAAGTCTACGACTGCCGACGTGCTTGCAACTCCACGCGTAACTACCCAGAATGGACAGGAAGCCACTATCAGAATGATAAATGAGGAATATTTCCCTACAAGCTGGTCGGAGGCCACATTCACCCAGACTGGTACCTACAGTGTTTTCTCCCCTTCTATTCCTGAACTGGGTGAACCCACCGAGCTTGGTGTGAGATTGACGGTTACCCCGACCGTTGACGCCGACCGTTATACAATTTCCCTGGATATGACTCCGATAGTTCAATCCTTCATCGGATGGACCGACTACAGCTACAGTTTTGTGGATCTTGGAGGCAATGCGCTTACAAACGTTCTTAAAATGCCTATTTTTGAGGTCAGGACCGTTGAGACAAAACTTGTCGTATATGACGGCGAAACAATTGTCATGGGCGGTTCGATAAAGGATGCCAGCGGTTTTACCGATGACAGGATTCCAATTCTTGGAGACATGCCTCTTGTAGGCGCTCTCTTCAGGTCTCAGGCGCAGAGGAGGGATAAGAGAAATCTTCTGATATTTGTCACGGTTAGACTTGTGAATCCCGATGGTTCACCGCTCCGTGAACGCGAGATACGCGGTTTGCCTCCATTCAGGAGATAGAGCTGTAGTCTTAAAAAGATTGAAATAAAAAAACCCAGTTTTAAAAACTGGGTTTTTTATTTTCATGCCATATGGGATATGGGAATTATTTATTATCTATGACTGCGAAAGTTATTTCAGACTTAGAAACAATTTTATCCTCGACATAGATGAATCCTTCGCCGCGTCCGAATCTGGAGCTGCCTTCTGGCACGTCCACTTCGATTCTAAGCTGATCCCCGGGCGTTACCGGGTGGAAGTATTCCGCATTGTCAATTGCCATGAAATAGGCGATCTTACCCTTGTTCTCAGGCTTTGAAAGCACCATCACGCATCCGGACTGTGCGATGATCTCGGCCTGTACTGCGCATGGAAGGACTGAGTAATCGTGGGAATATCCATGGAAGAAAGGTTCATTTCCAGTGACATTCTTTATTGCAATGACCTTGGGGCCGTTGACAGATACTATGTAATCTACAAGAAGGAACGGATATCTGTGCGGGATTATCGACATTATCTTTATGACATCCATGGCTATATCAGGATTCTTGTCATACTGGGTAAAGAGCCTGGGCATCGTATCTATCTTCTTCCTGGCCCTTACTGACAGGATGAGGTTTGCCTGGCAGGCAAGCCCTGAATTTGTATAATTTGCCGCTGTAACATCAACTTCGCCGTCGGTAATATTCTTGATTTCAATGTCTATCTTCAAGCGGTCTCCAGGAACTGCAGGCTTCCTGAACTTCACTTTTTTCAATTTTTTTACATGGATTTCCTCGTCAGCGCTCGGATTAAGGAATTTTCTCGCAGCTATTTCAGCAACCTGTTCCATTGCTTCGACATGCAGGACGCCGGGGAATATCGGATGCCCAGGAAAATGCCCCTGGAAAACTTCTTCGTTGATGGAAAGGTTCTTAAGGCCGGTGCATTTCTTTTCATTCTCGATGAAGAGTCTGTCTATGAGCAGCATCGGATAGCGGTAGGGAAGCATCTCCCTTATTTTTTCTGCGCAAAATACTTGTTCTGACATATGAATCCCTTGATTTTCCTGCTATTTATAATTTTCTGACATTAAAATGATATAAACACGTTATTTACTGGATAATGAAAAATTACATTACGTAACATAAATTCAAAACGGGAAAATTCCTTGAAAGAAGAAAAAAAAATTAAAATAATTGTCGTTACCGGTCCTACTGCCACTGGCAAGACAAGGCTAGCCGTACGGCTTGCCGGCAGATTCAACGGCGAAATAATAAGCGCCGATTCCAGGCAGGTCTACAAAGGCTTGGACATAGGAAGTGGAAAAGACTTGCATGAATACGGGGCCATTCCCTGTCATTTGATAGATATCGTGGAACCTTCAGAGGAATACAATCTCATGAGGTTCAGGAATGAAGTGCCGGAAATTATCCTTGACATAGACCGAAGGGAAAAGCTTCCTTTAATTGCAGGAGGAAGCGCATTATATATAGACTCAATCCTTTCGGAATATTCCCTTCCCGGCAAAGCACCTGACCCGGAATTAAGAAAAAACTTGAGGGAAATGGCTCCGGATGAGATATCTGAATGTCTAAAAAAGAAGATTGCCTGCCTGCCAAATCCCTTAAATGACAGAAATAACAGGAACAGGCTTGTCCGAGCCATTGAAATCGCTGGTTCCGGCAGTTCTTCCGCCAATCCTATGTCCTTTGATGCTGAATATCTTGTAATAGGGGTGTACTTTGACAGGAAGCAGGTGCATCAAAGGATTGAGGAAAGGCTTGAACAGCGATTGAAGAATGGCATTATAGAAGAGGTGGAACATCTTCATAATCAAGGATTGCCATGGGAACGTCTTGAGTTTTTCGGGCTTGAATACAGATATTTGGCATTTTACCTCCAGGGGAAGATGACATTCCCCGAAATGAGGCAGAAACTTCTTGAGAAAATTCGGCAGTTTGCAAAACGGCAGGACATATGGTTCAGGAAGATGGAAAGGGAAGGGCGTGTCATTCACTGGATTAGGGAAGGTTGCTATGAAAATGCATGCCGTCTTGTGGAGTTGTTCCTGGCTGACAAAATGCTTCCTCCGCCTGAACTGAGCATCTCGGAAATATACTATGGCAAAAAGACATCATGAAATATATCAAATTTAATTTGCTTTGAAATAAATATCGCTTATTTTATCCCAGAGGTTTATTTAATGAGTGCACAAGTAAAAAATGATTCTAAAGCTGTAATCCTTATCGTTGATGACGATGATCTGCTCAGGAATTTCTATTCCCGCGTGCTTATCGCCGAAGGATATGAACCTGTCTCCGCAACTAACGGGGAAGAGGCGATCAACATCCTCGAAAGCGGAAAGCATGATATCAGATTGAGCATCATCGATCTTCTCATGCCCGTAAGAACCGGCTGGGAGCTGATACAGTACATGAAGAAGAATGACAAGTATAAGGATGTGCCCATCATTGCAATAACCGGTCTTGCCGCTTCGTTCGATGAATTTGAAAAAGTGAAGAACACCTGCCAGGCAGTCATGCATAAAGGTGATTTCGACCTCAATAAATTCAAAGATACGATCAAGTTGCATCTTAAGAAATAATTCCAAGCATGTTCTCCTATAACCATCCCACTCCCGAGACTTCAATTTTCGTCCTTGTTGACATGCAGGAAAAGCTTCTTGCGGCCATGGACAGGGCCGACATATCAAGAATCATCTCAAGGCAGAAGATCATGCTGAACGCGGCAAGGGAACTTCAGATCCCTGTGATTGTCACTGAGCAATATCCCAAAGGGCTCGGAAGAACAACCGCTGAGCTTTACACGCTTGTGGAAGGATGTCCTCTTATTGAAAAGACTTCGTTTTCCTGTTTTGGGGAGCTGGTTTTCCGCAAGGAGATCGAAAGAAGGCATTTCAAGTCGATGATCTTGATGGGCATTGAAACCCATGTCTGCATCCAGCAGACTGCAATAGATGCCATGAAGCGCGGGTTCCAGGTCTTTCTTCCTGTTGACACGCTTAATTCAAGGAATGCCGTTGATGCTTCAGCATCTCTTGAGCTAATGAGGCACATGGACATATATGCCTCGACTTCGGAATCAATATTGTTCTCACTTCTTCAAGATGCTTCCCATCCGACTTTCAAGAAGATCTCCACCCTGCTAAAATAAATCTCCTTAAACCTTGTCGCTTCCTTGACTTTTGCTTAAATATAGATATTATAAGCGCCGTTTGAATTTCAAAAACGTCCCCATCGTCTAGAGGCCTAGGACACCAGGTTTTCATCCTGGCGACACCGGTTCGAATCCGGTTGGGGACGCCATTATCCACAGTCCATATCCATTGCAATTTTCAGCTCAGCTTAAATTGCAAACATGCACCGGATGAGAACCATTGGGTTCGAGAGCGCAGCGAGAAACCGTGCGCAGCACGGTAGTGACGAATCTTCGAGGAACGATAATCCGGTTGGGGACGCCATTATCCACAGTCCATATCCATTGCAATTTTCAGCTCAGCTTAAATTGCAAACATGCACAGGATGAGAACTCCCGGGTTCGTCTGGTACGAATTCACGGTCAAATCGTGGAAACCGTCTTTCTGTCGATCACCTTCAGGGGAGAAAATTCCCTGCGGTTCCCAGCCTTCCCGGCGGCAAGGTTTTCAAAAACCATTTCAGCGACATCGTCAATGGGATATTCGACGGTGGAAAGCTCCGGGATCAGTGATATGAAGGTAGGGCTGTTGTCGACTCCGAGTACTGAGATGTCGGAAGGGACCTTGTATCTGTTCCTTTCAAGGATCCTTATTGCCGACAGGGCGAGCCAGTCGTTATGGCAGAAGACGGCAGTAGGCCTGAAACTGCCTATGCATCTGATCAGTGACTCTTCCGTTACGGGGGACAGCGATTCATATGGAATAGTCTTCGACTTCATGAACTTCTCATATCCCTTTTTCCTGTCGGAAACAGCTTTTGACTGCCGCGTATAGCTGAGGAAAAGAATCCGCCTGTGCCCCTTTTCCCATAGGAATCTAGTGCCTGTGAATCCAGTCGACACCTCGTCCGGGAAAATGTTGACAATCCTGCTGCCGGAACACGGGTTCACGATTGAGATCATTTTGAGAGACCTGGTAATTTCGCCGGGAATTTTCATCCTGTCTTCAGGGGGGACGACTATTGCGCCAAGGTAGCGCCTTGATGCGAAGTCCCTTAGCACGGAAACCGTCTCCTCCGGAGTCGACACGGGCACGATGACAAGAGTCAGCCCCTTTTTTCTGAGCAGCAGTCTTATCCTCTCGAAGATGTCCATGAAGAATATGCTGTTGAAGGATGATATGACTCCTCCAACAGTCGAGCTTTTCCCGGTCATGAGCTCGCGCGCCGACGGATTCGGGCTGAATCCGTATTTCTTCGCGGCGTCAATGATCTTCCTGCGGGTCTCCTCATTTATCCCCTTGCGGGCATGAAGGGCCCTGTCGACAGTTCCCTGCGACACGCCGCATATCTCTGCAAGCTTCAATGATGATATCATGGATGCCTTTTTACATGGAGCTACTTGATGTATTCGATCCTGCGGATCTCAATCTTGCCCTTTGCGAATTTCGCAAATGGCTTCCCGTTCTTGACTCCGACCGACCCAAATCCCCCGTCAGCAGAGAAGAAGGACTTGAAATCACCCTTGATAGTCGGAGAGATGTAGAGGATCTTTTCAACCGCGTCATACCTGACTCCGGTCATTCCCTGGAGCAGCGCATATGAGGACATCGCCCTCGCATAGAAATGTCCGCACTCGTACTCGTTGAAGGGATTGCGTATCCTGCCGTCATATCTGAGGCGTACGGCTTTCACGATGTGGAGACCCTTCTGGACTTCGCCTGCCTGAATCATATGTGAGGCCGCCTGGTATTCGATGCCTGTCCATACTTCGTTGCTATAGGGGAAGGGGAGGGAGAGCGCGTCGCCCTTCGGCCAGCTGCAGAGGAGAAGTCCGCCCTCGCTCCCAAGCGCATAGCCGGGCCTCTGGGGATTTGCATGATGGCTCAGGTCCTTCTTGAAGTTGTACTTGTATATGGAGACAAGATGTTTCCTGACCTTTGCCTGATCAAGGATTTCCCCAAGTCCGCACAACTCGGCCATCCATGCGCCAAGGACTCCGTCGGAAAGACATCCTTTGCCATACTGGTATTTCGGGCCTTCCTTCACCAGCAGCGCGGCGGCCTCCTTCGAGTAGTTCATGTTGATTCCGACATTGCAGCCCTTTGTGGGATCATCCGCCTTCAAGCCCTTCCACTGGACCTTCTGATAGAAATATTCGCCGTTGTACAGATCCTTTTCAAGATAGTTTCGTCCTTTTCCGTAAAGTTTTGAATAGAAGGAAACGTCCTCCTTCATGAACTCGCCTATCTTGATGGCCGCCTTCAGCGCCCCAAGGTAGAAGCTCGAACACATTCCGTCCGCGCCCCAGAATTCAATGTCATAGGTGTTGTGGTGTGGCTCTATGAGGACGCCCCTGTGCTCCGGATCCCATTTCTCAATGCAGAAATCGAGGCTGCTCTTGACCCTGGGCCAGATGTTCCTGAGCCATGCTGAATCGCCGCTGATCCTCCATTCACGGTAGATCTTCATTATGCCTCCAAGCTGTCCGTCGGCGGCGGCATGGAAATTATGGTCGGCAGGCCTTATCGGGATGCATGAACGGAAATTCTGATGTCCATTCTCGTCCTGTGAAACATTGAATTCAGTATCCCTGAGCGATTTCTCAAGCGAAGGGAAAATATGGGGGATTGCCTGCGCGTAATTCCACACGTGCGTGCAGGAACCGTGGCAGCATCCACCCTTGTCGCCGCAGCCTTCCCAGCCCCAGAGCCTTCCGTCCTTCTGGCGGAGTACGGTCGGAGATTTCAATATCGCCAGGTTCGCGCCTATGGCGTTTAGCACTTCTGCAGGAAGGGTGGAATCGTAGAAGCTTTCCGAGAAGAGGGCGGAGGACTTCTTCAGTTCCACGTATGATTTGCGCCAGTATGCTGAAAGTCCGCCCGCGTTCTTGAATTTGCCTGAATACCAGGGCTGATAATACTTGTCGGGACTGTTGTCGCAGTCGCAGTTCCCGCTGCATGACGGACTGTCCTTTCCAACGGCGACATTTGAATAGGGGACAAACCACGAGAGCATAAGCTTCACGGTAATGGATTTTCCGGAAGCCAGGCTGAACGGGACGTAGATGCTCCCGCCGGGTGAGGGAGCTCCCGATGTGGGGGCTTTGTTTTCAACGCAGTTTCCGCTTTCGATGTTCTTCCATGTGAGAGTCAGAGGATCGAACCAGCCGCCCCTGAACATCGCGCAGTCGACCTTTGCGTTTTTCGCATCTGTCTCTGCGCAGAATGCGCCCCTTGCCCAGAATTTGTCGGGCATTGATTCCTGGTTGAGGATGAATCCGTTCGGACTTCTCCGGACCGAGTCCCTGCGGGGCATGTCCTTTGCAGGATTCACCCGGAGGAAGTTGAAGGAGTGAAAGGACCAGACGGCCTCAATCTTTGCGCCGGATCTGTTTGTGATGGTGTATTCAAGTCCGGCGACCGGCAGGCTCGAATTGTCGGCATCGCCCGGAATGAACGGGCTCCATCCGGTGATCTCCGCTGTGATCGGGAAATTCTTTTCCTGGAGCTTTACAGTCCCGAACGGGAATTTGGCGTGGAATTCGGCGCAGGAGAATCTTGGAAGTCCGAAGTTCCTGCCACCAAGGCCGTTTCCGCCATCGGGCCTGCCGAATATCTTCCAGTTCGGGACAGGTCCCTCAAGGACTTTCGCCTTGTTGCCGTTCCTATTCTTGACGCAGATGGCCGCGAACATGTTTGAATCCGTGTAGATGTCCGGCTGATGCTTGATCGAAATGTCGGAGAACGCCCCGTTGCCGTCCAGGCATACCATGCCGGCGCCCATGCCTCCCATCGGGAATGCGAGATAGCTCAGGTTCTCTCCTTGATACACTCCTTCAAGACAGTTCTTGCTCATCTGTGATATCTCCTTTTATGGTGTTTAGCGTGTAACTACACGTTAAAATAGGCCCCAAAGGGATTATGTCAAATATATTCCATCAGTTTCAGGGTTTTATTTTACGAGGATGACTTATTGCTCCTGCTTGGATGCTTCCCCCAGCGTGGTCAATTCCCTGTCGGCATCCCATGCTTTTTTCCAGTAGGATCTGTAGTCCTCCGCTTCCCCTATGGAAATGTAGGCGACGATCTTCCGACTAGGGTATCCGCTGCGGATTTCGCTGATCTCTCCCTTGGTCCAGCGTCCGTCATTGCTTCCTCCTGAATATGAGGCGTCAATTACGATCAGGTCCCGCCCGCTTTCAACCTTGTTTCATCCGCCGAGATAAGCCCTTATTATATGCGGATTCTTAAGCAGTTCTTCGGCGTTGTCGGAAATTATTGAAATCCTGCCGTTCTCGAGCACATAGGCGCGGTCGGCATGGAGCAGGGCCTCGTTCGCATTCTGTTCGATCAGGAACACCGTCACTTTTTCCAAAAAATTAATTTTCCGGATGATCTCGAAGATCTGATCAATGAGCTTGGGAGCGAGGCCGAGGCTGGGTTCGTCGAGAAGAAGAAGCTTTGGCGAACTCATGAGGGACCTGCCTACGGCAAGCATCTGCTGTTCGCCTCCCGAAAGTGTCCCCCCTTTCTGCTTCCTCCTGTCTTTTAGGACGGGGAAATAAGTGAATATCTTCTCCAGATTTACCAATACGGCATCGGGATCCTTGACAGTATAGGCTCCGAGCTGGAGATTCTCCAGCACGGTCAGATCAAAGAATATCTTCCGTCCTTCAGGACAGTGCGCAATCCCCTTCCGGACGACATTCTCGGGTTTTTCCTTTGTAATATCGGCCCCGTTGAAAATTATCCTGCCTGATTTTGCCGGGACAATCCGGCTTATCGCGTCCAACATGGAGCTTTTACCGGCCCCGTTGGCGCCAAGCAGCGCGACGATTTCGCCTTCGTTTATATGCAGGGAGACGTTTTCCAGGGCATCAACTGCCCCGTATGACACGCTGAGTTCTTTTACTTCAAGAAACATTTTTCTTTTTTCCTGTTCCAAGATATGCTTCAATCACATCAGGGTTGTTCTGGACTTCCAGTGGAGTTCCATGCGCTATTATCTCACCGAAATTCAATACTATCACCCTCTCGCAGAGGTTCATTACAAGACTCATGTCGTGTTCAATAAGGAAGATCGAAATATGGAATTCATCCCTGATCTTCCTTATGAGTTCAGTCAGTTCGGCTGTCTCACGGGGATTCAGTCCCGCAGCTGGTTCATCAAGCAGGAGAAGGCTTGCTTCAGTTGCGAGCGCCCTGGCCATTTCCAGCTTCCTTCTTTTGCCGTATGGAAGAGAGGATGCAAGTTCATATGCCGAGTCTTCAATTCCAAACAACTCGAGGAATCCAAAAGATTTTTCGGTTATTTCCTTTTCAACCGAAAAGAACTTCGGCAGTCTCAGGGATGCATGGGCGAGGTTGTAGCTGATATGCTTGTGGTAGGCTATCTTGATATTGTCGATCACTGTCAGGTAGTCGAGCAGGCGTATGTTCTGGAAAGTCCTTGCTATGCCCAGTTCTGAAATAACGTGGGGAGGTTTGCCGGTGATGTAGTCGCGTTGGAAGTAGAATTTACCTGAATCAGGAGTCTCCATTCCGGTTATGAGGTTGAACACTGTGGTCTTGCCGGCTCCGTTAGGCCCGATCAGCCCGACAATCTCCCCGGTATCGATTTCCATTGAGAAATTGTCGACAGCCTTGAGTCCGCCGAAGCTTTTGCCTACGCCCTCGGCGAAGAACTGTTTGAATTCCTTCTGAATTGTATCAAGATGCTTCATTCTTTTTCCTGTCTTCAGTTGTCGGTCTTCGGTCGTCAGTCAATAACCAAGCTGCAAAATTCAAACAATAAATTCACTAACATGCCTTGCGGCATTGACTACAAACAAGTGGCAGTCTTTTTGCATTTCGCTCGTAGTCAATCCATTATTGGATGTACGTTAAAAAGCTGAAAACACGCAATAATGCGTTAACTACAAATAGGTCTCCAATTTCAAGTTACCGGTCACGAGTGACTATTTCCCATCAGCCGGCGACCGACGACTGATGACTGACGACTTCCACCACCTAGGAATTTCGTTCATCCCGAAAATCCCGTTAGGCGCAAGCCTTATCAGTATTATCAGGAGGACTGCATACATGAGCTGCTGGTATTCGCCGAGACGGTATCCGCATATCTCGACATGCCTCAGGATATAAGGGGTAATTCCAAGGACAACTGCTCCTGTCAGGGCGCCGCTGAACGAACCAAGGCCTCCAAGCACGATCATCAGGAGTATCTCGATGCTGCAGATAAGGTTGAATTTGCCGGGAGCTATGGCGAGTTCCTTATGGAAGAAAAGAGCTCCTGCGAAACCCGCTATGCAGGCGCTCAGGAGAAACGCCATCATCTTATATTTGGAAATATTTATGCCCATTGCCTGTGCGGCGATCTCGTCCTCCCTGATGCACATCATCGCGCGTCCGAATGAGGATTTCTTGATGTTGATTAAAAGGATGCAGGTTATTATGACCAGCATCCATGTGAACCACAAAGATGCGAATTCCGCAGAATAATTCGGATATGCCGGCCACAGATCACCGGGGAATTCAGTGAATTTTATACCGGTTGCTCCGCCGATCTTCTCGCCAGGATACATTTTCCCGCCGGGGAACTGGAGATTGACCAGTACAAGCCTGGTGATCTCCCCGAAACCCAAAGTTGTAATTGCCAGGTAATCTCCTTTCAAGCGGAGGCACGGTATGCCGAGAATTATCGAGAATATTCCTGCCGCGATTATTGCAGCAGCCGCGCTTATGGCAAAGTTCAGGACTCCAAGTTCGGGAAAAGTGAGATATATGGAGGTCAAACCCGCAGCATAGGCGCCAATCGCGAAGAAACCCGCCTGCCCTAGCTGGAGGAGCCCTGTCATGCCGCATATCACGTTCAGCGATAGGGCTAGGATTGCGAAAATCCCAATGTTCCCCAGCGCGGAATGAAGCTCATACCAGCTCATACTTTCTCCCTTGTGTTCCTGCCCAGTATCCCCTGCGGCCTTACGAGCAGCACCAGGATCAGCACGACAAATGCGGCGACATCCTTGTAGCCGCTGGGAACATTGCAGAAAAGCACCATGTTCTCGACAATCCCGATTATCAATCCTCCGAGCACGGCGCCTGGAATTGAGCCGATACCGCCGACCACCGCGGCTATGAACGCCTTAAGCCCGGGCATGAATCCCATCATCGGTTCTATCACGCTGTGGAATCCAATCAGGGCGCCGGCTATTCCTGCCATCAACCCTCCGAGAAGGAATGTCTTCCTGATCACGGAATCGATGTTTATTCCCATCAGTGCGGCGGCGTCAGGATCCTGGCTGACAGCCCGCATCGCCCTGCCGAAGTTTGTCTTCATGACTATGTACCATAGGATCAATGTAAGGGCGAGCGTGACCGGTATATAGACGAACTGGATTATTTTTATGCCACCGCCGCCTATCGAGACGGATCGCTGGCAAATTTCGCCGATTGAACCAACCTTGTCGGATGAATATTGTAGTGGATTGGCCTTGTTGATGAATGATGCGAGATTCTGGAGAAGGAATGAAACCCCTATTGCGGTGAGAAGGGCGGCAAGCCTTCCCGACTTCCTGATCGGCTTGTAGGCGATCTGTTCTGTCAATACAGCGATTATTATGCCTGCGATTCCTGAGCTTATGATGATAAGTGGTATCGCAAAAATGGCTGGAGTTCCAGAAGGCAGCACAAGATAAATTCCAAAGCCCGCATATGCGCCGACCATGTAGAATTCGCCGTGCGCGAAGTTTATGAGCTTTATTATTCCGTAGACGAGTGTGTATCCCAGTGCAATCAGCGCGTAAACAGCCCCGATGCATAACCCGCTAGTAAGAAAGAAAATGAAATTGTCCATCTATGGATTTACAGTCGCCTTGTATTTGCCGACAAATTTTCCGCCGTCTTTCCCGATCTCAAGGATCACTGCGTTCTTCTCGACATCTCCTTCTGACGTCACCGAAATCTTGCCGGTGACAGCCTCAAAATCCTTTATGGCATGAAGTCCGTCCTTCACGGCTTCCGGAGTCGACCCTTTCTTAAGGGCCTCGATCAGCATTGAGACAGTGTCGTATCCGAGAGCTTCGAAAGTGCCGGGTTTTGTTTTGTACATCTTGTCGAAAGATGACACGAAGTTCTGGACTGCCGGTCGCTGATCCTCCCGGGAGAACGCCCCGACGATGAAGCAGCCTTCGACATTCGGGCCTGAACCATTGATTACCGCCTCATTATCCCATCCGTCCGCGCCGCAGAGCCTGGAATCATATCCGATGACCTTTGCCTGCTTGATAATAAGCTGGACTTCCGGCGGATATCCAGGCACGAACAAGGTCTGTGCATTGCTCTCCTTGATCTTCTTGAGCTGGGCTCCGAACTCAGTGTCCTTCTGCTGATAGCTTTCCTGCGCTACGACTTTTCCGCCTGCGGTTTCAAAAGCCTTCTTGAAGCTTTCGCAGAGTCCCTTTGAATAGTCGCTGTTCATGTCGATCAGGATCGCGGCGGTCTTCAGACCTTTGTCCTTGATTGCGTAGTTCGCAGCTATTTTACCCTGGAAAGAATCACTGAAGCATGCCTTGAACATATATGGATTCTTCAGTGTCACCTTGTCATTCGTAGCAGTCGGAGATATTACCGGAACCTTGATTTCAGCGGCATCCCTGCGGACGGCGATCGCGTTCGTGCTGGTGATTGGTCCGAGTACGGCGACAACCTTGTCGCTGCCGGCGAGTTTCTTGTAGGCGTTCCTGGTTTCTGTCTGGTCCCCTTTATTGTCCTCGATGATCAGGACAAGCTTGCTGCCGTTTACGCCTCCTGCCGCATTGATCTCTTCAGCCTTGAGTTTTATGCCGTCAAGAGTCGCCTTGCCATAGGAAGTAAGATTTCCAGAAAGCGGAAGGTTGACTCCTACCTTGATTTCACCGCAGATGCCTGAGTGACATATTCCTGCAAACAGCAGTGCAGCGAATGGAAACTTCAATGATTTCATGAATCAACCTCGTAATAGTTTAAAAACAAATGAACAGGCAGGAATGCCTGTCCTACTTTTTTGCCGCATCGCATAATTTACTTATAAATATTTTGAAGGCGCTCATTGACTCAATGCCTTTTGACATGGCTTCGATCCTGCGAACAATCGCGCTTCCTACGACAACGCCGTCAACGCCGGTGGATGCTGCTGCCTTTACATGGTCAGGCGTTGAAATTCCAAAGCCGACAACGACGGGAAGATCCGTATGCTTTTTAATCTCGGTAATCGAATCTGCGAAATTCGCAGTAAAGCTGTTTCCCTCGCCGGTCACGCCTTCACGGGAAACGTAATAGATGAACGCATTGGCATTCTTGCAGAGCAGGGGGATCCTGCTCTTCGGTGTATTCGGGGCGATTAGCCCAACAGTTGAAAGTCCCGAATCTTCAATCGTCTTTCGCAGATCCGCATCCTCTTCAGGAGGCAGATCAAGCGGAAGTATTGCGTCAACTCCGGATTCGACAGCCTTTTTGCAGAAGCTTTTGAAATTACCTGAATATGCGATCGGGTTCATGTAGGTGAACAGGACTATTGGAAGTTTGGGATGCTTTTTGCGGATTTCGCGGGCTTCGTCAAGCACCTTGCGTGCGGTCATGCCTGAACTGATGGCCCTTTCGGCCGCAAGCTGATTGGCCTCTCCGTCGGCCAGGGGATCTGAAAACGGCACGCCCAGTTCGAGGATGTCAATTCCCCCTGATGCCATGGCGTCGACTATCTTCAAGGAAGTTTTGAAGTCAGGATCGCCTGCCGTAATATAAGCCACGAACGCAGCCCGGTTGCGGGATTCGCATTTCTTGAAGGTATCGTTGATTCTTGACATTTTAACTCACTCTGTTGGTGCAAGCTTGAACTTGGATTTGATTTTTTCTGCGATCTCATCCCTCTGTGCATCGTTCTCATACTTTTTCTGTCTCCATCCCCAGTGGAATCCGTCCTCGACCCCGCGGGGAATCACATGCAGATGCGCATGGGGGACGACTTGGCCGGCACATTCGCCATCGGCAAGATGCAGGTTGAACCCTTCGATATCCAGCGCGCGTTTTGCGGCGACACCGAGCCTGGCCCCGACAGTCATCATCCTTCCGGAGATGTTTTCAGGTATGGTGGCGGAACTTGTGTGGTGCTCCTTTGGAATCACGAGGATGTGCCCGTAGTTTATCGGGGCGATGTCGAGGAAGGCCAGAATCAGTTCGTCCTCGTAGATTTTCACGGACGGTATCTCTCCGGCGACAATCTTGCAGAATATGCAGTTTTTCATTGGTGTCTCCATTTGTAAATATTCTCATGAATATTTACGATAATAAAGACTTGAATGGGCTTAAATCAAGTGGAATTTAGAAGCACAATCCAGAGGCATTGATAAATTAACAACTTGAGTCTATGTTTTAACAGGAATAAGCACCTTCTTGGGGATTCATGAACAGAATAAGCCTTCACCTTGACGAGATCGTCTGCCTTATGGCAGGTTTGCTGGGCATAATTGCGGGTTTGATTTATTTCCTTGCTAGAAGAAGTCCGTCGGCTGAAAACTGCAGGGACCTGGGACGGCTCAGGCGGGAATTCCTATTCAGTGCAGTGATAGTATCCAGCCTGTTCTCCTATATTTTCTTCTGTTCCACGAAGCTTCTAGCCCAGGACAAGACTGAACTCACCCAGTCGGACAAGAAAGGAGTCGTAAACGACAAGAGGAAAATACTCGAATCAAAGGAATGGCAGGAACTCAAGGTCTACTGGAATGTCATAACTGCAAAATATGATACCTTGCAAGAAGACGATAGATACAGTGGAGGTTATTCAGATTGGAAAAACACGCTGCTAGAAAAGATTTCAGAGTATAAGATAAGCAAGCTCGACAGGCTTGTCTCAGAAGGAACGATGTCGAAAGACACCCAGAAGGCATTGGACCGTATAGTTAAAGGCATTGCGTCCTATATGTATAACTCAAATTCAGGGGGCACATGCTATATGATGACTCAAGAAGGTGCGCGCCGCAAGGAAAACCTTGGTAAGCTATACAGGGAGTCCTTAATCCTTCAGCAGCAATTCGACAAGGGAACTCTTACCCCTGAAGTTCTGAAGAAAGCAACCATAAACATGACCAAAATTCTGGAAGCGCTGGAACTGCTGGATGAGAAATCAGAACAACGGGAAGATGCCGGTGAAGAGCTTGTGATCACGGACAAGGTTGAAAGTAAAAGTAGGGCCTTTATCGATTATATTGTCGACCTTAACGAATACACGGAGGAACCAGACGCCGAAAAAACACTGTATAACGAGTTCAAGGGGAAAAACGCCGTGGACATCATTCTTAATTTGCTGAAGGATCTGGAGAAACAGAAAAAGAAAGGCATTGAAGGGATGTGGGAGGCGAGACGCATAAAGAGGACTGTTGCCGATGCTCTTGGTGCCATTGGAGGTAAAGAGCAAAATCCCATACTTCGTGATTTATACAAGGACGAGGCTCTCTCAACATTTCAGAGAAGTTCAAGCACTTCTGATGGGAAGATTGATGACGATAAAATGGAGCTTTTCGTACATTATCCCATACGTGATGCCGCCGCCAGAGCCCTCCAGAAAAGAGGAGTGCAGGTCAAGCTTGAGAGCGAGCAGAAACCAGATTCGTCCGATGGACGGGCAATGATCTTGAAGGCGTTTGAAAGCGATGATTTATTGAATAACCAATATGGTATAAACGCAGCAGGGTTCTCAAAAGACAAATCAATGATTCCTGTGATTGCGAAGTTCGCAGAAAAATCTCCTTTCCTTGCGGATGATGTCATTGAGGCATTGGGAAGCCTTGGCGGAAAAGCATCAGTGCAAATGATCATTTCCATATATGAGAAGAACGACAGGAAATCAACATCTTCCTTGGCCGACGCCCTCGGAAAAATTGGAGGTGGCGATGCAGTTGCTTATCTTAAGAAGGAATATGCCGATGACAAGAATAAGTCCGCAAAATCTTCTTTTCTGAAAGCGTTAATCAAGGTCAATGCGGCCGGTCTTGACAGGATTCTTGATTCGGCAATCAAGGATTCCGACAAAAATATTCAGATTATTGCCACTATCAAACTCTATAAATCTGGCAACCAGGGTGCAGAGAACATTATAAAAGGGATCCTTGATGGGAATGACAAGTCGATTGTAAGTTCACTTCGAATCCACCTTTGGAATGACAATGATCCAAAGGCCAAAGAGCTTATGGATAAATGTAACAGAAGCCTTCGGAAGGCAGAAGGAGTTAACGATGTCAAAGATTAGTATTTCTTTCCTATTGCTGGCGGCGTTCATTTATGCGGCATTCCTGCTTGTCTTTAAACGCAAGCTTCCTGATTCAAGGCTGAAAACAGGACTGGAACGGCGCTTCATCCTTGCGGTGATCCTCATGGCTGGAATGATGATGACGGCGGGATGCAGGGATAAAACAACATTGTGCTACGCCCCGGCATATAGGAACGCTGAAACTGAGAAATTAAATCCTTCCACGGTGACTGCCACTCTCAGGGCTGCATGGAAGGTTCTTGATGCTGAAAAAGGGGAGGAGTTCAGGAAGAAGCTTGAGGAATGCGTCAAGAACAGGGACATGAGCGAAGATGTTTCAAAAATGCTTGCTCTCGCTTATTCGGACCTGAGCAATCACAGGATGATGACCAGGGTAAAGGATAATATGGTGACTTGTTATAAGCCAACCGTGCTTGGCAGCAAGTTATACGAATCAAATGAGACCGCATTAAAGCAGATTGAACTGCTGAGGGCGGCAAGGGCAAAAGGGACGATAGATGATGAAACCGCCAGGAAGGTTTCCGAAACCCTCTCAAAGGAATTGCAGTTACTGTCCGATGCTGCTGAGGTTTCCAAGTTAGGTTTTGAAGAACAGAAGAAGTTCATCGAAAAATCCAAAGATGGCGGAGTTGTTCCCGGCAATGCTGCCAAGTCCGCGGCTAAAATCATAGTTGAGCTTGAGAAAGAATGAAGTTCCTCAGGAAAATTTTAAATATAACCTCGTATCATTCAATCCTGTATGAAGTCACGCCGCGATGCAATCTTAAATGCCTGCACTGCTACAATGTCTGGAAGGATGATGTCGGTTATCCGGAGAAGGAGCTTGGCACTTCTGACGCGAAGAGGCTGATCATCAAAGCCATCCTCGAAAGCGGATGCAGGAACTTCACATTTACCGGAGGAGAACCCCTGTTAAGGAATGATCTTGAGGAGCTTGTGTCAACGGCAAGAGCGAAGTGCAAGAGCATAAACCTGATCTCAAATGGAACTCTTCTGCCTGAAGACAGGATCAAAAAACTTATTGACGCAGGGGTCTCCCTCTTCGAACTCCCTCTCAATTCCTCAGACAGGAATGTCCACGACAAGATGGCCGGTGGATTCGAATGCTTTGATAAAGTTACACGCGCCGCGGCTGATATCCGCTATCATGGAGGTGATATCGCGTTTGTGTTTGTTGGGACTTGCTTGAACATAAAATACTGGAAGGACGTACTTGAGCTTGGGATTGCGCTGGGTGCTAGAAGTTTCCTCTTCAACCGTTATAATGCCGGGGGCGAATGCCATGGCAGTCCTGAAGACCTCATGCCTTCCGTTGCTGATGTAATGGATGGACTTTCAATAGCCGAGGAGTTTTCAGTGAAATATGGTTTGGGAATCGGAGCTTCAATAACGATTCAGCCTTGTCTAATTGATACAGGTAAATATCCTCATGTCGGATTCGGATTCTGCGCCGCCGGAACGGAGCGTGCGTATTACACGCTTGATCCTGTCGGGAATGTCCGCCCATGCAACCATACGCCCATGGTGCTTGGGAACATCCTGGAACAACCCCTTAACAGGATTATAAAATCGCAGAAACTCGTTGATTTCATGAAAGCCAGGCCTGAGTTCTGCAGTGGATGCAAAATCGAGTTGGACTGCCAGGGCGGTTGCAAGGCGGCTGCGGAAGCCTGTTACGGTTCACTAAGTGCCGTTGAGCCGTTCCTTGAGATTAACATCGCAAATGCAATAAAGCCAAGAAGCTGACAGGGCGTTGAAATAATAAATTTGCTTCAAATTTATTTTGCCTGCGGATTTCGCAGCTCGGACATTTTCAGAGGCTTGAAGGAATTCCTGGTTTTATCCCGGACACCAGGATCGATGGAAAGATATTTCCACCTGGCGAATGCGAAGTCATGGGGCAGATAGTTCTCAAGCCATACGTGCAGGAGCTGGAAGGAAGTCGGATAACTCTCGAAAATCCACGGGCACTGTTCAGTCACATACAATGACATCTTCCTGTATTTTTCCGTCCGTTCCGGGGAGTCAGGCATGAAGATGATTTCCTGGTACATCCTGTCGAATTCCGGATCCTTGAAGCAGACCCTGTTGCAGGTGCCTGCGTTCGGACCATAAAATAACTGCAGGAAATTTTCCGCGTCCGGATAGTCGCCTACCCATGAGAATCTGAACAGCTGTGCCTGTCCTTCCTTTAGTTTCTGGAAGAATCGCGGCCTGTTGTTCAAGACGGGTTTTATATCAATGCCGATCTTCTTCATGTCATCCTTCATCAGTTCCGCCAGCTGGCGGTAGAAGGGGGAGGTGTCCCCCAGATCGAATGAAAGTTCCAATGGTTTTCCGGTTGCAGGATTTATTCCTCCGGGAAATCCGGCCTTGGCGAGATGGGCCTTTGCCTTATCAAGATCGAACTGGCCATAGGGGTTGACGAACTTGTTGTCATATCCTGGAACTCCCGGTGGAATTGGTCCGTTCGCCGGTACAAGGGAGTTGTTTGAGTATTTCACCCTTATGTCGATATTATAGGCGAGGCTTATGGCCTTTCGCAGTTCGATGTTCTGTGAAAGCAGAGGATCTGAAAAACTGAAGCCTATGTAATTGACCTGGAAATCAGGCATGCGCAACAGCTTGATCCCTCTTTTACTCAGAGCTGGAACAATTTCTCCATTCCCAGTGGTCACAGCTTCAAAATTGTCCTTGTCGAGTGAGCTTAGATCCAGTTCGCCCTGCAGGAACAGAAGCCAGCTTGATATAGGTTGTTTCACAAGATAGCAGACGATTTTATCGAGCAGGGGGAGCTGGCGTATCCTGTCGGCGGGATTCTGTGCCTGCGGGAAGAATTCCTTTCTGAAGTCTGGATTTTTCACAAGTATGATCTTGTAGTCCTTCTGCCATTCAGTCATCACGAACGGTCCTGAGCCGGCTGTCATTTCCGCCAGGGTGTTGCCATATGCGGTGGTTGCCTTCCTTGAGACGACGGCGGTATACGACATGGCGAGCGTGTAGAGAAGCCGGGGATCCGCCTTGGTCAGGTGGATTGCGAAGTTCGCATCATCTATTATTTCGAATCCGTCGCAGCCGACATCGTAGATTGACATGTCTCCGGACTTGAGCTCTGAGGTTTTGGCATAGAAGTCATCGATGCCTTTGATCTTGCCTCTCCATAGCCAGAATCCGCTGGAATGCACTCGTGCATCGGCGAGCCTTAAAAATGAGAATACGACATCTCTTGAAGTGACCCTGCGGTCCTGCTCATCTTTAAAACACGGATTATCCTGGAAATGGAGGTCGTCCCTCAATTTGAATTTATAATGCAGGCAGTCGGCGCTTATTTCAGGCATCGTTTCAAGCATGGAAGGAATCAACATATAAGGTCTCCCGACATAGTCATACTGGAGAAGGGTGTCATAGAAGCTCATGACCATGATGGAACTCGTGTAGTCCGAGGCGAGGGCCGGATCGAGTGTGTTGACTTTCCCCCCGGCATTTGTGTACAAGGTGCGCCCGGAATCCTTCTGTGCGGAGCTCTCCATCTTTTCGCAGGAGCAGAGCAGGAATAGAATTAAAATAGCTATTATGGGAAATGATTTCATTAGATCAAGAATTAATCCTTTTGATGCTAATCTATCATAGCGATAAAATTATTGAAGCACAATAAGCCATAAATTTTCCGGCAGGACACAAAATGTCCCGGCATATGGTTTATAATTTGAATTAAAATATTTCCAGATTACATTCGATGCTCAATGTTGGACGTTCGAAGTTGGATGTTCATGAGGTTTTTTAATGTCACCATTCACCATATTTATCATATCCCTGCTAAGCGCCCTGATCGGCGCCGGGATCGCATGGGCGTTTTTCAGGCTGAAGAGCCAGCATTCTGCCGTCCAGGCGCAGTCCGACTCCGTCAAGAATCTTGCGACCCTGGAGGAAAGGATAAAATCCTCCGAAGGAAATATGGGCTCTCTTAAAATTGAACTGGAAAAGGCAGACAGGAAACGGGCTGAACTTGAGAACGAGAAGCTCCAGCTTGAGAAAAATATTTCAATTCTCGAAACAACTGTACAGAAGGAACGCCAGCAGACCGAAGAGAAGATCAAGCTCCTCAATGAGGCGAAGGACAACCTGACGGCCGCATTCAAGAACATCGCCAATGAGATTTTCGACGACAAGAGCAGGAAGTTCTCCGAGAAGAACAAGGAGGGGCTTGATGTCCTGCTGAAGCCTCTTGGGGAGAAGATAAAGGATTTTGAGAAGAAGGTCTCCGATTCGTTTGGGCAGGAGGCCAAAGAACGCCATGCCCTCAAAGGCGAGATTGAGAAGCTCTGCGTCCGCAATGACCTGATGAGCGAGGCCGCGTCAAACCTGACAAAGGCCCTGAAGGGCGAATCAAAAGTACAGGGTAACTGGGGCGAACTGGTACTTGAAAGGCTTCTTGAGGATTCCGGGCTCAAGAAAGGCCAGGAATTCGAGGTCCAGGAAAGCCGGACTTCCGAGGAAGGCAACAGGCTCCGTCCGGACGTGGTCATACATCTTCCCCAGAACAAGCATCTCGTAATCGATTCGAAAGTATCTCTCACCGCATATGAGCTTTACTGTTCGGCGTCAGATGACAGGGAGAAGGAATCAAGACTCTCCGAGCACACTGCGTCGGTGAGGAAGCACCTCAAGGAGCTTCATGAGAAGAATTATCAGGATCTCAAAGGGCTGCAGAGTCCGGAATTCGTGATGATGTTCATGCCGATCGAGCATGCCTGCGCGGCTGCGCTTCAGTACGACAAGTCCCTCTTTTCCGATGCTTTCGAGAAGAACATAATAATAGTTACACCGATGACGCTCCTTGCGGCCTTGAAGATAATTTTCACGGTATGGAGATACGAGCGCCAGAACCAGAACGCCCTGAAAATTGCCGATGAGGCTGGACGCCTGTACGACAAGTTTACAGGCTTCGCCGTCGATCTTACAGAGATTGGACGGAAAATTGATTCACTCC
Source organism: Lentisphaerae bacterium GWF2_50_93 (assembly GCA_001804815.1). GTDB lineage: Bacteria > Verrucomicrobiota > Lentisphaeria > Victivallales > GWF2-50-93 > GWF2-50-93. The sequence goes on from MHBI01000104.1 coordinate 45,905, forward strand.
ATAAGACCTACGATGAAGCAAAAGGCAAGCTTTCCGAAGGCAAGGGCAACCTCATATCCAGGGCTGAAAGACTCAAGGAACTTGGTGCCAAGACAAGCAAATCTCTCCCTTCCGAACTTGTTTCCCTGTCAGAAGATGTTATCGACGTAGAACAGGGCAAGTGATAAATTTTCAGTTGAAAATTTATATTACTGGCGGTTTGGCTGCCCCTGCTGATCCCCTCGGTTGTTGCGTCTGCCAGCACCAGCACCTGGATTAGACGAAGTCATCTCGTAGACGAGCTTGATGTATTCCTCGAACTGTCCTGTCTGGTCGCTGGTATAGCCGAGTTGGGTCGCAAACTGCTGCAGGGCGGCGCTCCGTTCGGTTTCCATGAGATCCCTCATCTGGCGGGAGTTGTCAAAGAGTTCACGGCGCAGGGCTGGTGCCTTTTCACCTTCGGGATTCTGATTTATCTCATACAGGAGCTGGTTGTTCTTCGCGACAAGGGGAAGAAGCTTGTTATGGTTGTCGAGCTGTTCCGGGGTCATGGACTTGGTATCGAGCTTTTTGAGGAACTCGCCCTGCTTATTGGAGTTCTCCTGCATCTGCTTGTTGAAATTGTTCATGCGCTCGACCATGGCGGCATAACGTTCGGGATCGGTTTCCTTGATCTTCTCCATGCTGGTTCTGAACCTGTCCAGCGGAGGAGTGCTGACATCCCTTGCTTCCGTTGAGGACGGCGGCGGGGTCTGGGGAGCAGTCATGTTAACCATGGATGGAGAGGAAGACTTCTTCTTTTCAGGAGTCTTTGCTGATTCGTCTTTCAGGTGCGAGTCTAGCGTCTTCCTTAACTTGTCAAGTTCCGATTCGGCGGACAGCGCCCTCGACTTGTTTGACATTGATGAATATGTGAGAATCGCGCATGCGAAAACGAGCATGATGATCGCTGAGGCCATGTAGATCGTAATATTTTTATTCATTTAGGCGAGTCCATGATTTGTTTGATTTGAGTCATATTCACAATATAACGTGAAAACAGCATTTTTTATTGTAATGGCGCATGATATTTTTTATTGCATAAAAAATTATAACAGCTTAAAAGGGACAGCTTATATTTTGAGTTGAAGATAACGGAATATAATTCAAATGTCAGTTCGTCACGAACCGCGATGCCCCGCATCCGCTTTTCAATCCACGCTTCGGAGTAGCCCTTCTGCCGGTATATTTCCTTAATCCGCTAGGAGGCCAGCTCGGGGTTTTCTATCTCTTGAAGGCGCTCATAGCCTACCTTTGCCAGCCAGCGTTTGAACGGTTCGGCCTTCGACGATGGGACAGACTGGATAAGTCGGAGAAGTTGTTCCGAGTCAGCGACATCCGTCATTCGTTGTTTACCGTCAGCGGCGGTCATTTTGAAAGCGTGACAATTCGTCGCGGTTTCATTGCCTTCCTTCTTAAGCCGCTCTTTCAGTTTCCGCCAGTAAGCTCCAGAATCAACGCTCTCCGCCAACACGCCGACAACGTCAAGATGAATAAAAGCATATTGCAGCTGGTCAACTTTACCTCTAGCATATTCATGCCACTTTCCCTCCTGCATTTGAAAATCATCACAACAAACTCATATTAGAATAGATTAATGAGTCTGACGAATATTTGAAATGAGTGTTAATATTGCACAGGGCACGTTAGGGGCAGAAAGTCAATAGCGGAGGTGTGACCCCGCAGGAGCATCAATAGCGGAGGTGTGACCCCGCAGGAGCCGCAGGAGCACCGCAGGAGCATCAGTGACATTTTCCCTTCTTTTCTTGAATTCCTTTCCGCCGGGATATAATTTCCAGAATGTCTGACAACAGTAAACATATTCCCGATACATCTCAGGGAAAACGTCCAAACCTGATCCTCATCCTTGCCGACGACATGGGATTTTCGGACATCGGCTGCTACGGCTCCGAGATCCGCACGCCTCATCTTGACCGCATGGCCTCGGAAGGAGTGCGGTTTTCGCAGTTCTACAACTGCGCGCGCTGCTGTCCTACCCGTGCTTCGCTGCTCACCGGACAGTATCCGCACAAGGCCGGCATCGGGCACATGGTCTCCGACGACGGGCTGCCTGGTTACCGCGGCTTTCTAAACGACCGCTGCGTAACGCTTGGTGAGGCACTGCATGCCGGCGGCTACCAGACTTTCTATTCGGGCAAATGGCACGTCGGCGGACTGTGGCCCCGGCATGATCCTTCGAAATGGGTGCTTGGGAATCCAAACCAGCCGCTCGCCCATGACAGGGGCTTTGATCATTCCTACATATGCGCGGCCGGAGGTGGAAGCTATTTCAATCCGAAGCCTCTGGTGCGCGACGGGAAATTCATCGAAATCGAGACCGACCGCTATTACACGACTGATGCCTATACCGATGAGGCGCTCGAATATATCAGCCAGGGGGCGGCATCCGGAAAACCTTTCTTCCTGCATCTCTGCTATCAGGCGCCGCATTGGCCGCTGCACGCCCTGCCCGAGGACATCGCCCGCTATGAGAACGCATATCTCAAAGGCTGGGACCATTTGCGGACTTCGCGCCATGAGGAACTGAAGGGTACCGGCTTGATCGACCGTTCATGGAAAATTTCAAAGAAGGATGATAAATCCCCGCCATGGGATGAGACATCTGACAAGGAATGGCAGGCCAGCCGCATGGCCGTCTATGCCGCCCAGGTCGACCGCATGGACCAGAACATCGGTCGTGTGCGCGCGCATCTTGAAAAGCTTGGAATTGCCGGAAATACGCTCGTCGTCTTCCTTTCCGACAACGGCGGATGCGCGGAATTCCTGAGCGAGGACGGACAGAAACAGCGCGAGCTTCCCTTCACTCGCGACGGACGTCCGGTCCGCTGCGGCAACGTCCCAGGTCTTTTACCGGGAGATGCAGATACGTTCTCAAGTTATGATCTGCCCTGGGCTAACGCCAGCAATTCGCCGTTCCGCCTCTTCAAGCACTGGGTGCACGAAGGCGGGATTTCAACACCGCTGATCGCCTGGTGGCCCGGCAGAATCGCCCCGAAGCAGATGACCCACGAGGTCGGACATGTCATGGACATCATGCCGACATTCCTGGAACTTTCGGGCGTGAAGTATCCGCGCGAATTGGATGGACGCGAAGTGGCATCGGTGGATGGCGAAAGCCTTGCGCCCCTGTTGGAAGGCCGCAGATGGACGCGACAGCATCCGGTCTTTTTCGAACATGAAGGCAACTGCGCAGTGCGCGACGGAAAATGGAAACTCGTGCGCCGTTTCCCGGGCCCCTGGGAACTTTATGATATGGAAGTCGACCGCACGGAGACAAAAGATCTTTCCGGAAAGAATCCCGCCAAGGTCGCGGAACTCGCAACCGCCTACGAAGCCTGGGCGCCGACCGCAAACGTAGTCCCCTGGGACCAGCTCCAGCAGCACCGGAAAAGCAAAAGACACTGAAAAACTCCATCCCAATCAGTGCCAAACGTGCCCTCCTCCTACTCTATCCTAACCCAACTTACGCGCGCTAATCACTTTTCACTTTGGGGTCTGGCACCATTTTTTATCATAATACACACTTATAATTGGATTGCATATTGTCGTATATGTGGCTTATATCAAAATTATATGCAATGGAATATTAAATTAAGAAGCTCATTAAAACAATCTGATGAAATAGAAGACCCTCCTCGTGAGAGGTCACGGCGCCACTCCCCCGCAATTGACAAAAGGCAAGGATGAAAATGGTGTCATTCCGGGAGATGAATTAGGTGTACGGCAATCTTCTTTCTTTCGGTTAAGGGTGGGATCTTTGCGATGAAATTACTTGACAATGCCGAAGTGAACGGTATGTTAATTGAGAAGGGTTGAATCAACCTATTTAGGAGCAGATGCCGAATCAACTTTCAAGCACAAAAGACAGAAAGAGCGTGACCGAACACGAGGCAATTCTGGTTGCCCTCGAAAGTATTGCGCGGCGTGAAGGCACAACCACGATGGCGCTAATGCGTCAAGCCATGCGCGATGCTGTCAGGAAGCGCGCAGACAATTCATCTGACGGGAAGTGGTTGCGTTCCATTGTCATGCAATTTGCCCCAAAGCCTCCGCGAATCTTTGCCACAGCAGCTCAACTGGCCCGGTTCAAGCGCAGTCAGCGCGAGTTCGATCAGGTGCTTCTGGACTTGGATTTGGTCAGTAATGAGGGAATGGAGGCCATGAACTCCATTGTTTCGCCCAATTGCAAGCTGCGTGTTTTTGAGTTGGAGCAAAAATATGCCAGCTCATAAAATGCCTGATATGAACGCCCGTCCGCCCCAGGATTTTGCGTCTGTCCTTGCAACCGACGGAACTCTGTTCCTTGTGGGAGGGCAGGCAGTGAATCTCTGGGCACTTTATTATATTGGACGCACATCCGACTTGTCACCGTTCGTTTCACGGGATCTTGACGTGCTTGGGGATCGGGAAACGCTCCGTAAAATAGCTAGAATTGCGGGTGTCAAACCGCAGTTTTTCCCTATGCGTCCTCCATCTAACGAAGTGGGTGTCATTATTGCCAAAGGTATCGACGGACAACCTCTGGCAGTTGAGGTGCTGAGTCACCTGCACGGTATCACCAATGAAAAGCTTTGTCATCCCGATTATACCATCGGAATTGGTGAAGGCGGGGTATTGGTGCGTGTGCCTGGACCAATTTCTTTATTGCAGGCGAAGATAGCCAATGCCGCTGATCTTGTCCAGGCAGGGAGACAGGACAATCGACATGTCCTAATTCTGGCGAAGCTTATGCCAGCATATCTGGCGGATATCCAGGCTTCAGTTACTGAGGGAAGGAGCAATGAACGGGACATGATAAGCCTGTTGGAGCATCTTCTCTCTACAGTCTCTTCGCCAAAGGCGCGTCGAGTGCTGAAAGACTTGAGAATATGCGCCCTGACGATGTTTTCTGAACTCAAAGTAATGCCTTCATCCAAGTTGCACTCTTTCATGACAAAGCGCTTGAAACGGATTTTACCATAATTGGCAATCAAAAATCCGCCTTCGCAAAGAAGCTATGGCGGGACAATATGGCGGGCACAGTTAAAAATCGGCAATTGGCAATTGGAAATCAAATATGCCTCTGCAACTACATTTTCTAGGATGGCATGAATCGCTTTTAAAGCTTGCAGCGGAAAGGCTTTCCTCTGGGTTCGACGGAGGAATACCCGATATGGGCCGCATGCTGATCGTTACGCCTACCAGGCAGTCGGGCCACAAGCTCAGGGAAATGCTTGTGCGGAACGCGGCTGAAAGGAAGTCCGGACTGTTTCCTCCTCGGACAGTAACTCCTGATTTCTTCCTGAAGAACCATGACAGAAGGATAAAAGTCGCGACTGAATATGAAATGATCGCCGCATGGGCGGAAATACTCTCCTCTTCAGCTTCAGAAAACCTAAGGGCTTTGAAGATAACCGACCGCAAGGACTTTCCATGGATCGTCGGACTCGCCGTGAAATTCTGCGAACTTCGCAATCTCCTTGCGGAGAACAGCTATATCATCGCGGATGTCGCACGGATGGGGATGACGTGCGGTCTGCAGGAGCCAGAGAGATGGGATGCCCTGGCCAGGCTTGAAAGATCATATCTGGAGAAGCTGGACAAGGCGGGGCTGAAAGATGCGAATGTCGCAAAAATCGAATCGGACGGATTCTCGGATGAAATAAGGGATATCGAGAAGATAATCCTGATCGGAGTCTGCGATCCTGTACAGCTTGTCCTCGGCAAACTTAAGAATATCTCGCAGAAGAAGGATGTGGAGATATGGGTTTATGCGCCAGAGGATATGAGCGAAAGATTTGACGGGTGGGGATGTCCGATCCCTGAAAAATGGGAGAATGCGGAGATAGATTTCCACGGGCACGAGGAGAGGATAAGGCTTGCCGGAAATCCTGAAGCCCAGGCCGAGGACATTGTTAAAATACTTTCCGAAGGCAGGAAGGTGCTGTCTACTGCCGACGTGGCAGTTTCCGTGCTGAATGAAAATCTGGTGCCGTATGTTGAAAAGACGTTCATGGATACCGGCGTCAGGACATTCAATCCGGCGGGGGACCTGGTTTCCAGCACGTCCATCTTCCATCTTCTCCAGAGCTTCTCGGATCTTGTAGAACAGGAGAACTACGAGGCTTTTGCGAAATTCGCACGCAACCCTGACTTCCTGTGCCGGCTTGCCTCGGAAAGTGCGGATTTCTCGCCTTTGGATTTCCTGAAGGAGCTGGATGTGTACCAGAACAGGCATCTGCCTGAGAAGCTTGCCGACCTGGAACACGCCGAACATAAGAACCTTAAAATCGCGTATTCCAGGATTCATGCCCTGATCAGGGAGTTCAAGAAGATTCCATTAACCTCGTTTGTCAGGAAATTCCTCTCAGAAACATTCAAGTCCAGGGAACTTGATCCTGAAAAGGAAAGTTCGATGAAATTCATCAGCACCGCGGAACTTGTCAAGGACATGCTTTCCGAACTGGAGAAATCATCCATCGAATCCATCAGGCTGGCTCCTTCGGAAAAGCTGCGCCTCTTCGTGCACATCCTGGAGAAGCAGAGGATTTATCCGGAACATGAATCCGACATGCTGCCATTGCAGGGCTGGCTTGAACTTCCATGGGAAAAGGCTGAATCCCTGATCGTGGCGGGGATGAACGAAGGATATGTGCCGGAATCGGTCATAGGTGATATTTTCATTCCAGACCTTCCGCGCGAAAAACTCGGCTTGAAGAACAACCGGCGCCGTTTCGCCAGGGACGTCTACGTAATGACCTCGATAATAGAATCGCGGAAGAACGGAAAGCTTTACTGCATCGCCGGCAAGACGGATGTTTCCGGGGAACCGCTGAAGCCTTCCCGGCTTTTCTTCCTCTGCCCTTCGGAGATCCTGGTTCAAAGGACAGAGACGCTTTTCGGGACTCCTGACGACAAGAAGCTCAGACCTCTTGCCGGCACTTTCCAATGGAAGCTCAAAGTCCACGAAAAGAAAATTCCAGCCACCTTGTCGGTGACCGATTTCAGGAACTACCTGAACTGTCCGTTCCGCTTCTATCTCAAGAAGGTCATGAAGATGCAGGAGGTCGACGACAGGAAGACTGAGATGGACCAGCTTGTATTCGGCGAAGTATGCCACAAGGTCCTTGACATGTTCGCCAAGGACGAAAAGCTGAGAAGCTCCAGGAATGCCGAGGAGATCAAGGTCTTCGTGCAGGTCGAATCACAGCGGCTTCTGGAGGACATCTACGGGAGGCATCTTTCGCTTTCCCTGATGATCCAGCTGGAGAACATAAAGCAGCGTCTTGCGAAGTTCGCAGAGGTGCAGGCGGAACAGAACGCGGCAGGCTGGGAGATAATATCCTCGGAATACAGTCTCGGGGCAGGGAAGGGCGTTGAATTCTGCGGAGCTGTCATAAAAGGTAAGATCGACAGGATTGAAAGGCATTCCGACGGCACCATGAGGATCATAGACTATAAGACGAGTGACAGCCCTGATTCGCCCAGGGAGACACATCTGCGGGGCGTATACGATGGAACTCCTGAATATTCGGTGGTAGGGCACGGCGACAGGAAGAAGAGCTGGGCTGACCTACAGCTTCCTCTCTACCAGATTCTTCTGCGCAGGGAGAAGGATTTCGCAGGTGAAAAGATAATCTGCGGCTATTTCAATCTTCCGAAATCAGTGCTTGAGACGGGTATAAGGCCATGGGACGACATGGAGGAAAATTATCTCGCGGATGCCGAGACATGCGCAAAAGGCATTGTTGAAGATATCAGCAGTGGAAAGTTCTGGCCTCCGAGAAAGGTCAAGTACGACGATTTCGAAAAGATATTTCTGGGCGTTCCTCTGGAATCGGTGGAGGAGTTCAAGTGAAGAGGACAGAAGACAGATGAGAGAAGACAGAGGTCGGTAATCTGTAATCCGTTTTCGGTTTGTAAAAGGAAAGAAGAATTAAGAAATTATCAAAAGGAATTATTCTGCGAATTGCAAAATTCGCACATGGAGTGCGGCAATTTATTGCCGCCTTGCTCAGCGAAATTAATTTCGTTATTAAAGGCGGCGATGAATCGCCGCACTCGTGCGCCTGTGAGGCGCACATCACTGGGAGGTGAAAGTCCTCTCCAGACATACGATCTCCGGTCTGTATCTGAACGTAACTGCGTT
>MHBI01000105.1 GCA_001804815.1 Lentisphaerae bacterium GWF2_50_93
ACAGGAGGATTTTTGTCCTCCTGTCAATAAAAAAACATGGAAAAATAAAAGAAATGGGGCGGAGGCGGCTTGACTGTTTACATAACAGTTGTGAACTCCAACGGAGTATATTGCCGCAACAACCGTTTTCGGTAGTTTTGAAATCAGCTTGATTGACTTTTTGGGGGATGCAAAATGGCTTTCACAAGGATAGTCAAGAAGAATAATCTGAAAATGAGAATCCTGGTTGTCGATGATGAAGAAGGGATTCGCAGTCTTCTCCAGAAGGTGCTGGAAGGAATATATGAAGTCGAGACGGCCTCCTCGTCGGCTGAAGCGCTCGCCCATCTGAAAAAGAATAAATTTGACATTGCCATAAGCGATGTGAGCATGCCCGGCGGTTCCGGCAAGGATTTCCTGAAGGAATGCCGGAGGGAATATCCGGAAATGCAGGTTATTCTTGTGACAGGCATGCCTGAATTGAGCGATGCCGTGGATACCGTGAAGGAGGGCGCATATTATTATCTCCAGAAACCCATCGACCTCAAGTTCCTCCTCTCTCTCCTCAAAAGGGCTGAAGGCGATCTGGAGAAGAATATCGGTGCGAAAGATACCGGTATCATAAGGAACATCGCCTCGGATTATAAGATAATCAGATCTCTTGGAAGCGGAGTTGCCGGGGTTGTCCTCCTGGTCGAGCGCGATGGGATGCAATATGCCATGAAAGTTTTGAGATGGATCGGCGGAAGATCGGATGAAAGCCAGCTGCTGAAGCTCAAAAGGTTCAAGCGTGAAGCCGAGATCCTGATGAAGATCCAGAATGAACATGTGGTCAGGATATACGAGCACAACTTGGACAAGGAGAATGAAAACCCCTACATAATAATGGAATACGTGGACGGGGTTTCCCTTGCAGGATACATGGAGCAGGGGGCGGTGCATGGACTGCAGGAGAAGATTTCAATAATACGCCAGATAGCGGAAGCGCTCGACTGCGTTCACAACAACGGGGTGCTGCACCGCGATATCAAGCCGGAAAACATCATTATCACAAAGGACAATATGGTGAAGGTGACTGATTTTGGTGTATGCCACGTTTCCGATTCCTCGTTGACGATGACCGACGACCTCATCGGATCCCCTGCCTACATGGCTCCGGAAAGTTTCGATTCTGTCAAGACGATTGACCAGCGGTCCGACATTTTCTCGCTTGGAGCGATAAGCTATGAACTGCTTACCGGAGTAAGGCCTTTTGATGGCGGCAGCATCTTCGAGATAATGGATATAATCCGCAGCAGGAGGCTTGTTGCCCCGGTGAAGCTCAACAGCGAGATACCGGCGTGGATGCAGGACATCATGTCTAAAATGCTCAATAAGAAACCCCAGGGCAGATTCAATAATGCCGGTGAGATCGTAAAGGCGGTCGACCATTATCTTTCGGCTGGCGTGGAAGGAAAATCGGCGGCTACCCTGACGCAGAGGATCCTCAGGAGCATGCTGTTCATCGAAAGCGTGTGGAAGTGAACGTCGCAGGAGATCATTTGTAGATCAGGTATTTGCTTCTCTTCAGCATGAAAGCATCGAGTTTTTTCTGATAGCCCTGGACGACCTGGGTGTAGCTCCAGCCGGCGTCTATTTGCTTCCTGATCGAGGTGGAACCCATCGCCTTGTCGAATTTCAAAAGCCTTTCCTTTTTGCCGTCTGCGGCCCAGCTGAAGTATCCGGGATAATATTTCTTGAACATGCACAGGATCGCTATTTCAGTTGTCGCGGGCCTGTAGATGGCAGGATTGGTGACGACGATCCTGACTGCATAGTCGCTTGCCATGCCTTTGCCCGCATTCCTATACTTAATTGCCTGGAACGTGACGCCGGGAAGGCGGAGGGAATTGAGGGCTTTTGCGGCGAATGTCCCGTTGAGCCAGGGTGCGGCGACGATTTGGAAGGGGAGCGTGCCAATTCCTATGTTGATGCCTCCTGTCTCGCCCAGGGTTCCAGTGGAGGCATAGGAATATGCCGATTCAGGAGTGGGGATGTTGGGTGATGGCGGAACCCATGGAAGCCCGGTCTGGGTCCATGTCGTTCCCCTCCGGTAGTTCATCATCGGGACGACGTAGAGCTTGGCCCTGATCTTTTCCTCCGTGTTTAGGTAGAGGGCGAGTTCCCCGACGGTCATTCCGTATGCCCGGGGTATGGGATAGAGGCCGATGAATGATTTAAGTTCCGGATCAACGAGGGGGCCATCGACCGTGCAGGCGCCATACGGGTTCGGCCTGTCAAGGACGATGATAGGCTTGCCGTTTTCCGCGCATGCGCTCATGCATTCCGCCAGATGCCAGATGTAGGTATAGGTGCGGCTTCCTACGTCCTGTATGTCAAAGACCATGATGTCGATCTGCGACAGGGCTTTCTTTGTCGGCCTGTGTCCGTTTGCCCCGTAGAGCGTGTGCACGGGGAGGCCTGTACCCGGATCCCTTCCTCCTGGCACGTTTTCTCCGGCCTTCAGGTTCCCGCGAATACCGTGTTCAGGCGCGAAAAGGGCGACGAGCTTGATGTTTGGATTCCTGTAGAACAGGTTGACGGTTGAAACCCGGTCTGCGTTGACGCCGGTCTGGTTTGTCACAAGGCCGACCCTTTTGCCCTGGACTATGCTGGTATACTTTGCCAGGAACACTTCCAGGCCGGTATATACTCTGGCGTTGCCTTGCAGGCATACCGAGGCGCAGATGGCGCAGATGGCTGTTTTGAGGATGCTACTGTGCCTGGACATTTAATTCCCGGATGGAGTTCTGGTTTTTCTGGATGAAGATCTTCTTTTCCGTCTCGGCGATTATGAGGTTGTAGACCGAAACGAGGAAACACGATATGACTCCACCGAGGACGAAATAGTTCCTGGTGTCGAAGAAATATATCAGCAGGTATGACAGCGAGAAGATTGCGAACTCGGTGAAGCTGTTCCTGAGGGTGATCCATTTAGGTATCGCTATGCATCCGTAGAGGCCGCTGCCCTTTGTCGCAAGTGAGAAAAGGGCGACGTTCCTGACATGCCTGAAATGTATGCAGGCTTCAAGGAGGACGAAGGTGCCGCAGAAGAACTCATAGATGTTCCAGCTTGACATGAGCCTGCAGGAATAGAGCAGGATCCAGATCCCGGTGGAGGATATTACGAGTTCTGAAAAAAACCTCATGATCAGCTTTGACGGTTTTCTTATTTCATCCTCTGAGATTGACTTCAGGTAGTATCCTTTTTCAAAAAGCCAGAAGCTTCTGACCCTGTTGTGATAAAGCCTGGCCCCGATGTAGTTCATCAGCCAGTCGGATGTGAATATCACGATCCAGATGAGCACCATGGTCGACGGCTGGTAGAAGAAGGAGCTGTCGATGGTGGCCGGCTGGAAGAAGAAGGTCGTTTCAGTTTCAATTATATTGGCCATATAGTTCATTGTCGGTTTTCATCCCCTACATAGTTCTTAAAAAAACAAGATATAATGTAAGTATAGCACCGATAAGATAGGTAAGCCAGGAAATTTCCCGTCCTTTTCCAGTTAAAAGTTTTATAGCGGGATAAGTGATAAGGCCGAGGGCGAGGCCGTCGCCTATGTTGGTGCAGGCCGGAATTCCGAGCAATATCAGGAATGCAGGAATTGATTCAGTATGGTCGTCCCAGCTGATCTTTGAGACGTTCCTGAGCATCATGGCCCCGACGATCACGAGGGCAGGGGCGGTGATTGGATTGAATGGCGCGGGGTAGTTCGCGATCATGCCGATGACAGGCGTAAAGAAGACCGCGAGCAGGAAACACACCCCGGTTATGACAGCTGTAAAGCCTGTGCGTCCTCCGTTCTCAACTCCTGCCGCGCTTTCAATGTAGCTTGTCACTGTGCTGTGTCCGAGAACTGCACCCACGGCCGTTCCGCAGGCGTCTGCCGCGAAGGCCTTCTCGCAGTTTGGAAGCTTGTTGTCCTTCATGAGTCCAGCCTGCGTGCCTACTCCTACGAGCGTGCCCAGGTTGTCGAAGACATTCATGACCGTGAAAATCAGTATGAAGGGTATCAGGAGGGGCAGATGCGACCACAGGCTTGAAAAATCCATTTTCATGAAGACCGGCGATATGTCCGGAGGCGCGCTGACCAGTGATGACGGGAAATGGATCTTTCCGAATGCGAGCGCTGCGGCTGAGGCGATAAGGATGCCCCAGAGAATGCTGCCGCGTATCTTCAGCGATTGCAATGCGGCTGTTGATATCAGCCCTATGGCGAATATCAGAAGCGTCTTGCTGTGGAAGTCGCTTGTCAGGAAAAGTCCGCCGCTGTTCGCCACGACGAGGCCGCTGTTCCTGAGTCCGAGCAGTGCTATGAAGAGGCCGATTCCTCCGGCAATGGCGTATTGGAGGCTGGGGCTTATTATCGTAATTAGCATCTTCCGGATGTTGAGGGCGGTTATGATCAGGAAAAGTATTCCGGATATGAATACGATCGCCAGCGCGGTCTGCCAGGCGGAGTCCCCGGAAAGCCCTATGCTCGGGGCGGAGCATGCGGCGATCACTGAAACAAAAAAGAAGTTCTCTCCCATGCCCGGCGCCAGGGCGACTGGATAGTTCGCCAGCATGCCCATGAGAATGCTTCCAAGGGCGGAGGCGATGCAGGTGGTGACAATGAGCGCCTTGAAATCCATTCCTGTCGGCTGCGAACCCGGCATGGTTCCGGAAAGGATGCTGGGCTGCAGGAAGATTATGTAGGACATCGTCATGAAAGTTGTGACGCCGGCGATGACTTCCACCGGAATCCTGCTTCCGCGCTCATCGATCTTGAAGAATGAAATAAGTGCCTGCTTCATCTGAACTTGAGTTTATATCCCCCCCGGCTCAAAAAAAAGCCTGCGGATTTCGCAGGCTTTTTTTATTGTTTTTCAAACATCCCTATTTTGCCAGATCACCTGAAAGCGCCTTTTTTGCCTTGTCAGCCGCATCGGCCGGATCTGCCTTGGCGCCGTCCTTGGCGGGAGGAGGGGTTTTTGCCGGATCCTTTGGCAGTTCAGCGGTCTTGCCGGCATAAAGATCATTGTAGTACTGGATCATCTTGTCCACATAGTCAAGCCTGGTCTGCTTTACTGTGACGTCCGCATTCTTGTCCTTTTCCTTTGCCTTGTCTATATCAGTTATAAGCTTTTCCCTTTCCGTCTCAAAAGGCGTGGCCAGCTTCTTCAGTTCCTTGTCCTTCTTCTCTTCGGCCTTCTTGATGTCGGCCTTTATGTTGTCGATCTTCTTCTTGTCCTTTTCCTTTGTCTGCTTATCTTCAAGCTTCTTGATTTCCTTGTCGTATCTTTCAAAAGGATTGGCTGGTGCATCGGCGGCTGAAATCATTCCGGCAACAAAAAAAGACAATACGATGGTGAGTCCGAGTTTCTTCATCTTGAGGGCCTCCTTTTAAGTTTTGAATTTTGTAAAATCTAAGCCTTGATGCGGGTTTGTCAAGTTCTTCAACTGTTATTCCGGAAGGGTGCAGCGCGTGGCGGATATCAGCGTGAATTCCTTTGTTCCCCTGGATTGCGCAAGTATTTCATTGACAGTCGTGCCCCCTCCGGGGAAAATCCAGTCCCCTGCCAGTTCTGCAACTGGAATCAGGACGAAGAGCCTTTTTGCGGCCTCCTTGTGCGGGATGCAGAGCTTCTGGTCCGAATAGAGAAGGTCTCCGAAGAATATGATGTCAATGTCCAGGGTGCGCGAATCGAACCTCACATGCTCTTCCGGTCTGCCGGCAGCCACTTCGATATTCTTGCAGAGGGCGTGCAATTCTTCAAGCGTACCGCCCCATAATCCCGCCGCTGCGGCATTTATGAAGTCCGGAGTGCCGGGTCCGCAGCCCTCCGGAGGGGTTGTAAAGAGCGATGAGATCCGGATGGATGCAAGACCTCCGGATTCCAGTTTCCTGATGGCCTGCCTGAATGTTCCAGGGACATCGCCCAGGTTGCCGCCAAGGGAGAGAACTGCTTCTGTTTGTTTAGGTTCAGACATTGCCGCCTTTTTGGCTTCTCTTAAATATAATTGATTTGGCGCTATATTTTCCACATATATGCATTATATTAGACCCCCATTGATGAATTGCGACATACTAAAAGTTTATTTTCTTGGTTCAGGTAGAATTGCCGTACCCATTCTTTCCAGCCTAAAAAAATCCCCTAGAATTTCTCTTGCCGGAATCGGCACGCAGATGGACAGGCCAGCTGGACGGAAAAACCTTGTCACTCCGACCCCGGTCGGCGACTGGTGCAGGGAAAACGGAATTTCTCCTGACAAGCCGGCATCGGTGAATTCACCTGAATTCCTGGAAAAGCTGAGGGGGATGGACGGACTCGACATGATATTCGTGTCCAGCTTCGGCCAGCTCCTGAAACAGGAGATATTGTCCCTGCCCAGGCTGGGATGCATAAACCTTCATGCATCCCTTCTTCCGGCATACAGGGGGGCGTCACCGCTGCAGGCCGCAATTCTCAACGGCGATTTGAAAACAGGGGTGTGTTTCATGCAGATGGAGAAGGGGCTTGATACAGGCCCGGTCTTCTCGACATCGGAATACCAGATCCAGGCAGGACAGAAGGCCGATGAGCTGGAATACGCCCTGGGAGTGCTTGCCGCCTCAGACACCGAGAATGTACTTCTTGATATCGCTTCCGGCTTGTTGAAACCTGTTCCGCAGGACAACGCCAAAGCCACCTATGCCGGAAAGATCAGGAAGGAGCATGGCGAGATAAGATGGAACAGTCCTGCCGTTGAAATAGAGAGGAAGCTCAGGGCGTATCACCCATGGCCCGGAGTCTTCTTCAATCTGCAGAATGGCGGAAGGAAGATCAGGATGGCAATAACCGAACTTGCCTGTCTTGACATTTCCGGTACGCCAGGGCGGATACTGAAAGCCGACAAGAAGGATCTGATTGTCGCATGCGGGGACGGGGCCGTCTCCCTGAAAAAAGTTGTTCCCGAGGGGAAAAGGGAAATGTCAGGGACGGAATTCGTGCGCGGATGCCAGGATATTGAAGGTGTTGTCCTGGCGAATGTTTGAAATGGGGGATTTTTATTTGAAACATGTAATTAGTAACTGGAAATTGGAACTTTGAAATCGCAGATGGGACAAAACATAGGTCAACTTAGCCTTGTCAGTGTCCTGTCGTAAAAAAACAAAACTTGTCCGCCATAACAATTAAAATGGCCGGCAGAAAATCGAAAATTGGAATCAACATGAACATATTAATGAAATTATTCAGGCCGGCTAAAAAGGCAAAAGTGCTCGTAATCAACTGTGAAAAACTTGAGACCAGGGTCGCTCTTATGAACAAGGGCCGTCTCGAGGAGTACCAGATTGAACGCAAGGAGGACAAGCAGCTTGTCAACTCCGTCTACCTCGGAAAAATAACACATCTCGAAAACTCGCTCCAGGCGGCCTTCGTGGACATCGGAACCGAAAAGAACGCGTTCCTCCACTACAAGGACATGCTTCCGGCGACCTATGACATGATTGAGAAGGTGAAGAGTGATGGCGGCCACCGCCGTCCGCAGCAGCAGGGCAGGAAGAACCCCCTCGGAAACTTCACAAAACGCTTCGCGGAACTTGAACGCAAGCGCAGGAACAGCAGGATAAGGGTCGAGGACGTCCCGAAACTCTTCACCGACGGCTCGGAAATCCTCGTCCAGGTCACCAAGGGGCCGATCGGCACCAAGGGCCCGCGCGTCAGTACGAACATCTCGATACCGGGACGCTATCTCGTGCTCCTGCCTTTCTCGGACCATATCGGCCTTTCAAAGAAGATCGAGGATCCGAACGAGCGCCAGAGGCTCCGCAAGATAATGAACGACCTTGAGATCCCCGACGGCATGGGCTGCATATGCAGGACAGTCGGCGAAGACCGCAAGGACATCTTCTTCAAGCGCGATCTGGACATGCTTCTCGAACTCTGGCAGCGCGTCGAACACATCCAGAAGAATCCCAAGGCTCCATGCATCGTATATGAGGAACCGAGTCTCATCCTCAGGACAATGAGGGATTTCCTGACCGAGGAAATAGATGAGATCGTCGTAGATGACGAACAGGAATACAACTACATAAAGGAGTTCCTTGCGAAGATCGCAGGCCCCGAGATGATCGAAAAGGTCACTCTCTACAAGAAGCCTACTCCCGTATTTGAAAGCTTTGGAATTGAAAAGCAGATCAGCGAAGTCTTCAACAGGAAGATCGGTCTTCCGTCGGGCGGCTATATCTGCATCGACGAAACAGAAGCCCTCATATCAATCGATGTGAACACTGGTAGCACCCGGGGCAAGGCTCAGCCTGAAATAATCCTCAGGACAAACCTTGAGGCGGCGAACGAAATCGCGCGCCAGCTCAGGCTCAGGAACATCGGAGGTCTTGTAGTGATCGACTTCATCGACATGGACCACTCCCGCGACCGTGAAGCCGTCTACAAGCAGATGAGGACTCTCGTCCGCGACGACAGCGCCAAGACCAGCATGCTGCCTATCAGCAAGTTCGGGCTCATGGAAATGACACGCCAGCGCGAACATGAAAGTCTCAGCGATGCCGTCTATGATGCATGCCCGTACTGCCAGGGCGGTGGCAAGGTGAAATCAGCCCTCAGCATGAGCGTTGAAATCCAGCGCCGTCTGCAGGAAGTGCTGAAGAAGCACAAGAGCGAAAGAGGCCTTGCGATAAAAGTCCTCATGCATCCGAGCATCCTTGCGCGTCTTAAGAACGAGGACGCAGCCCATCTCAACGATATGGAAAGCAAGCATGGCAAACAGCTGAGCTTCCGCGCGGATCCCGCGCTCCACCTCGAGGAGTTCAAACTCGTCGACCCGGATACGGGTGTGGAATACAAGTAGGGACGGGCTTTAGCCTGTCCCATGTATTTGAAGTACGAAAAGTAAAGAACATGCCTTGCGGCATTGATCCGCCTTCGCTGGGATGCTACGGCGTGACAGGCTACGAACGAATGCAGTCAGTTTTTCTTGAGATTGATTTGTTTGTAGGCAACGTCGTAAGACCGAGTTGCATCCATTGGGAAAGGAACGCGTCAGCGGAGTGACGCGGCTACAGCCTGGATTTGTTGTAGCCACGTCACTCTGCTGACGTGCTCTTTGATTGCAACTTAGTATTACCCGATGAATATGCTTGTCTGGGATGATGCGGTTCCCTTGATTCCTGTAACTCTATGGATTATCTTCCCCATATGAAAAAACACATGAAGGAATATGGGGCCGTCGACAAGGCCATGAATGGGCTGATCGACGAGCTTGTCAAGAAATCCGCTTCGGTGGAGACGCAGGAAATATTCCGGGAGATACTCACTGCAGCTGTCAAGCTTGGAATGGAATCCGGCGACAAGGGCGATTTGAAGGTGGTCAACAGCACTCTGAAGGAGCTGCGGTATTCATTCAAGATATTCTCTCCTTATCGTAAGAACAAGAAGGTGATAATCTTTGGTTCGGCCAGGTCCAGGGAGACTTCGCCCGAATACAGGATGGCCGAGGAATTCTCGGGCAAGATCACGCGCAAGGGATTCATGGTGGTCACCGGCGGCGGTCCCGGAGTCATGGAGGCTGGCAACAAAGGCGCCGAACCCGGCAAGGATTTTGCCTTGAACATCCGCCTTCCTTTCGAGCAGGAACCCAACCCATACATAGATGAGAAGCAGAGGCTGATCAGCTTCAAGTATTTCTTCACCAGGAAACTTATCTTCATAAAGGAGACTGACGCCACCACCCTATTTCCCGGAGGATTCGGCACAAATGACGAAGGCTTTGAAGCCCTCACGTTGATCCAGACCGGTAAATCCAAGCCAAGGCCCATAATCCTGATGGAACCTCAGGGGTCGACGTACTGGACCGACTGGGACCGCTTCGTGAGGAAACAGCTGGTAGGCGAGGGCTATGTCAGCAAGGAGGATTTGAACCTCTACTGCATCATGCATGACGTCGACCAGGCGGTCAAATATATTGAAGACTTCTACAAGGTGTACCATTCTGTAAGGTATGTCCGGGGTTTGACCGTGATCCGTCTCAACCATGAGCTTTCACAGAAGAAGCTGCTTCAACTGAACATGGAATACAAGGATATCCTGACCTCTGGTGAAATTAGGATTTCGCCTCCAGTAGAGGAAGAGGTCAGGAATGGCGAACATCTCGACCTGCCGCGACTGGTGATGAAATTCAACATACGCAACTTCGCCCGGCTATGCGCAATGATACATGAGATCAATAGATAGACGACAGATGACAGCTGGATGTGGGACAGCCACAGACTTTCACAGACAAAAGCACAGACTTTATCGCGCAGCGACGCTGAGACGCAGTGGAATAAGCGGTGCCAGTCCAATGCCGTTAACTTAAGATATAACACATTAATGTCACAAATGTTATATCCTGATGATGAATCCTGAAGGGATTGAGTAATACAGCCTGTGGTTTCAACCACAGGACATATATGGAAGAATGATTCGTCCTGTA
>MHBI01000106.1 GCA_001804815.1 Lentisphaerae bacterium GWF2_50_93
AGAAGACTCCGGCCAGTCGGCGTGAACTGCTGAATCCTGCCCGTTCGAGCGCAAACCCGAAGCCGAAGCCTATCACAACGGACAGGAAACCCGCAAGAGGGGCGCCCAGCGTATCGAGACTGTAAAATGTGTTAATCATTCCATTGCCTCCTTACAAACCAGGCTGTGGCATAGCCGCTTATGAAGAGGCAGATCAGAAACACGAGACTGCCCGAGAGAAGCAGCGCGCCGCCGCTCAGGCCCTGGCCGGAAGTGCAGCCCTGGGCCAGACGGCTGGCAAATCCTACGATTACACCGCCTGCCAAGGCGTATGCAATCCTTCGTCCCATGGATGATTTGGCACCTCTTTCAACCTGGATGCGCACGCGGTTGGCGAGCAGGGCCGAGAACAGCGCGCCGACAAAGCTGCCGGCAAGCATGAACACAAGGTAATAATCCAGCGGGTTCTTTCCCCATTTGCCGAAGTATTCGCTGTTAAGAGTGTGAGGTGCCGAGACGCACATGGAAAGCGAAGCTCCTATCCGCGATATTCCACCTGATGCTCCCAGTCCGGCTCCCAGGATTACGAATGAAGAGAGGAGAACCAAACCCAGCAGGACTCCGGCAAGATATGGATTTGAATAAGGCTTAGGACCGCCATTTAGGGTGTTGTATTCATTTTTCATGATTCAGCACCCCGCGCTTTTTTTCTTGGGAGTTTCAGGAACTGATGATGGAGGCACTTTCGGTGCCGCAGGTGCCGGCACGGGAGCGGCAGGCTTAATTGCCGGAGCCGAAGACGGTGTAGACGGCACTGGAAACAGAGGAACGCCGGAATCATTCCAGTAGGCTTCAAGCCCCCCGTAAAGCACCTTTATCGGACGCTGTATCTTCTGTGACAGGATTCCTCCCACTGCCATCGCCAGCGAACCATCACGGTCTACTATTATCAAAGGAACTGTACCGTTGAGATAAGCCGGATTGTAGATCACGTCTGCGATATTCGCATTGACTGAGCCGGGAAGGCTGAAGTCCGCGTATTGCTCTGGAGGGCGAATGTCCACGAGATCGAATGTTTTGGGCAGATCCATGAGCATGCGCTTGAGTTCTGCGGCGGCCAGGCGTTCAGGGAGTTTGACAGCCCGCACGGCGGGTGCTGACGGGGTATGACCATTCCGGACAGAATTCAGGGTAGGCAGTCCGTCGGCAATCCACGCTTCGCTGCCGCCTTCCATGTTCAGGACGCTTTTGAAACCCATCTTCTGGAAAACGGACGCGCCCATGCTTGAGCGGTAGGCCGAATTGCAGACGGTGAGAACCGGCATGTCTTTTGACAGCCGTCTGCCGTCTGCGAACAGTTTGTTCAACGGAATGTTAAGAACGTTTCCGATGCGCAGTCCCATCCATTCGGACGGCAGACGCACATCTACGATGACGGGGGCCACTCCATCATGCATTTGCCTAAAGAGTTTTCGGGGTTCCTCCATTTTTATGGAAGCGACAGGCAGCTTGGCTTGTTTCCATGCTTCGAAACCGCCCTGCAGGAATCCGTCAGGAGCATCGTATCCAACCCGCTTCAGGCGGAAGCCGGCTTCCCGGACTTCATCATCTGAACCGATAAGCACGAATGGCTCACCCCACGGGATCATGCTTCCCGTCCAAATCTCGAAACGGCCTCGGATTCCGATATTGATTGCACCGGCGGGGTGGGCGGCGGCAAAAGGTTTGTTGTCGCGGACATCTACGAGCCACACCCCTTTTTCCGCTTTTGCCGCGACATCGGCGGCAGAGAGGGCAGGAGGCATGGTCTTCTCCCAGTTCACCAGGGGCGGACCGTCATGGTTCAGCTTGGCATTGTGTTTGAAGTACTGGGGTGCTTCGGGAAGCCCGTCTATCACGGCCATGACATACGATGACAGGTTCGCATGTTGCAGAAAGGGGTTCTCCTTGCGCTGTTCGCCGATCGTGGAGACAGGTTTATCGCTCAAGTTGACGCCGCAGAGGGATCCTGCTCCGTGAGCCGGAAAGAACTTTGTGTCGTCGGGCAGCTTGGACAGTTTTTCTTTCCAGGAATGATAGCCCATTTCCGCCAGTTCCGCGGCGCTCATGCCATCGCCCATCAGGTCGGGGCGTCCTACGCTGCCGATGAACAGTGTGTCTCCGGTGAGGACAAATGCCGGATTTGTCTTGGAGGTGGAATCATATACGTAGAGACAGGTGCTGTCTGGTGTGTGCCCCGGCGTAGTTGCGATGACCGCGCTCACGCTGCCGAACTTTATTTCATCCCCGTCTTTGACCGGCCTGTGCGGGAATCCCGGTTTTGTTTTCCCGTTGATAATGATTTCCGCACCAGTGGATTTTGCCAGTTCCATGTGTCCGGCTACGAAATCAGCGTGGGAATGGGTAAGGTAGACTCTGGTGATCTTCAATCCCAGTTCCTTCGTGTCATTGAGGTAACGGACTGTGTCGCGGTCCGGGTCAACGATCATGGCTTCTCCGCCGCTTCCAATCAGATAGGAATAGTGAGAAAGTACGGGCAGATTATACTGGCGGAAAAGGAAGTCGGCGGTTTTCTGTTCTGTCTCCTTGACCAGCTGCAAATCTGCCGCCGCATCGCTGTGTCCAGCTGCTTCAGCATCTCCCGGCAGCTTGGCCGCCCACGCAGAAGCTGCCATGAGCATCATCCCGGTAAAAATCCATTTTCCCAGAACATGAATTTTCATCTTTAAATTCCCCCTTCAGTTTATATGATGATCAATCTTACAATCAGTTTGATTCTTGTCTACCGGCTTTATGTTTGCATAAATATAATACATGGCCGAAATGATTGCCATGGGGTGAACCCCTACCGGAAACTGCTGGACTAATTCGGCATGTACCTGTAATTTCCTTTTGTGAATACTGCCGGAACCAGCACCAGAAGAATTAGTGCGTCAGTCTTTTTTTTAAAGGGAGGGACGCCTCTCCGAGGTGTCCGTTCTAAAGGTGGAGGTAAAATCCGTGCCATTCTACGCATAATGTTAGACATTCGAAATGATCCTGGAAATGCCACAATGTATGTGTTAACTTACGAAATATGCTCATTTCTACTTCTTTTCTCCTGGTCGCGGGAACGACTGGAGTTAAGGTAGTAGTGAGAGGCCATTTCGGCAAAGCCTCATAACTGTGACCCCGCCCAAAGAACGGGGATTTTCAGAATGCATTAAACTAGGGGAAATGATGAAAAAGAGTGTACTGTATGCCCTGTCCTCGGCCTTACTCCTTTGCTCTGCATGCTTTAACCCTGCCATGAACCGAGACAAGCCGATCGATACCCCACTTCCATGTCAGACTGCAAAGAGCTCTTCCGCACCAGTAACCGAAGGTCTCGTGGCTGAGTATCTATTTGACTCTGACGCCCGCGATTCCGGACCTTTTCAAATCAGTGGCACTGTGCACAATGCCCAATTGACCACTGACCGTTTCGGACGACAATCCCAGGCATATCAGTTTGATGGCTCAAATGCCTACATCGAAATTCCCGACAACAATGCGTTCAGCGTGTCGACCACCAGACAGCTTTCCATTTCGGTCTGGATGCGGCCTGATGCACTGGATTTCAATCTTTCCGAAAACAACTATGTTCACTGGATGGGCAAAGGCAGCGTCCGTGGTAGTCATGAGTGGACTTTCCGCATGTATAACAAAAGCGACGCCTCCCGGTCCAACCGCACCAGCTTCTACCTTTATAACCTTCCTGGCGGCCTGGGTGCCGGATCCTACGCGCAAGATCAGGTAAGCGCTGGCCAATGGATTCACTTCGTATGCGTCGCCGACCTCTCAACCGATTCCATCACCCTCTATAAAAACGGCGTCAAGCGGGACAGCGATGCAATTTACAACAGTCAATACCATATCACGCCTCAGAACGGATCATCGCCTGTGCGTATCGGCACACGTGATTTCAAGAGCTATTTCCAGGGAGCAATTGACGACATCCGAGTCTACAATCGGGCAATGAGTGCCGAAGAAGTGCTTGCGCTATACAACGAAAAGTGAATTTTATTTCATGTCTGAAGATAAATTCATCATTGCTGGAATAGGGGAGATCCTCTGGGATGTCCTGAGTCCGACCCATAAAAGACTCGGAGGGGCTCCTGCGAACTTCGCATATTATGCCGGCAAATTCGGAGCTGAAAGTTATCCTGTAAGTTCAATTAGAAACGATTCCGACGGCAATGAAATACTCTCGGAAATGAAAGGGAAAGGCATAAAGACCAATCATATTTCCAGGAATTCCTACCCAACCGGAATGGTGAATGTTGAACTTGACCCACAAGGCAAGCCATGTTATACAATCAAGGAAGATGTTGCCTGGGATCATATCAAAGCAACCCGGGAATTGATTGACCTATCAAAGGAAGTCGATGCTGTCTGTTTCGGCACTTTGGCTCAAAGATCGGTGGATTCAAGAAAAACTATACGTAAATTCATATCCGGCACAAAACCGGAATGTATCAGGATACTGGACATCAACCTACGTCAGAACTACTTCGACTTAGATATAATATTGACTTCCCTTGAAATGGCGGACATTCTTAAAATAAGTGACGAAGAACTGCCGGTTGTCGCAAAAATGATGGATTTGACAGGAAATGAGACTCAAATTATTACCGTCATTATGAAAAACTACAATCTTGACTTTCTAATTTTAACCAAAGGTTCCAAAGGAGCTAGGTTGGTCAGCAGGAACAGTGATATTTCGATGAAACCTTCAGTTTCCATCAAGATTGCCGACACAGTTGGAGCTGGAGATTCATTTACCGCAGTAGTAGCAGTCGGACTTTTAAAAAAGAAACCCCTGGAAGAAGTCCTGTGCAAGGCAAACGAAGTGGCTGGGATTGTGTGCAGCCAGTCCGGTGCCACGGTCGAACTGCCCGCCAACGTCATCTGGTAGATTTACCCTTTGAGGCAATTTCAAAATTGCCTCATTTGAGCTGATTTCAAAACTATATAAAAACGATTGTTGGAAATATGTACCCGTTGGTGTTCAAACCCTGGTCGCCTTCGGCGCCGCCAGAGGCGGGTGAACTTTAGTTTGTCTTGGTATTCAAAATGATACACACGCTAAAGTCGAAGATCCCGGCTCGACGACTTGACGATGTCGGGACTGCGCACACCAACGTGGACAATCAACTCAAAAGATGCAATTTTGAAATTGCCTCAAGTCATTTGAAGTAAAATCCCTGCCAATCACCTTTTTACCGCCCAACGTAGCCTGGCGCTCGTTGATCTTGGATTTGCGCGGCGTTCATCTGCAGATGATCGAATAGGCTCCTGGGCTATCTGTGCATAGGTGCCAGAGTCATATCCATCCAGAAAAGCCTTCCTCACACGACGATCTTCACCTGAATGAAAGGTCAGTATTGCAACGTGTCCGCCTTCTTTAAGGCATCTGGGCAGAAGATTGAGGAACTGTTCAAGCACTCCCAGCTCATCATTGACTGCAATGCGCAGCGCCTGGAACGTCCTCTGCAATG
The DNA here is from genome assembly GCA_001804815.1 of Lentisphaerae bacterium GWF2_50_93. Taxonomy (GTDB): domain Bacteria; phylum Verrucomicrobiota; class Lentisphaeria; order Victivallales; family GWF2-50-93; genus GWF2-50-93. Next base: position 5,499 of record MHBI01000106.1, read on the forward strand.
ATTTTTTAGTCTGTTCGTGCCGGGTTTGTTCTGGAAGGCGCCACAAGGACTGGCTTACAAGATCTGTCAATTGACTTGTCGATTCAACCGGCCGTTTGCTTTTAAATATCTCCCTGGCAATTGCAGCAGCGTGGGGTTCGTCCGAGTTTGAGATTAGGAGCGCTGTCAATTCCTCTTCGGTAATGGATCTGAGAAGGGCCGATGCCGGCTGTCCCTTGTCAGGATTGAGACGAAGATCCAGAGGGGCGCCTCTTTTAAAGGAGAATCCCCGGGCCGGATTATCCAGCTGCATGGATGATACGCCAAGGTCGGCAAGTATAAAATCAAAGGATCCTCCCGCTTCCGGTAAAAGCTGGGGCAATCCTGCAAAGTTCATTCTTTTTATAAAGAGCACATCTTCTGAAAAGCCAAGCCCGCGCAGGCGGTTTTCGGTCCTAGGAAGTTCCAAGGGGTCCACATCTATGCCGAAGAGCCGTCCTCCGGGAAGAATCAGTTTCAAAATCTCCTGCGCATGCCCTCCAAACCCAAGAGTGGCGTCGAGACCCACCATCCCCGGCTTCAGATCAAGGACCTCCAATACTTCCTTTACAAGAATAGGACGGTGCATTCCCGCGGGAGTATGTCCGCGCTCCATGACTTTCTTCACTTCCTCGGAATAGATCTGCGGATTCAACTCCTTGTATTTCTCTTCAAAACGCCGGGGATGAGTGCCCCTGTACCTTACCCTGCGTTTTTTAACAAAGCCTTCATCGGTCATTTGAGTTCACCATCAACCATATTTTTGAATTTGGCTTAGGATATGGCGGAACCCTTTCGATGTCAAGGTGAAATCCGCCATATGAGGATCAGCGGGCAATGCGTCAAATTCTTTATTTTCTGTTTCTTGCCTTTGCATCCCAGCAAGTTATCTTATGGCAAAACTAAAATGGAGAGTATTTTTTTATGGATAAATTTCCAAGGACGAATGTAGGTGGAATATCCCTTTCAAGGATGATCATCGGAACGAACTGGTTCCTGGGCTACAGCCATACCAGCAAGGCCAAGGACGACTATATCAAGACCATCATCAAGGACAGGAAGAAGATCGCTGACATCCTCGAGGTATACTTCAACAATGGGGTTGACACCTTGATGGGGCTGCTCAACGTCGCCCCTCTTGCCGATGCAATCAAGGAGGCGGAAGACAGGACGGGAGTAAAGTGCATAGTCGTCTCAACTCCTGGCTTTCCCGTCAACGCTCAATCTCCGGTGAATGGATTTTCCGACAGGGAAAGCATAAGGATCCTGGACGACATGCAGAAACTGGGTGCCACATTCTGCCTGCCCCATCAGGGAACCACCGATACCATGGTCGACAAATGCACGCGCGAAATACGCCAGTTCCAGCCTCTCTGCAAGCTGATCCGTGAACGTGGCATGATCCCGGGCCTCAGCACCCACATGCCCGAATCGATCATCTACGCCGATGAATCCAAATTGGATGTAGAGACATACATATCCATCTATAATTCGATGGGATTCCTGATGCAGGTGGAAGTCGACTGGATCTCCAGGGTGATACAAAATGCAAAAAAACCTGTGATGACCATCAAGCCGATGGCAGCAGGGCAGATCCGCCCTTTCCAGGCCATGAACTTCGTCTGGAATACAATCAGGCCCCAGGACATGGTCACGGTCGGAACAATGACACCTGATGAAGCCAAGGAACTTATTGAGCTTTCCTTCTCAATCCTTGAACGCCGCCAGGCCAATATGGAACTCCAGGAAACCCGTTCAAAGAGTTCAATCAAGACAAAGTAGGTACGTCCTTCAGGATGTACCATGAAATAAAGAATCTCCATTGGGGTTTGAGCGGGGCCATCTTTGAGCGTCTTTGAGCGGGGTCCTTCTTTGGTCTTTGAGCGGGGTCACACCCCCGCTATTAATTTGGGTCTTTGAGCGGGGTCACACCCCCGCTATTAATTTGGGTCTTTGAGCGGGGTCACACCCCCGCTATTGACTTAAGTTTAAAGATGTGATATTTTCATTAAAGATGTTAGATTATTGATTTAGGGGGCCACATGTCGAGACCACTGAGAATAGAGTATCCTGGAGCCTGCTATCACGTTGTAAACCGTGGAAATCAGAGGAACAGAATTTTCTTTTCTCCTGACCACTACGAACTTTTCCTGGAGAAGTTGCGTTTGTTTTCAGAAGAGTTCGCCATTAGGATAAGGTGCTACTGCCTTATGCCCAATCATTTTCATATTTATCTTCAAACGCCCAACGGGAATCTCAGCAGGTTCATGCAAAGCCTCCTTACTTCATTCTGTTTCAGTTTGAACAGAATCAGGGGGAAGAGTGGACATGTATTCCAAGGAAGATTCAAATGCCACCTTGTTGAGGATGCAGCTTATTCCATGGTTGTTTCACGCTATATCCACCTCAATCCCATTAGAATTGCAGATGCAAAATCTTTTTCTCTCGATGAAAAAAGAAGGATGCTCGATTCCTTCAAATGGTCCAGCTACGCCGCCTATGTCGGAAAATCTGAACTTCCTGAATGGCTTGATACTGGGCCTGTTATGGACAAACTTGAAGGCGATGACAATGAACTGAAGCATAGAGCCTACCGCGACTATGTGGAGGAAGGACTTCTCAGGGATATGGAAAATCCTTTTGGATCTGCGGAGAGTCAGATCATCCTGGGAGGCACGGAATTCACAGAAAGGATTAAAAGAAAATATCTTCTGAATCTGAACGTGGCAGATTCAAAAGAACAGAGCGATCTTGTCAGGCTCAAGGGCAGTTTCACGTTTGAAGAGGTACTTGCGCGGACAGCCAGGTGCTTCAAGTGCCGTGAGGATGAGTTGCTGAAGAAAAGGTCTTTGCGGAAAGATGCCAGGAAAGCTCTCATGTACCTGGCATGCAAATACTGCAAAACCAATCTTTCCCTCACGGAAATTGGAAGGAGGATGTTAGTGGGCCAAAGCGGACTCGTGCGCTCAAAAAACCGTTTCGCTTCGGAGCTGGATAACAATGCAGGATTGGCTGGTAAATTACACCAAATCGAGCAGGAAATGAAGTCAATAGCGGGGGTGTGACCCCGTCTTTAGTAGCGGGGGTGTGACCCCGTCTTTAGCCCCGTCTTTAGCTCGGATATGATGAGATTGAAGTTATTCCGAATGGTTTATTCCAACACAGGATACTTTTTGCATCTGGAATTGAATTTTGTGTGGACTTTAAGAAATTAAAAATCAAATTTAAAGATTTAAAAGCCTAACTATATTCCATGCATCCAACCCCGCATCCGCGGGGTGGATGATAGAGGGGCGTTAGCTAAAATAAATAATGAACAAAAATTTAAAAGAAATATTAAAAATGATTGACTTAGGAGAATTTGCTCCAGGTTCTAGAAGTAGGCGACAAGAGCAATTCGATATATTCATTGTAGATCAACTGGGGAATACGGGGTCACGCCCCCGCTAAGGACAAAGACAACAGGAATAAGATGATGGAAAAGGAATGATATGGCCTGTTTGAATATAAGAGCTGAATCATAAAGGTGATGTTTTTATGAAATGGTTATTTATAATGGTGTTGCTGGCTGGAGGATTTCTGGCGTATCAGGCATTTCCGGATGCGCCTGCTCCTCAAGCGCAGGATGCAACAAAAAAGAAGTCTACTAGGCCCCTGCTTGAACCCAAGGGGGTTCCTCCTTCAAACCCGCAGGCAGCGGCAGATACTCAACCAAAGACACTGATTGAGACGCCTTATCTTTTAAAAGAAATTGACAGCACCACGCTCCTCTATAAATACGGTCCTGTCGAAGCCACGCTTAAAAAGGGCAGGGAATGCAGTGGACGCTTCGTCTTCGTATCTGTATGCCCGCACAAGCTTGATTCGATTGAAGAACTGAACAGAGTTGACATCATGCAGGGCTACAGTCCTGCCGAAACCCACTTTCTTCAATTCATAGACCTTGACACTTATAACAGGCTTACTAACAACGGCAAAGCCAGTTGCCATAAGGAAGCGAATGAGAAAGCGATGTTGATAGAGGCGCTTGCCGGAACCCCCCAGGTACTTGAGACCCTCAACCTCAAACCTGAGGAGGTGGGAGTGACGCTCAAGGGATTTTACGCCACAGTCACCAGTTCAACGTTCAAGGGCAAGCCCTTGCTCATGGGCAATGCGGCGGATGCGCAGGCGAAAAAGGATTCCAAGCCGGAGATCCATCTTATAATTACTGAATTGAAATTGATTCCGGCCAAGAAGTAAAAATGGAGGATCAAAGAACATCACCTATATAGAAGTTGCGATAATCGGGCTAAAAGGTAACGCGTCAGTTTCTATTGCATGCGATGAATTCAGGTAGGGCGCGTTCTCCGTAACGCGCCGTCCCAAGAGCGGACACCTCGGAGAGGCGTCCCTACCTTTAGAAATAAAGACTGACGCACTACGCTAAAAGTCGATGTCTTAAAAAAACCTTCTTTTTTTCTGTTGAATAAAGTTCCAATACCTGTATAGTATGACCCTTTTTGAAAATTTGAGTCAATATTTTTTTTAATATAAACACGTAAGGAATAGGCAGAAATGCTAGCCTGGGGCAACAGTATTGGCGTCTTTTCGGGAACTGCAAATCCCGGACTGGCAGTTGACATAGCAAAGGAACTGGGAAAACCTCTCGGCGATCTTGAAGTCACGCGTTTTCCTGACAATGAGATCTTTGTCAAATACAAGGAAAACATACGGGGCGCGGACGTCTTCATCATACAGCCCACCTGTTCACCGCCGAACGAGACACTCATGGAACTCCTCATTCTCATAGACGCAGCCAGGAGGGCTTCCGCAGCCAGGATCACCGCTGTAATACCTTTCTATGGATATGCGCGGCAGGACAGGAAGGATCAGCCACGCGTCCCGATCACAGCCAAGCTTGTAGCAAATCTCATAACCACTTCCGGCGCTTCAAGAATACTCGCAGTAGATCTCCACTCACAGCAGATACAGGGATTCTTCGACATCCCCGTCGATCATCTCAATGTCGCCCCGGTACTCATACCTTATCTCAGGGACAAGCTTGGAAAGGAAGGTGTCGTCGTGGCCCCGGATTCAGGAAGCGTAAAGCTTGCCCAGTCATATTCAGACATGCTTAATGCAGGACTTGCAGTTGTCGCAAAGAGGCGCATAAACGCCCTTTCAGTCGCATCCTCGCACCTTGTCGGCGAAGTTGAAGGAAGGATATGCCTTCTGACAGACGATCTCGCCACCACTGCGGGTACGATTACGGCCGCCGCCACTCTCCTCAAGAAGGAAGGGGCGAAGAAAGTCTATGCCGCTGTCACCCACTGTCTTCTCGGAGACATTGGAAGAGAGAGGCTCATGAGCAGCGCTATTGACGAACTCATAGTCACGAACACGGTCCCGGTAGGAAACGACTGTGGCGGCAGGATCAAGATTTTCAACATAGCGGGACTTCTCGCTGAAGCCATTAAAAGAATACATGAGGGTTCTTCGGTATCCTCCCTTTTCAAAATTGAAAAATAATATAAGGATTTATCTAACATGAGCAAAAAGAACAATGTACTGAGCGTAGTGGAAAGAACCGATTTCGGTTCCGGTTCCTCGAGAAAATCCCGCAAGGAAGGTAAAATCCCGGGAATACTCTATGGACACGGAAAAAAAGCGACTCCGTACCTTCTCGTGGAAAACGAATGGAAGAAGATCATCCAGCACGGAAACGTACACCTCGTGGAACTTAAATCTGAAAAGGGTGATGCCGTCAACGCGCTCGTCAAGGACATCCAGTTCGACTACCTGAACGGAAAGACCCTCCATATAGACTTCCTGGAAGTGAAGATGGACGAACTCATCACGACATCCGTCGACGTCATCGGACATGGAACTCCGGTTGGAATTGTACAGGGCGGTGTGCTTGAACAGCTCATACACAAGCTCGAAATCAGATGTCTTCCCAAGGACATTCCTGAAAGCATCGATGTTGAGATCACCGGCATTGAACTCGACAAGGGCATTGCCATCAAGGAACTCACTCTTCCTCAAGGAGTTACCGCAGTTCCTGCTCCGGACAGCATAGTGTTCCATGTCATCAGGCTCCGTATCGAGGAAGAAGCCGCCACCACCGCTGAAGGCGCAGTTGCCGAAGGTGCCGAGGGTGCTGCTGAACCTGAAGTCGTCGGGGCAAAAGGCAAGAAGCTTGAAGAAGGCGAAGAAGCTGAAGGCGCAGCAGGCAAGGACAAGGCTCCTGCCAAGGATGCCGCAGGCAAAGAGAAAGAGAAGAAGAAATAAAATTTCTCCTTTTATAATAAGTTTTTATGTTTTCCGGAGAAGAACAGAGGTTCCGCATAATTGCAGGGCTGGGAAATCCTGGCAGTGAGTACAGCCGGACGCGCCACAATGCGGGATTCATGGCGGCGGATGCGATTGAAAAAGGGTTGTCCGGGAAGTTCGTTGAAAAGAAGATTGACGGGGGGATGCTCAAGGAAGGGAAATGCAGGGGTGAACGTCTTTGGATAATAAAGCCACTGACATACATGAACCTGAGCGGACAGTGCATTTCTTCCTTCATGAAGAAGAACGGACTTGAAGCCGGAGACCTGCTCCTCATCTATGACGACATGGATCTTCCCATGGGAAGGATCAGGTTCTGCATGGGGGGCGGAAGCGCAGGGCACAAGGGGGTTGAATCTGTCATAGCCATACTTGGCACTGCGGAGTTCGCAAGACTGAGGATAGGGATAGGCAGGAGGGCCGGCAGTCCGGACAAGGCTGATTATGTCCTTTCCGAATTCGATGAAAGAGAGTCTGATTTATTCTCAAAAGTGATTGATATGGGCGCGGAAGCAGTTAAATTGTTGCTCTACCGTGGTCTGGACAAGGCGATGAACGAGTATAACGGCCGCCTTCTTGGTGACGGCGCCGATGATGTAAAAAATGAAAAATAGGAATTTTAACGGAGGTTCTCAATTTGAAAAAGTACGAATCAATTTTTATTCTTGATGAACGCCAGGTCGACGACCAGGGCAAGGCATTTGCTGAAGAGATCACCGGACTCATCAAGAGCCTCGGCGGAACAGTTGACGAAGTGGTTCCGATGGGAAGAAGGCAGTTCGCCAGGAAGATCGAGAAGAAGAAGAGCGGAATATACTACGATTTCGTTTTTACGGCCGAAGAAGCCAAGGTCAAGGAAGTCAAGGACAAATACCGCCTTGACAAGAGAATCGTCAGGATGCAGACCTTCATGTTCGACCCGAGATCAAAGATCGTGTCAGCGGATACGAAGAAGAAGCTCGTCTCCGACGACGACCAGATGTAATTCTTACAAACAGGAACCGGATCTGAAGCATGGCTAATTTAAACAAAGTCCTCCTCATAGGGAACCTTACAAAGGATCCTGAGCTCAGGTATACTCCCCAGGGATCGGCCATCTGCGACTTCAGGATTGCAATAAACAGGCAGTACATGACTTCAGACGGGCAGAAGAAGGAGGAGGTCTCCTTCATTGACATAAACGTGTGGGGACGCCAGGCGGAGACATGCAACCGCTTCATCAAAAAGGGATCCCAGGTTTTCGTGGAGGGAAGGCTGAAGCTGGATTCATGGCAGGACAAGGAGACTGGAAAAAACAGATCACGGCTTTTTGTCGTCGCCGAAAGAATACAGTTCCTCAATACACCCGGAGCGCGTCCGGCCGGTGACCAGAATGATGCCCAGGAGCAGGAGCCATACCAGCAGAATCAGCAGAGGCAGAGCAGCCCTGCCAGGCCTCCCCAGTCATCATCCCCTCAGCAGGCTCAACAGTCAAAGCAGCAGCAGAATCCTCCCCCGGCGCCAGAGGATATTTTTGAAGTAGATTCAGAACCGGCCGATGATATTCCATTTTAATAATAAACAATTAGGAGAAATATAAAATGCCACCGAGAACGACCAATACAACGTCAAGACCAAGGATGAAAAGAAAGCCCAGGATCAACATCAGGAAGACTTGCCGTCTTTGTGAGAACAACATTCCTTATGTGGATTTCAAGGATGTGGAACTGCTTCGCAAATACCAGACTGAAAAGGGGAAGGTTCTTTCCAGAAGGGTCACTGGCAACTGTTCAAAACACCAGAAGATGTTCGCCTCCGCAATAAAAAAAGCCAGGAACATGGCTCTTGTCATGTAATAACTGATACGGATTACGCCGTACAAAATTTTGGAGATTTATAATGAACGTAAAACTTATTTTGCTTGAAGATGTTGAAGACCTTGGCAATGCCGGGGAGACGGTGAACGTAGCCTCGGGATATGCCAGGAACTATCTAATACCCAGGGGGTTTGGAGTAAAGGTTTCACCCGCCGCAATGCGCCAGCTTGAATCCAGGAAGGGAAAGATCGAGGAGAAACGCAAGAATGAGCTTGAGAAGTCCAAGGCTCTTGCCGATAAGATTGCAAAACTCGAGATTACCATTCCTATGCAGGCAGGCGAGGACAACCAGCTTTTCGGTTCAGTCACTACTCATCTCATTGCTGAAGAGGCCGCAAAACAGGGCATTGAAATTGAAGCCAGAAGAATCAAGCTTGACAAGCCCATCAAGGAGATTGGTAATTTCAGCTTGGAGATAAAACTCCATAATGAAATAAATGCCACTCTCAAAATCTGGGTTGTAAAAGCCTGAAAAAATGGCACTTAACGGAAAAGATCCGAAGGGGGCGGAGAGAAAAAGGCCGAATCTTATCCGGGAAGACAGGCCTAAGCCCCATGATCTGAATGCTGAGAAAGCCGTTCTGGGAGCGATGCTCATTGACTCCCCGGCGGCAACCGATACAGCAATAGAGAAGCTCGGAACTGCCAGGGCCTTCTACTCGGATTCACACCAAAAGATCTATGATACCATCATAGATCTCCATACCAGGGAAGCTGGAATCGATCATATCTCCGTTGCAAAATCCCTTTCTGACAAGGGGATACTCGATCAGGTTGGAGGAGACTCCTATCTGATGGAAATGCAGAACATGATCGCCACTACGGCGAACTTGGAAACCTGGTGCCAGATGGTCCATGACAGGGCGGTACTCAGACGGATAATTGACGCCTGCGCGATAGCCTCGGAAAAATGCTTTGCCTCTGAAAAGGAAGCCACCGAAATTCTTGACGAAGTGGAGAAATCCATCCTCGAAGCAAGTGAACTTGGCAAAAAGCTGACTATCTTTGAAATGAAGGATATGCTCAAGCCGACTGTCGATTATCTCCAGAAGCTTTCAAGGAAAGACGAAGATGTTGTCGGCATTTCGACGGGTTATGCCGATATTGACGATAAAATTACGGGAATGAAGCCAGGTGAAATGTTTGTAATTGCCGCTCGACCAGCGGTAGGAAAGACATCTCTTGCATTAAGCATCCTGAGGAATGTCGCACTTCGCGCCCAGCATCCCAAATCCGTTCTCATGTTCACAATGGAAATGACAGCCGAGCAGATTGCCAGAAGAATACTCTGCGCCGAAGCCGGAGTATCTGAAAGAAATTTCCGCGACAAGACACAAAGCAAAGGTGAATGGCAGAGAATTACCGGAGCCGCGACACTTCTGAGCAACTCGAGGATACTTATCGATCCCACCCCTGCTCTCAGGGTCATGGAAATGAGGGCCAGGGCCAGAAGATTGAAGTCACAGAACAAAATCGACCTGATTGTAATAGACTACCTGCAGCTGATGAAAGCCGATGTTGACAGGAAGAATGACAACCGCCAGCAGGAAGTCTCCCTCATTTCAGCAGGTATAAAATCATTGGCAAAAGAACTCAGTCTTCCGATACTTGTACTTGCCCAGTTGAACCGTGCAACTGAAATGCAAAAAGGTGGAACACCCAAGTTGAGCAATCTCAGGGAGTCGGGATCCATCGAACAGGATGCCGACATCGTAGGATTCATACACAGGGATACTGAAAAACAGAAGGACGCTTCCGAAGAAGAAAAGATAAAGGGGCTTGAAGCTGAATTCATAATTGAGAAAAATAGAAACGGCGAACCTGGAAGAATTCCTCTCTCCTTCTTTCCTCTTACCGCCTCATTCGGATCAAGATCACGATATGGCGATGATGACGTTCCTGAAAAATGATATCCATTCCCTAAAGGGAACCTCTAAATTCATAATCTGCCTTTTTTGCACAACTTTTTTGAAATTAGCAGGATATAGAATATCTTAATGCTTTTCGGCTTTATTAAATTTTCAGGGGTTTTCAATAACATGTCGTTTGCTGTCAAAGCTTTATACACAATAATTGTATTCCTTGTTTTCTCTTTCAGTCTGATATCCGCTGAAATCAACGATGTCAAATTTGAGCAGAAGGGGTACGCTTTCCCTGAAGAAATGCTCAAGTACAACATGCAGTGCAAGAAAGGGGAGGCGTTCGACCAGAAAATCCTTGACGAGGACATCAAAAGGCTTTATTCGACCGGAAACTTCCTTGACGTCCTGGCGGAGACTTCCGAATCCGCCGATGGGAAAGTCAACATCAAGATGAGGCTTGTTTCAAAGCCTAAGGTAAAGGCCATCATTTTCAAGGGCAACAAGATAGTCACAGAGGAGGAATTCAAGGACAAGGTCACTGTAAAACTCAATGAGGCCCTGAACGACCAGGAACTCCAGAAATCTCTTTCCAACATCAGGAAATTCTACATAGACAAGGGATATAACTCCGCGATAATAAGCCATAGCACCGAAGATGCAGGAGACGGCTTTGTCAACCTTACGATAAGCATAACTGAAAACCTCAGGCTAAAAGTGAATTCCGTCGGATTCACCGGCAACACAGCTTATTCATCATGGAAGCTTAAAAACAGCATAGCGACTCAGCATTCCTATCTCAGCTGGCTCCTCAACATGGGACTATATGAGAAAAACGAGATAGAGATAGACAAGGAGAGGCTCAAGGAGCTGTACTGGGAACTCGGCTATCTTGATTTCAAAGTCACCAGCGTTGACGTCAAGGAGGACGAGAATCCAGAATATGTGAACATCACCTTCAATCTTGAGGAAGGGGAGCCATATAGGATAGCTGAAGTTTCAGTGACCGGAAATAAATTGTTTTCAAACGATGAAATCATCCCTGTAATCAGCCTTAAGACCGATGAAGTATTCGATAAGAGGATTGAGAAAAAGGACATTGATTCCATCGGAGGAAAATATTATCCCCTGGGATATGCCGATTTCCAGTGCAGGCCAGTAAGAATTCCCGACTTCAAAACCCATACCGTGAACATTGAATACAGGATAACCGAAGGAGAGCCATATACTGTCAAAAACGTACACATTTCCGGGAACCATAACACAAAGGACAAGGTAATCCGCCGCGAACTTGCCATACAGCCAGGGGATCCGGTCGACAACGAAAGGATAGACGCCAGCAAGTCGCGCCTCATGGGCATGGACTATTTTGAGAAAGTCAACATTGTTTCCGTGAATTCGGATGAAGCTGGAAAAAAAGATGTTGATATAAGTGTCGAGGAGAAGGACACTGGTAAATTCTCCATCGGAGGCGCCTATTCGGATTCTGACAGCGTATCAGGGATAGTCGAGCTGTCACAGTCAAACTTCGATCTTCTGGATCCGTGGAACTACTTTGTAGGAGGCGGACAAAGACTCAAGCTGCATGCTGAATATGGTGTGGACCTGAGCAATTTCTATCTGCAATTCACCGACCCATGGCTTTTTGACATACCCCTCAGCCTTGACATGTCCGGATTTTACACCGAAAGAACCTATGAATACTGGGACGAACGATACATTGGAGGCAAGTTCAGCCTGACGAAGCCCTTTTCATTCCCATGGCTTCCAAGATTGATTAATCCCGATGACGACAGGAACAGCATAAAACTTGGTTATACTATTGAACAGGTAAGAGTATATCATATGGACGATGACTTGTCACAGATCTTCCAGGATTCAGAGGGGAGGAGCATTGTCAGCAAGTGGTCTCTTACTCTTGCGAGAGACACCAGGAACAACCTCACCGATCCCACAAACGGATATCTTGTGAGCGCGCTGGGCGAATTGAATACCAAGGCGTTTGGTGGAACAACCAATTATTATAAATTCGAGGCCCTGGCCAGCAACTATTACTCATTCTTCAACGACTGGTTCGTCCTGCATACCGGAGCAAAAATAGGGCAGGTAGACACGTTCGCTGAAAACGGGGATATGGCTCCCATTTATGAACGGTATTTCCTGGGTGGCGGAGATTCTGTAAGAGGGTTCTCGTACCGCAAGATTTCCCCTGTTGACAGTGATGAGAAGGCCTATGGCGGTGAATCAATGTTCCTTGCCAATATAGAAGTCACACATCCCATCTACGAATTCATAAGAGGTGCCGTGTTCTGCGACATTGGACAGGTAAAGGAGAAGGCATGGAATTTCAGCATGGATGATTTCAATATAGGCGCTGGTTATGGCTTCAGGATAAAACTCCCCTATTTCAATGCCCCCATCAAGCTTGATCTTGCATATCCAATACTAAACAACCAGGACGGCGAAAGCAGCAAGCTGCGCTTCCATTTCAACCTAGGCATGACCTGGAGTCCGCCGTGATCAGATGAAAAGAGTGGCGCTTGAGTTGTCGGCTTCCTGAAGGAATGTGGCAACTCCTCCTATTTCAAGCCCGTCAAGAAGTTCTTCTTTCTTAATGCCCATAACATCCATTGACATTGAACAGACAACAAGCCTGGCTCCGCTTTTCCTTGCGCTTTCAATGAGGGTGGGCAGATCTTCAACCTTCTTGTCCTTCATGACCATCTTCATCATGGCCGTTCCCATTCCCATCATGTTCATTTTTGAAAGCTTGAGCTTGCTGGCGCCCTTTGGCATCATCATTCCAAACATCTTGTCCATAAAACCTTTACCTGAAGCCTGCGGTTCATTCTTTCGCAAGGCGTTAATACCCCAGAATGTGAAGAACATGGTGACTTCACTTCCCATGGCAATTGCACCGTTTGCAATGACAAATGCCGCCAGGACTTTGTCCATATCCCCTGAAAACACAACAATTGTCTTTTTTGTCTTCTGGAACGCCTGGAATTGGGGATTCTGCAGTTCCGTCATATTACCCTTTCTTATTTTAGCCTCAATCCTTGGCATATTCCCAGATATGCCGATCAATTGATGCCCGTTCTGGCTACACCATGATTTCACATCGCTGGCAAAACCCGGATCACTTGCAAGAACTGTCAGAACGTCTCCAGGCAATAACTTCTCAATTTCAGTTCTCATTCTCATTATCGGACCGGGACACTGCAGTCCGCATGCATCAAGAATTATTTCACGGTTTGACACTTTTTCCATTGAAGGGGTGAACTTTTCTGCATTTACAGGTTCGGGAGAGTAAGGGACGAAGGGGACTTTTCTTTCAGCGGAGCAAATACCCGGACCATGATGGCAACAGAAAGTCATTATTCCTCCAGATAGAGTCTTTAAACCTTTTTCAATTCCAAAGTTCTTCTGAATCATTATCCTATAGGCAAGATAACTGGTAAAACCAACCTTGCAATAAAGATAGATATTCTTGTCTTTTGGAAGCTTATCCGCCTCTTTCCTCAGCTTTCCCAGAGGGATGTTTACGGCACCAGGAATATGCCAGAGATTGAACATCTCCTCAGGCCTTACGTCAATTATCATGCCTCCGTTAGTCTTCTCAGGAAAATCTTCAGCAAACCAGCAGTCTGAATCTCCTCTCAAATAATTTGATGCGACAAAACCAGCCATATTGACGGCATCCTTTGCCGAACCATAGGGAGGGGCATATGAAAGCTCGAGATTCTCAAGATCATATACTGTCATCCCAGAACTTATGGCCGTCGCAAATACGTCAATTCTCTTGTCAACGCCGTCAAAACCAACTGCCTGAGCACCCAGAATCTTCCCGTCAGAAGGTGAAAATACCATCTTCAAATGAATTGGTGTAGCGCCCGGATAATAGCCTGCATGATTTGACGGATGGAGATAAACCTTCTTATAGGGAATATTGTTCTTTTTAAGTGCTTTTTCAGATGCTCCCGTACATGCTCCCGACATCTGGAATACTTTCAGGATGGCAGTTCCAAGAGTCGATCTATATGAGCTTTTCTTACCAAAAATATTATCAGCGACAATACGTCCCTGCCGGTTTGCTGGACCTGCAAGAGGTATGAGAGAAGGCTGTCCAGTAACAGCATCCTGTACTTCAACGGCATCACCTGCAGCATAAATATCAGGATCAGATGTCAGCATATTGCCATTTACAATGATTCCACCCCTTTCATTGAGTTTCAATCCGGCTTTCTGCGCAAGTCCTGAATCAGGCCTGACTCCGATAGAGAGGATCACAAGATCCGCTTCCAACACCTCTGAATTCTTAAGTTCTGCGGAAATGCCATGCGGGGTAGCCTTGAAAGATACGGCTGCAGTTCCAAGATGGAGATTTACGCCATTGGAAGCAATATGGTTCTGGAGATCCTTGGCCATCTCAAAATCAAACGGAGGAAGAATCTGGTCCAGCATTTCTACAACGTGTACCTTTATTCCTCTTAAAACAAGATTTTCAGCTGTTTCAATGCCAATGTATCCTCCTCCGATTATGACGGCAGACTTTACTTTGCCACTGTCAATTTCAGCCTTGATCCTGTCCATATCCTCAATATTCCTCAGAGTGAATATCTTCGGGTTGTCAATTCCAGGCAGCTTTGGCATTACTGGTACCGCGCCAGGGCATAACACCAGCTTGTCATATGTTTCGTCATATTGGCGGTCCGCCTTGAGATCCCTTATTGTTATTTTTCTGGCAATCCTGTCAATGCTCAGTACTTCCTGGTTGATACGCACATCTATATTCAAGGTCTTCCTGAGGGATTCAGGTGTCTGAAGCAGAAGAGCCTCCCTATTCTTAATTTCGCCACCAATATGGTATGGAAGACCACAGTTGGCAAAAGAGACATGCCTCCCCTTTTCAAAAACTATTATTTCAGAATCTTCACTCAGTCTTCTGGCCCTTGCCGCAGCCGACATTCCACCGGCCACTCCTCCAATTATAAGTATTTTCATGAATAATCCTCTTTTTTATCTATATTAAATTCTTTTCCCTGAAACTGAAATACCCGGTGTTCCCGGCAATTATATGATCAAGCACTTTCACATCAACCGGCTTAACGGCATCCTTGATTGCAGATGTGAGCCTTATGTCATCGTTGGAAGGATCGCATACCCCGCTAGGATGGTTATGCACCAGGATGACTGCGCTCGCGTTTTTCTCAATCACCTTCTTGACTATTTTCCTGGGGTAGACGATGGCTGAGTCAACGGTGCCCTCGTCAAGTACGGCGAAATCGATGACGTGGTTCTTCGGATTGAGCAGGATCACCATGAATACTTCATCTTTGAGGTGCGACAGCTTGATCCTTGCGAAATCATACACTGAGCCCGGATCGGAGATTACATCCCTTGCGTAGATCTTCTCCTCGAAATATTTACCTGCCATTTCACGGCAAAGGGATATTAGAACTGCTGAATTTTCAGATACTCCCCCGACCGAGCAAAGTTCGGGCGCATCAGCATTCAAGACACCTGAAAGTGTCTTGAATCTTGCGATGAGATCTTTCGCAGTTCCTTTAACATCCTTGCGGGGTATTGAATAAGTCAGCAGCAGTTCAAGAAGTTCGTACTCCCTGAAGCTTTCGCCTCCATAGGAAGAAAACCTCTCCCTCAGCCTTTTCCTGTGCCCGTGGCAATGGGGGGGTTCTTCAATGATGTCATTATTATTTTTCATTTACCAGCTTATTATCCACAGCATATCAGATAAAGCAAGGATTTATTGAGGATTTGCCATATTCAACGGTTTTTATTTTTTTCCAGCCATTTTCCGCACTGTAGAAAAGGGAGCCATTTTCATCATATGAAAATTTACCGGAGGCGAAATCCCTTACTGCGGATGGAAAGACTGTCCAATCTCCATCCCTTTTAAGAAGTTCCTGGTTGTGCTTTGCAATTTCCTCCAGGAGATCCCTGTAGCCTCCAACAGGTCTTTGGGCCGGTCTTGCCCTGTAAACCCCCAGGATTTCATCGATTCCCACATTTTTCAGATCAATCTTCACTTTGGAGGAGACCCCTATTATGGGGCCGCTGTCCATCTCCCCTCCTCTTCCAGTATACGTCTGCGCTACTATCACGCTGGATCTGAGGCTGTCATACCCCCTGATTATGGCGGTCTCTATAGGTACGGTGTGAAGGCCCACGAGAATCCTCCTCCCGTTCTCTTCTACAGTAAGATCCCCGGGATGCACATTGAGACAAGGGAAATCGGAGGTTATGTTGGTAAGAGGAACGAATCCTGCGAGTATTCCAAAATCAACTTCATGATGCACGATAAGCTTTCTGATCTCGCCAGTCCATTCCTCCCTGATGCCTCTTCCATTCTCCGTCGCAAGAGAAACTTTCGATTCACCTCTTTTCCTGTAGAACTCAAGTATGTCCAGGCTTAAAAAAGGGACTTTGAACTTTGCTGCAATTTCAGCCGCCCTGCTTTTCATCGGAGCATCCGTGAATATCAGGGAAGCCCTCCAGGAGGGCGTCCCCGTACTGCCTATGCTCTCAAGAAGTTTTTCAGCATTGCTCCCGCTTCCACTCATGAATATGGCGGCCGAAGGCTTGTTTGAATTCGAATCCATGAATTTTTTAAGCACGTTTCCTCACAGGATATAAGATTTTCAGTAAAATATTCAAGACATGAAATTTTAAGGTTTGATTTTTTAAATTGCAAGTATAATATTAATTAATCAACCATTTTCTTAAAATCAATCTAAGGAGGAACATATAAAATGAAAACTACTGTGAAATTTTTAGCCGGTATCGTGCTTGTATTTTCTTTTATAGCTGTCGTCAATGCCGGATTCTGGGACTGGTCAAAACCGTATCAGGGTCCCTCCAAGGATGTTTCAACCCTTGTCATTACTGGAAATTACACCAAGGCCCGCGTCCTTGCTGAACTGGTCCAGGGCGAAACGAAGCAGCCCATCATCCTCCTCACAAGTGAAAATGGCAAGATATTCTTCATGCCTGCAAACGGTCCGTGCCTTGAGGTTCAGGACGCAGAGTTCACCAACTTCATAAAATTCATGCATCCGAAACAGATTATAATCCTCGGCGACTCAAGATATGTCCCCGAATCCTACACCAAAAGGATAGATCCTACTCAGACGACGATCAGGGTTGACAACAAGGACTGGTACCAGGTAGCAGTGACTGTGGGGAAAATTCTCGACAAGACATATCTTGCATCTAATTTCAAGAAACTCAGCGATGAAATTGACAGCGGCAAGCTTTATGTCACAAAGAAGGGACCGGCTACGTCTTCCGGCAGCCCTCTTCCAAACCCTCTTGATTCAGTTGTAACAGCTGAACCTGTAAAAGAGAAGAAAACAGTTGAACCTGTCCTCATCAAAGATACAGACGTTGTTCCTAAATAACATATTCTGTACAATTAGAATCTAGGTACTGTGCTTAATTTCTATCATGTAGCCCGAAATGCTTTCCGCGAGTCGCTGAGGGAACCTATATTCTTTCTGCTTCTCTGCACTGCAATTGC
This sequence comes from Lentisphaerae bacterium GWF2_50_93, assembly GCA_001804815.1. Lineage (GTDB taxonomy): Bacteria > Verrucomicrobiota > Lentisphaeria > Victivallales > GWF2-50-93 > GWF2-50-93. The sequence continues at coordinate 23,087 of MHBI01000106.1, forward strand.
ACTTATAGGTCTTTTCCCCACTCTTTCTCTTTTCGTATTCAGGGAACAGATAAAACTGGTGATGGACAGTTCAATGGCTACGACGATGGTTTTCGGGCTAATAGCGGCCGTCCTTTGCGCAAGCCACACGGTATCCAGGGAGATGCGCAACGGAACTGTGCTTCTACTCCTTTCAAAGCCTGTGCCCAGGAAAAACTTCATACTCGCCAAGATTGCAGGAATAACCGCAGCTCTTACCGTATTTGTACTGATCTGCAACTTGTCTTCTTTGATTTCCCTGCGGGTCGCATGCGACCAGTTCAGGCTCGATTTTGTCACCATGTATATTTATTACGGACTTCTGGTAGCTGCCTGCATCTTCGGAGCCGTCAGGAACTACGTGCTAAGGAGGTCTTTCGCCTCTTCTGCAATTGCTGGGATGCTCGTATTGATCTCATTGTTTGCCTTTATACTTTTCTTCATACCCGTAAACAGCGAGAATTTTCCTGAATACAGGGATGTGCTGCCGGCATTCATCCTGATCTTTTTCTCCGTCTGGACGATGGGAGTAATCACCGTGACTCTTTCAACCAGGCTTGATGTCATTGCCAACCTGACCATCTGTTCGGTTCTTTTCTTTTCAGGACTGGTATCCGATTATTTCTTCGGGAAAGCCGCGGAAGACACTCTATTCAGCGCCTCATCGGTCCTTTACGCCCTCATCCCCAACTGGCAGTTCTTCTGGCTGGCAGACGCCCTTGCTAGCAAGAGACATATACCTTTTGAATACCTTGCATGGTGCGGAGCATACTGCATTCTCTACGTATGTTTCTGCAGTTATATAGCAGTCATACTTTTCCGCGACAGGGAAATAGGCGGGAATCTGACGTAGGAACAGTGCAAATCTCAATCTTCCAATACGATGTCCTCGACATCAATCTCCGTTGAAACAGACTGTCCGAGCATCTCTACATTGATGGTGATCATCGTCTTCCCTTTTCTTTTCTCAACCACGCCCCCCAGTCCTTTCAAGGGACCTGACCTGACCATGACCCTGCTTCCTGATACAAGTTCTGGCCTGACAATAACTTCCGACTCCACTGCAAGCTTCTCAAACATCTGTATATCATGCAGTTCGCCAATGAGCTCGGCCTCGCTTTTATCATTCATCTGGAGCCTGTAGACAATCCTGTTGGAAAGAAGGATCTTCTGATACAGAGGCTGGTCCAGCGAACAGAAGACATATCCTGAAAACATAGGAACGAAGAATTCAACAGTCCTTCTCTGGTATCTTCTTACATTCATTCTAAGCGGAAGATAGAATTCTATGCCATTCGCACTGCAGTATTCAACAAATTTCTTTTCCTGCCGGGGCTTGGTCCGAACCGGCGTCCAATGGACCCCTGGCACAGCTCCTATCGCCATATCATTGTTTCTTCTAAGAAGACTCTTATAAAATTCGTCTTTCATGATCTTTATCCTGAAGGTACAAAAATAATATCCTTTATTGTCATTTCCGGATGCAGTGACTGTATTTTTTCAACTATGATTTTCCTGCTGTAGTTCCTCAGTTCCATCATCCATACGCTATTGATGACTTCAACATATAAAACACCATTCTTTATGAGCTTGGGAGAACTCACATCGGTTATATCCCTGCCGACGATATCCTCCCATTCAGATTTGATTTTCATAATGAGAATATTATCGGAAATGTCTGACTTCTTCATCAATTCACCGACAACCTCCTGTATCGATACGGGATCCGGAAGATGGGAAATCAATTCTGAAGAACCGGTCTGGCTTCCGTACCATTCTTCAAGAACAGAAGGCAGCGGATCTGATTTCCTCCATTTCTCATTGAAAGGGGAGATAAGTTTTTTGCTGCGGGTCATTTATTATACAGGCATAATAGTCGTGGAACCAGCATTAGCGTCGAAAAACATAATTTAAAGGGGGCTACACATCCTGTCCCTATATTTGAACAGCCATTAGTGAAAAGCCCGAATGGAACTCCAAGCGTGACCTCCAGAACACCTACCGGAAGCATGAAGACTTCCACCATGTCCCAGAAAACATCCGGCATTCCCTTGGCGGCATTCCCAAGCCCTTTCAAGGCATATTGACCCGCCACTTCTGCAACAGGAATGGCATAAGGTGCGAGCATGGCAATGGTGACCGGATCCATTGCCTTGGCTTTTGGCAGTCCGGCTCCGCCAAACACAGCCAAAGTAATAAGGACAATAAGGAGTTTTCTCATTTTATGCACCTGTTTAACCGGCGGATATTATAATCCTGTTAAATTAATTTTTCCAGAATCAAGATATTTATTATACCTTTTTATGCTTCTTCTGCTTCATCTTCTTGAACAATATGAATTCAACGGAATCAACCAGAGCCTCCCAGGAGGCTTCAATTATATTTTCGCTTACACCCACGGTTCCCCAGGTTTCCTGTCCATCCCCAGACTCGATTAGTACCCTGGTCTTGGCTGCCGTCCCATCCTTGCTGTCAAGAATACGCACTTTGAAATCCTTGAGATGCACATTCTCGATTTCAGGATAAAATCTCATAAGAGCTTTTCTTAATGCGAGATCCAGGGCATTTACCGGCCCATCTCCTTCGGCTGCAGTAAGTTCTTGTTTGCCAAGCACTTCAAGTTTTACCGTAGCTTCAGACAGGCAAGGCGCATCCTTGCCTCTTTTTTCAACTATCACCCGATATCCATGAAGCTTGAAGAACGGAGTATGCGATTTCAATACCTTCTTTGCAAGAATATGGAAAGAGGCGTCTGCGGCTTCAAACTCATATCCCTCGTTCTCCATTTTCTTCAATGTCTGAAGTATCTCTTTTATTTCTTCGCCTTTTTCATCGATATTTATATTATGCTCGGCGATTTTCATCATTATATTGCTGCGCCCTGAAAGATCAGAGATAAGCACTCTTCTCTTGTTTCCAACGATTTCCGGGACTACATGTTCAAAAGTCATGGGATTCTTACTTACGGCATTGACATGCATGCCCCCCTTGTGGGCAAAAGCGCTTTCTCCAACATATGGAAGGCGCTTATTTGGATTTATATTTGCCAGATCGTCAACAAAGAGGCTAACCTCCCTCATGTGATTGAGCTGGCCTTTCCCAATTGATGAAATCTTCATTTTCAGCTCTAAAGCCGGAATTATCGAACAAAGATTGGCGTTTCCACACCGTTCACCAAAACCATTGATTGTCCCCTGTACATGCCTAGCCCCGCTCTCAACAGCTGCAAGGGAATTGGCAACCGCCAGTTCTCCGTCATTATGGCAGTGGATCCCCAGAACAACTCCGTCAGGCAATACACTTCTCACTTTCCGGCATATATCCGATACTTCTGACGGAATACATCCTCCGTTTGTATCACATAGGACTACTGAACTTGCCCCGTTTTCACATGCCAATTTGAGCACATCCAATGCATATTCCGGATTATCCTTGAAACCGTCGAAAAAATGCTCTGCATCAAAAATGACCTCTTTCCCATGACTTTTTATATAAGCACAGGAATCAGCCACTATTTCAAGATTCAAATCAGGTTTGATTTTTAAAACTTCATGCACGTGAAGAAGCCAGCTCTTACCAAATATCGTCACGACAGGAGTATTTGATTCAAGCAGCTTCCTGATATTATCATCCTGTTCAACAGGACAGCTCGCCCTTCTTGTACTGCCGAATGCCGCAATTTTGGCATTCTTGAATTTCTTTTTTCTAACTTCTTCAAAAAAAGCCATATCTTTGGGGTTTGAGCCTGGCCACCCCCCCTCAATATAAGTAACTCCAAGCATATCAAGACGATCCGCAATACGAACTTTGTCATAAACGGAAAATGAGATACCTTCAGCCTGGGTACCATCCCTCAAGGTAGTGTCGTATATGCTTACATTGAATTTGAAATTTTTATCAGGCATTGTTGCTCTTTCCTATCTTTATGATCCACCAATTTGACAAACAGTAAGATACTTCAAAAATCCGTCTTTGGCAAATTTAATACCTTAGGGAACCTCTAAAGACCCTTCTTTTTCGACTCATTCCATAATTTTTCCATCTCCTCAAGCGAGCTTCCCTCCGGAGTCTTGTCTATCTCCGCAAGTCTTTCCTCTATGTACCTGAATCTCCTCTCGAATTTCTGGATTGTCCTGACGATGATCTCTTCAGCCGATTCAAGGTTCCTGTACCGGGCCAGATTCACAACTGAAAAAAGAAGATCCCCTATCTCCTCGTTGATCTCAGATTCATTACCGCCCCTGACAGCATTTTTAAGCTCGGCAATCTCCTCGTCGATCTTCTCAATGATCTGGGCTGAATTGCTCCAGTCGAAACCGACCTTGGCCGCCTTCCTTTGAATCTCGTGCGCCCTCAAAAGAGAAGGCAGATGCCTGGGAACTCCGTCCATTATGGAATTCCTTTTTATGTTCCTGTTCTTTTTTTCCGTCTTCTTGATATCATCCCACATCTTTATCACTGCCGCCGAATCAGGAGCTTTCCTGTCCGCAAACACGTGGGGGTGCCTTCTTATCATCTTCTCCGTGATCCCGTCCGCTACATCCTTGAAGGTAAATCTTCCTTTTTCCTCGGCGATCTGGGAATGGAATACTATATGCATCAGAAGATCTCCCAGTTCCTCGCATATCCCCTGATCGTCATTGTCATCAATCGAGTCCATCAGCTCAGCACTCTCCTCGACCAGGTACTTCTTGAGGGACTTGTGCGTCTGTTCGCGATCCCACGGACAGCCCTTCTCCGAACGGAGCTTCCTCATCACGGAAATAAGTTCATCGACAGGATTTTGATTCTTTAAGGATTTAGCCATAGGAAGGACCATTTTTCCGGGAAGGACTTGGGATGGATCATCCCTGTTTTTTTCTCATAATCGCTTCACGAATATCGGTAGGGATGTCATTGAAATGCGTGTATATGGTGCGTTTGCCGTCTATGAAGACAGTGTATTTGCTCTGCATCTCGTCAATTTTCTCATAGCTTTCAATCTGGCTGCGCAGCCCTTCATCCATATCCTTCAGTGAATCATAAATGAAATATTTGCCTTCACTTTTGATTATATAGTGCTGGGGCGGCGGAGTTACGGCAATCGGCAGGGTATGGACATTCCTTGAACCTTTTTCATCTTCAAGGAATTTCACAACAGACGAGGATTCTTTGTCCTCGGTCTTTTTCTTACCGAAAAATATGTCCAGGAAACCCATAATCCCTCCAATACTGAGCTTTCAATTATATAACAAAATCCTGTTTAATGCAATAGCATCCAGACAATTTTTTGAAGTAAAGTGTTTAGTCCGGGAGATCCCCCGGAGAACAGGATAGAAAATTGGTGGCAGGAGCCGGAATTGAACCGGCGACACAAGGATTTTCAGTCCTCTGCTCTACCGACTGAGCTACCCCGCCACTTTTTATAAGGCGCAATAATAAACAACCATTTTTACATTTTGCAACATTCGATATAAAAAATCCCTACAGGGATTTTTTATTACTTCATGAAGCCTTCAAAAAGAGTCTTCGCCTCAGCAAGTTCTTTCATTGGATCACCGGAAGGCATGAATTCCATACCCCAGTATCCGTCATATCCAGCCTCCATGGTCTTCTTCACTATGGTGCCATAATCGATCGCGCCGTTCTTCTTGGGCTTGTCCCTCTTTGGAATGTCGGCAACATGCAGATGCCCCGTATATGGAATGTTGAAAGGAAGTATTTCAGCCGAATTCTCGCTCATCATCTCCATGTGGTAGATGTCATAAAGGACTTTCAAATAAGGAGATCCTATGGCTCTGGCAATGCTGAAACCATAGCGTGAGCTGTCCGCCTGGTAGTCCTCATGATTGAAGATATTGAACACCTCGAACAGAAGCATCACTTTCTTCTTTTCAGCATCCTCCACAACCTGTTCAATCGCAGTCTTGCAGTTCCTGATCCCCTCACAGTCTGGCTGCCCCATCCTGTTGCCGCTGAAGATTATGAGCGCCTTGATCCCTGCTTCGGATGCAGAATCTATGCTCTCCCTTATGCGCGGTATCAGCCTTCCATGGTTCTCCTTGCGGTTCAGCCCATGAGGTATGCAGTCAGGAAAAATGCCCTCGTTAAGTATCTCAAGCCCTGCGGATTTCGCAGCCTCCAGCCTTTCCCTCGGCACCATCTCCAGCCCTGTAAAACCCATCTTCTTGAGTTTCGCATAGTATTCCTCAGGTTCAAGTCCGGCTTTTCCAAAGAACGCCCAGTCCGCAACACTCAGCTTCAACTTCATATTTTTCTCCAATTTAATTTCCAAAATTATATGCCGGCAGGATGCCGACGCTCCTAAATATAATTCCGCGCAGCGGAATTATCTCCAGTCAAACAATATTCCCATGGTTTCCCCTCTTTTTTCATTCGCTGTCCTGTAAGCTTCAGCACACTGTCCAGGCTTATACTTGTGTGTGTTAAGTCCATCAAGGGCAAATCGTTCGGACCTGACCATTTCGAAGAAAAGATTTGAAATCAACCTGAAATCCCAGTCCGGGGTCTCATGGCAGTCATGCGCAGCCACGATATGCAGCCCCTTGGACATCACATCCGAGCTCAAATGCTGGCTTGCCGGACTTCCCGTATCCCCAAGTATCACAACCTTTCCAAACTTTTTGGCCGCCCTGAGCGCATCGCTGAACACCTGGTGGTGACCTGTACTGTCTATTACCGTCGCCGGCCCTTCCCCTCCGCAGATGGAGTTGATCTCGTCGATCGCCTCACCGAGAGGCTTCACAATGCCGTGCGTCACCCCTCCGCGCTTCGCCATTTCTATCCTCATCGCAACGGAATCAACGGCAATGATAGGATAAGATCCCGCTGCAACGCACCACCTTATGGCCATCTGTCCTATAGGGCCTGCACCCACAACAACAACCGACTTTCCAAGCGAAAGATCTGCGACTTTCGCACCCATCGCGCTGATTTTCGCCAGCTTGAACCACGGCACATCCTCGTCTGAAACCTTCTCCGGCACGGCAATGCATTCATTTTCAACGACAACATGCGCCGAGGCATGCCCCCTGCGGATGGCAACCCTGTCTCCGGCTTTGACAGATGTAACCCCTTCTCCTGCTTTTTCAACTATGCCACAGGCCGTATATCCAGGATAGAAGGGGTATTTCACCCAGTTGTCCCAATGCGTACCCGAGTCGAAGTTCCTGTTGAATACGATGTTCTCAGTTCCCGTGCTCATCAGGCTTGTGAGAGTCCTGACCTTGACTTCTCCGGCCTTTGGCTCGGGAAGATCGAATTTTTCCATTCCTACCTGGCATTTGCCCGTAAAAACAAGTCTTCTTTCCATTTCCGATTCCCATCTATTAAAATTTCACTTAATGTTCATTATCGGCTTTTGAAGACATAAGTTAACTAGAAGATATATTTCTTTCAATTTCCATTTTCGGCTATATATTCCATCAAACGGTCAAAAATGGAGAAATACATGAAGTCGCCAGTTGAATATGTCCTCATATATCCGCACAAGTTGAAGGCTGGCCACTATTGCCCCATGCATTTCCACGATCGCTTTGAGATTGTATTCCATCCGTCCGGAAAGGGGACAAGCAGATTGAAAACCGGAAAGACCATTGATTTTGGACCGGGAGACGTCGTCATATACGGAAAGAACGAGCCACATGACCAGCGAATGGAGATTGACGGAATTGACCACTGCATTCAATTCCATGTCAATGACAAGGCTCTCATTGACAAGATAAAGCGCTGCGATGTCATCAATAACATCCGGTCCAGGTCAATATTGAAGGATCTCGAGGACATGTCTCATTGGCAGGATGAGGATTCACTGGAGGCGAAGAATTTCAGGACCGCATCTATCATCTATTCGCTTCTCTGGGAATCCGAAAGGAAAAAAGAAGAAACTCCCGAACCCGGATTCCAATTCGCCATGGAAGCGAAAAAAATAGTGTCTTCGGAAATCAACGCTCCCCCTTCAGTAGATGACATCGCAAGACGGATAGGAATAAGCGGAGAATACCTCCGCCATCTTTTTAAAAAGCAGTTCGGCGTTGGTCTGAAGGAATATTCCCTGGAAAAACGCCTCGAACGGGCCAAGGAACTGCTTCTCCATTCACCATTGCGGCTCAAGGAGATCTCTGAATCCTGCGGTTTCGCCAACGAACGCGCTTTCTGCACTGCATTCAAAGCCCGTACCGGAACAACTCCAGGTGATTTCAAAAATAGATGATTTCCACAGCGATGCAGCATGTGGATGAATCATATAATGATTTGTTACTTTTCGAGGTATTTATCAACTTTTGCGGCAAGTTCGCGGCCGGCGGCTATTGCCCTGACCACTAGCGAGGCTCCTGCGACTGCATCTCCTGCGGCAAAGACACCCTTTACATTGGTCATGCCGTTTTCATCTATTGCAATAGTGCCGTTCTTGGCAAGCTTAATACCTATGTCTGCTATCATTCCTTTTTTCTCGACACCGGTAAATCCCATAGCGACAAGTGCGAGATCCGCAGGAATCTTGAATTCGGAGTTTGGAACTTCTTTAAAAGTCTTCGGGCGCCCAAGAAGATCTGTCTCCCATTCGACTTTCACGCAGTTCAGACTCTTAAGTTTTCCATTTTCAGCCTCGAAAGATTTTGTCAGGATGTTCCACATTCTCTCACATCCCTCCTTCTGGCTGCTGGAGGTTCTTATAACATAAGGCCATTGAGGCCATGGAGTTGAAGGATCCCTTGTCTCCGGAGGCTTTGGCATTATCTCAATCTGGACAACTGAACTTGCCCCGTGGCGGACAGATGTTCCAACACAGTCAGAACCCGTATCTCCGCCTCCAATTACGACAACTTTCTTGCCTTTGGCTGTAATTTCCTTGCAGGCGAAGCTTTCCCTTCCAATCCTTTTGTTCTGCTGTGCCAGAAAATTCATGGCAAGATAGACACCATCAAGATCGCGACCGGGAATATTCAAATCCCTGGGCTCGCGCGCACCACAGGCTATGCAGACAGCATCAAAACGGCTGAGGAGGTAATTCGCGGACATATCCCTTCCAATGGAAACTCCAGTTTCAAAAACAATGCCTTCGGCAGACATCAAATCAATTCTTCTTCTAATGATTTTCTTGTCCAATTTAAAGTCGGGAATACCATATCTTAGGATTCCGCCAACCTTCTGATCCTGCTCAAAGACAGTGACACTATGTCCCATATGATTTAATTGATCAGCTATCGCAAGACCTGCAGGTCCAGAACCTACAACTGCCACCTTTTTATCGGATCTTTTCTCAGGAGGCCGTGGTACAATATATCCTTCCTTGTATCCTTTTTCTATTAAATTGATTTCAATCTGACGGATGGATACCGGCTCGCTGTTTAGTCCCACTGTACAGGCTGCTTCGCAAAGTGCCGGACAAATTCTGCCGGTAAATTCCGGGAAATTGTTGGTTGCATAAAGCAATTCAAGGGCTTCTTTCCAGTGTCCATGATAGACAAGGTCATTCCATTCGGGAATAACATTGCCCAAAGGACATCCGCAACCATGGCAGAAAGGAATACCGCAGTCCATGCAACGGGCCGCCTGCTCCTGGAGTTCCTCATCGTTGAGCCTCTTCTCGACTTCGTTATAGTCGAGAATACGCTCTTCCTTAGGCCTATACCCAGGTTCTTTTCTTGGTATTTCTATGAAACCTCTTGGTTTTCCCATGAGCCACCTTACAATTAATTCCACAGGCCAGATGCCCGTGCTACATTTATTCCTGCTTTACGACTCGCTGTATTTCTTCATCTTCCTTCATCATCTGCCCAAGCACTTTTCTATATTCCATCGGGAACACTTTAACAAACAATGGAAGGCAATTCTCCCAGTCGTTTAAAATCTGCTCAGCTTTTTTACTGCCCGTTATCCTATAATGGTTCTCAATTATCGTCTTAAGTTCGAATATGTCTTCAGAAAGCACAACTTGTTCAAGGTCAACCATGTCAAGATTACAGAACTCATCAAAAGTATTATCCTTGTCAAATACATATGCAAGACCTCCGCTCATACCGGCAGCGAAATTGACACCTACGGAGCCGAGTACGACGATGCGTCCACCCGTCATGTATTCACAGCAATGGTCACCAGCACCTTCAATGACGGCATGTGCTCCGCTGTTGCGGATGGCAAAACGCTCTCCAACCTGTCCATTTATATAGACCTCGCCGCTGGTAGCTCCATAAAGAAGAACATTTCCGGCGATTGTATTTTCTGACGGATCATAAGTTATTTTCTCTGGAGGCTTTACAATTATCTTGCCGCCTGAAAGGCCTTTGCCGAGATAATCATTTGACTCGCCTATAAGAGTAAAAGTGATACCATGCGCAAGGAAAGCTCCGAAGCTCTGACCTGCACATCCTCTGAAAGTCAATTTTATCGTGTCGTCAGCAAGTCCGGCATTTCCATATCGCTTTGCTATTTCGTGGGACGTCATTGTCCCGACAGTCCTGTCGACATTGCAGATTGGCAGATCGAGCTCAATCGGTTTTTTAGTTTCGATGGATTTCCTGACTTTTTCAATTATTTTCATGTCATAGGTCTTTTCCATCTCGTGATCCTGCTTCTTCAGGCAGCGGACAGGCATGCTGTTATCATATGGCCTTGCGAATATCGCGGAGAAATCAAGATTCTTCGTCTTCCAGAAATCGATGGCATCGTTCATCTCGAGGAAATCGCTTCTTCCTATGATATCTTCAAGTTTTTTAAATCCAAGTTCTGCAAGATACTCACGTATCTCCTCGGCAATCATCATGAAGAAGTTAATGACATGCTCAGGCTTGCCGTTATAGCGCTTGCGAAGCTCGGGATCCTGTGTTGCAATTCCGACAGGGCATGTATTCTTATGGCATTTGCGCATCATGACGCATCCGCAGACTACAAGGGCTCCTGTAGCAAACCCGAATTCTTCGGCGCCAAGCATGGCTCCTATGACTACATCCCTCCCTGTTTTCATCTGTCCATCCGCCTGAACCCTGATCTTATCCCTAAGATGATTGAGGACAAGGGTTTGCTGTGTTTCTGCAAGTCCGAGCTCCCAAGGAAGACCGGCATGCTTGATGGAAGAAAGAGGAGAAGCACCTGTACCACCGTCATGGCCACTTATGAGCACCATGTCGGCATGGGCTTTCGCAACTCCGGCTGCTATCGTCCCGACCCCGACTTCAGATACCAGTTTAACTGAAATCCTTGCCGATGGATTTGAGTTCTTAAGGTCATATATGAGCTGTTTGAGGTCTTCGATCGAATAGATGTCATGATGTGGCGGGGGTGAAATCAGAGTGACGCCGGGAGTTGAGTGCCTTACCCTTGCTATCACCTTGTTGACTTTATGACCGGGAAGCTGTCCGCCTTCACCGGGCTTTGCACCCTGTGCAATTTTGATCTGGAGTTCCCTGGCATTTGCAAGATATTCAATAGTGACGCCGAACCTGCCGCTGGCAATCTGTTTTATGGCGCTGCAGAGGCTGTCTCCATTCGGTAGAAGCTTGTATCTGGCGGGATCCTCCCCCCCTTCTCCGCTGTTGCTCATTCCGCCTAGCCGGTTCATGGCTATTGCAAGGGTCTCATGGGCTTCCTTGCTGATGGATCCGAATGACATGGCTCCGGTAACGAATCTTTTAACTATTTCTGAAGCCGGCTCCACCTCTGCGAGGGGAATTGATTTCACTTTTTTGAATTTAAAAAGCCCTCTGAGAGTGCAAAGATGCTTTTCCTGATGATTTATAAGAGAAGCGTATTGCTTATAGAGCTGATAGTCGTTTATCTTAGTAGCCTGCTGGAGCTTCATAATAGTTTCAGGAGTCCAGAGATGCTTTTCCTCTCCCTGCCTGAACATGTATTGCCCGCCCGCATCAAGGATCCTCATGCTTCCCTGTTTGGGACGATACGCCTTTGCATATCTTGAATTCGCCTCCTTGGCGATGACGTCCAGTCCGATGCCGCTTATTCTTGAGGACGTCGCGGTGAAATATTTGTCTATAACATGCTTATTCAGTCCAACAGCCTCGAAAATCTGGGCTCCGCGATAGCTCCTGAGGGTTGAAATCCCCATCTTGGACATGACTTTGAGGAGCCCCTTGCAGATGGAAGTTATATAATTCTCCATCGCCGCAGTTACGTCGACTTTTTGTATGAATCCCTTGTTCACCATGTTTCCAACGACTTCCAGGGCGAGATACGGATTCACGGCGGTCGCTCCGTATCCAAGGAGAAGGGCGAAATGCATTACCTCCCTTGCCTCTCCAGTTTCAATCACTATGCTTGTATTCGTTCGAAGTCCGGAGCGGATGAGATGATGGTTGACTGCAGATACTGCCAGAAGAGACGGTATTGGAGACTTTTCCTTGGGCAGATTCTTGTCGCTGAGCACTAGAAGAGCCTTGCCTCTTCTCACTGATTCCTCTGCTTCGACGCAGAGCTTGTCAATTGCCGTTTCCAGTTCTTTTGCATCTCCACCGGAAGGGAATGATATCTTAAGCGTTACAGACTGGAAGGATGGAAGCTGCGAAATCCGCAGGCGTTCAAGATCCTCGTTTGTAAGTATTGGATTCTTGAGTTTTACCAGATGCGCATGCTGAGGAGTCTCCTTGAGAACGTTTCCACAGTTGCCCAGGAAAGTCGTCAGACTCATCACAAGCTCCTCGCGGATCGAATCTATTGGAGGATTTGTCACCTGCGCAAAGAGCTGCTTGAAATAGGCGAAGAGAAGCTGTGGCTTTTCAGACAGTATGGCAAGAGCCGCGTCATTACCCATGGATCCTATGGGTTCATGTCCGGTTTCAGCCATTTCCTGGAGGATTATATTGACGTCTTCTCGGTTATAGCCGAAAAGCATTTCACGCTCAAGAAGAGTAGCCTCGTCGACCTTGACAGGAACAATTGAATCGAAAAGCCCCTGCAGGAGGATCTTGTTCTCTTCAACCCAGCGGCGGTATGGCTGGCGTCTCGCGACATGGGCCTTGATTTCAGAGTCAAACATGACTCTTTTCTTGTCGAGATCCACGAAAATCATCTGTCCTGGGCGGAGACGGCCTTTCTTGTGTACCTTGTTCGTTGGTATGTCGAGCACTCCGGTTTCCGACGCAAGCACCATGAAATTGTCAGTGGTTATTGTGTATCTTGCAGGACGGAGCCCATTCCTGTCGAGCATCGCTCCAATTGATTTCCCATCGGAGAATGCGACTGCGGCGGGACCGTCCCAGGGTTCCATAAGTCCGGCATGGAACTCATAGAATCCCTTTAAATCATGGCTCAGCCTGTATTTCTCACCCCAGGCCTGCGGAATGAGCATCATCATGGAATGGGGGAGCGAGCGGCCGCAGGAATTGAAAAGTTCAAGCGCATTGTCGAGGCAGGCCGAGTCGCTCTGGTTTTCCTGGATTATAGGAAGAAGCTTCTTGATGTCCTCCCCAAACAGATCGGATTCGAAATTCTTCTCCCTGGCCTTCATCTGGTTTATGTTCCCGCGAAGAGTATTGATCTCTCCGTTATGCGCGAGATAGCGGAACGGCTGGGCGAGAGGCCATGTCGGAAAAGTATTTGTGCTGTAGCGCTGATGGATGAGGGCAAGCGCGCTTTTGAAATCCTTGTCTGTAAGATCCGGGTAATATAGAGGAAGCTGTGTCCCTACAAGAAGCCCCTTGTAGACAATTGTCCTGCATGACATGCTAGTTATATAGAAAGGCTCCTCGGAACCAGGAATTTCAGAAACAATCTTGCCGGCCAGACGGCGTATGACATATAGCTTCCTTTCAAAAGCGTCTATATCAAGACCTTCCTTTTTCCTTCCTATAAATACCTGCTTGACAACAGGCTGGGTATCTTTGGCCAGTTTTCCAAGAGAGCTGTCATCGGTCGGGACATCCCTCCATCCCAGGACTTCAAGCCCTTCGGACTTTACGCTTTTTTCTATTGCAGCAATGCATTTTTTTGAAACTTTCTGGTCGACGGGAAGAAAAACCATGCCGACACCGTATTGTCCAGCCGGCGGAAGCTCTGTGTTCTGCGCAATCATCACCTTTCTGAAGAACTCGTCTGGAATTTGGGAAAGTATGCCTGCGCCGTCTCCGGTGTTTGCATCTCCTCCGACCGCTCCGCGGTGCAGGAGCTTGACAAGGACTTCAATGCCCTGCTCTATGATCTTGTGGGTGCGGGTCCCGTCAATATTCGCGACAAAGCCAACTCCGCAGGAGTCATGCTCATTGACGGAGTCATATAATCCCTTTTTCTCGGGATAAGAATTATTTACATTGGTCAAAGACATAAAAGAACCCATCTAAACAGTTACATGAAAAGGTAATTTTATCGAAGTCCGTGTAGATTACACGAAAGAGCGATTATATCAAGTGTTTTTTTAGAATTAATTCCATCAAACAACATGATTGTTTTCCCCGTTGAATAATTGAACTTCCCAAGGTAGTTTCTGATTTATCCTAAAAAATACCATTTATCGGAGAAATATAATGCAAAAAGATGAATTGAAATTCACTTCAGGACTTCCTTCACTCGACAGGACTCTGCAGGGCATACTTGCCGGGGACAATGTAGTCTGGCAGGCCGACAATATTGATGATTACATTGCTTTTGTCTTACCTTTCTGCAAGGCTTCCGTCTCGGAAGGGAAGGACCTTGTCTATCTTAGGTTCGCCCAGCATAAACGGCTTCTCCCAAAGGACTTCAAGGCTACATGCTATGAATTCGACCCCCAGTTGGGATTTGAACAGTTCATTTTTGATATTTTCAGGATCATTGAAAAGCATGGAAGAGGCGCCTGCTATGTATTCGACTGCTTGTCTGATCTAGCCGTAGACTGGTACAGCGACCGCATGCTTGGGAACTTCTTCATGCTGACATGCCCATATCTTTATGATTTGGAAACCGTCGCCTATTTCCTTCTGCTCAGGAACCATCAGACTCCTGTCGCCATTGAAGCCATACATAAGACCGCTCAGGTAGTTCTTGACGTATTCAGGAAAAACGACAGGCTCTATGTTCTTCCCATAAAGGTCTGGAACCGCTTTTCCCCCAGCATGTACATGCTTCATGGATTGGAGGGGGACACGTTCAGGCCTGTCAATAAAAGCTTCATCGTTTCCGAAATACTCACAAAAGTACCCCAGCCCTGGCTTGACGCGAACATAGACCGCCAGGACGTATGGACAAACACCCTGATCCAGGCTAGAAAAATCCAGAAGAGGATCCAGCACAGCCGGGAAATGCCGGCAGAAGTGGACTCTTTCAAGAAGCAGCTCATAAAGATGATCATAACCCGGGATGAGACGGTATCCGAGCTCTGCAAGGAATACTTTGACATTTCGGATCTCATTTCAATCTCGAAGCGCATGGTTGGAACAGGCCTTATCGGCGGTAAATCCGTCGGAATGCTCCTGGCACAGTCAATTCTAATGAAAACCAACAGGAAATGGGAGAAACGGCTGGAACCACACGACTCATTTTTTATTGGTTCAGATCTCTTTTACACATACGTCATCGACAACGACTGCTGGTGGCAGCGGAGGCATATCCAGTTGAACCCTTCCGACCACATGTTTGAAAAAGCCGAGGAAATACAGGACAAACTTCTAAACGGCAGGTTCCCGTCAAACATAATCGACCAGTTCAGGGAAATACTGAATTATTTCGGACAATCCCCGATCATCGTAAGGTCAAGCAGTCTACTCGAGGACGCCTATGGAAATGCATTTTCAGGCAAATATGAAAGCATATTCTGTGCAAACCATGGAACACCGGAACAGCGGCTTAAGGATTTCATAGATGCCGTAAGGAAGGTATACTCCAGCACGATGAGCAAGGACGCCCTTTCATACCGCCTGCACAGAGGCCTCCTCAACAAAGATGAACAGATGGCCCTTCTCGTCCAAAGAGTATCTGGGGAATGCTACGGAGACTACTATTTCCCGCAGATTGCCGGAGTCGGATATTCATTCAACCCGTTCGTCTGGAACAGCAAGATCGATCCTTCGGAGGGAGTATTAAGACTTGTATTCGGACTTGGAACCAGGGCTGTGGAACAGCACGGCAACGATTACACCAGGATCGTGGCCGTGAACGCCCCCCTGCTCCGTCCGGAAGCCACCTTCGAAGAAGTAAGGAAGCATACCCAGAAAATAGTTGATGTGCTTGACCTGAAGGAAAATACACATACGTCGATTCATTTCGAGGATCTTGCGAAATCCGCAGCCTCCCTGCCAATGGAAATATTCGCTTCAAACGACACCGAAACCGAAGAAAGAGCGAAATCCATGAACTTGAAGAATGTATTCACGTGGATTCTCACTTTCGACAACCTGCTGTCCAACACCAAGTTCATCAATGACATGCAGAAGATAATGAAGACCCTTGAAAACGCATACAAGCATCCTGTCGACATTGAATTCACCGGGAACTTCATTGATGAAGACAACTACAGGATAAACATAGTCCAATGCAGGCCTTTCCAGTTCACCAGGGAAGTCCGCGAAATACAGAGTCCTAAAAATGTAAAGAGGGAAAACATACTTCTGAAGACATGCGGTCCGATAATCGGGCAGAGCGTCTCAAGACAGATAGACAGGATAATTTACATTCTCCCCTCGAAGTACGGAGAGATGTCCATGCAGGACCGTTATTCCGTCGCCCGCATCATAGGAGACATAACAAACCTGGAAAGTAAAAAAGGAGAGAAGCTGAAAATCCTCCTGATAGGGCCCGGAAGATGGGGAACCAAGATGCCTGCGCTTGGCATACCGGTCTCATTCGCGCAGATAAAAAATGCCTCAGTCCTGTGTGAAATAGTCGCAATGCATGAAGGCCTCACTCCGGACATTTCCCTTGGAACCCACTTTTTCAACGATCTCGTCGAGATGGAAATCCTCTATATGGCGGTATATCCCAAAAACAAGGATTATATCCTGAATGAAAAACTCCTCATGGGAGCACCAAACAAGCTTGCGTCTCTGATCCCCGACTCAAAGAACTGGACGGATTCCATATATGTGGCGGACACCGCTGAAATGAAGGACGGATATACCGTGTTCATGCATGTTAACGCACTGATCCAGAAGGGAATAGTGCTAATTTCAAAGTGAGAAGGGAAGCTATCTCATCATCGGAATAAGGAAGATATAGAATATCGGGGCATTCAATATGAGGCTGTCAAGCAGGTCCAGAATTCCACCTATTCCTGGAATAATCATACCTGAATCCTTGACCGCCGCAATCCTTTTGAGCGAGGATTCCGCGAGATCACCCAGAAATCCTCCTATGAAAAGAATACTTCCTATCATCACAGCTGATGGCATTGCCAGCTTATATGGAGCAGGAAGTATTTTAGCGAGATAGATTGCAACGACAATACTGAAGATCAATCCTCCAATGGTTCCTTCCCAGGATTTCTTTGGACTTATGGACGGGACTATCTTATGGTTTCCTCCAGGCATCAGCTTTGAGCTCGTGACACCGATTAGATAGGCCCCTATATCCCCGGACTTTGTTACGGCAATAAAGTACAGCAGGAGTTTCCGGCCGGCAGCATCCCTGGTTCCGTCGTCGATCAAATATATTATTATCATGAAACTCAACGGAAGCGTAATAAGGAAAAAGGCGGAAACAGAATTAAGTACCTTGTCAAGAACATCTTCCCTGTTTTTTGAAAAAAGCACAAGTATCCAGGCAATCACTGCAAAAACAATCATTATCCTAACTTCAAAAACGAGGAGGTCGGTTACACGATGGCGCATGGCGACAAGGAGAAATACCGCTGCTGCGCTGAAAAGGGATGTGAAAATTATATATGATCTTCTGCCCACCTTGGAAATTATGTCCAGAAATTCCAAAACTGCGAAAAACGCAAAAAACATCGCTATAAAAGTAAAAATGACTTTTCCGGTGAGACCGTTGATATAAATCCCCGCAAGGATGAGAGACGTCAGGATGATCGCACTTGGCAGTCTAAGAATAAACACTATCTTCCTCCATAACGTCTTTTGCGTGAATAAAATGCATCTATGGCTTCCTTAAGGTCCTTTTTTGAGAAATCAGGCCACAGTGTATCAGTGATCCATATCTCCGAATAGGAAATCTGCCAAAGCAGGAAATTGCTTATCCTGAACTCCCCGCTTGTCCTTATGAGCAAATCAGGATCCGGTATGTCAGGAGCATAAAGATATCTGCTGAAAAGGGCTTCGTCAATTTCCCTTGTCTTTATTTTACCTTCGGATACGTCGCCGCTGATTTTTTTGACGGCATCTACTATTTCAGTCCTTCCTCCATAGCTCAAGGCAAGAGTGAGATTGCCGCTCTTGTTATTCTCGGTCTTCTTTATGGCGTCAAGAAGTATTTTCCTAGTCTGCCAGGGGATCATTTCTATTCTTCCAATAGCCCTCAGCCTGACTCCCTCCCTGTCAATCTCATCCAGATTGCTTACAATGAAAGACCTGAGGAGTCCCATCAATCCTCCAACTTCATATTTCGATCTTTTCCAATTTTCCGTGCTGAAAGCATAGAGGGTAAGATATTCTATTCCAAATTCTTTTGCAGCTTTTACTATTTCATGGACTGTTTCCGCCCCTTTTCCATGTCCCTTCAATGCAGGCAGGCCGTGTTTTTCAGCCCATCGCTTGTTTCCATCCATTATTATGGCCACATGCCTTAATGCAGGCCTATCTGCTTTATTTGGAGCCATAGAAATGTTCCTCTATCATTGCGCACAGTGCGTGATATATGGGAAGATGGTATTCCTGTATCACATATGTCTTGTCGGAAGGCACCTTTATGCAGCAGTCGGCCAGCTTCACACATTTCCCTTCACCCGAACCTGTCATGAGAATGCTCTTGATTCCCTTTATCTTAGCGACTTTTAGCGCATTGAGTACATTGACGGCGTTTCCAGAAGAAGAAAGACCAATGAGCACATCGCCCTTTTTACCAAGGACATGCAGCTGCTGGGCATATACCATGAAAGGAGATGAATCGTTGGAGAATGCCGTGACAAATGCAGGGTTGCTGTTCAGTGCAATTGATTTTACTCCGTCCTCAAGTCCGTCGCATATTTTTTCGCCTTCATCATCTCCAAAAATCCTTATAGCATCCTCTCTGAACTTGCCTGAAGCCTTCCTTCTTATCATAAAACTCTTCAGGAATTCCCCGGTTATATGGTCCGCATCGGATGCGCTTCCACCATTTCCGCAGGTAAAAACAGTTCCTTCCTTTTCAATTGAGTTCTTCAGTATTGAAAAAGCTTCCGATATGCTATACTCTATCCCTTGGAGCGGAGGATATCTCTGGTACAGGTCTGATATGCTGTATTTCATTTTAAACTCCGGATAAAATGTTTTTTGACAACATGTGCATAATTATATGTAATTCCATTTAATTTACATTATTAGAATTATTAATCACAAGTTATTAATATATAAATTTTGAATGATTTCAGGTTAATTTAGATTTTATTAACAAAATTAACAGGATATAATACGAATCTTATATAATTTTATAATATATAAAATATAAGAAGAAAAAATATACATAAAGGAAAGGACGTGTTTCTATGAAGCTCAGCATATCAAGAGAAAAATTTCTTGACGCCCTTCAGAAAGTAACAAGCATAATTGGCTCCAGATCCACATTGCCTGTTCTTGCCAATGTTCTCATTGAGGCTGTAAAGGATAAGATTACATTGACGACAACTGATCTGGAAGTCAGGATTACAACTGAAATAGAAGCAAAGGTGGAGGAGAATGGAAAAACAACTCTTCCAGCGAAGAAACTTCTTTCAGTCGTGAGGGAGCTTCCTGGAGATGAACTTGATCTGAATGGGGATGATAACCACCATATATCCATCCAGTGCGGAAAATCACTCTTCAAGCTGCTTGGGCTTGCTCCTGATGATTTTCCACAGCCGGTTACCATCACTCCTGTAAGGAGCATTAAAATTCCGCAGATGGAGCTTGCAAGGATACTTGGACAGATTTCATATTCCGTCAGCATTGATGATTCAAGGAAAGTGCTTAATGGAATTCTTTTCAGCATCAAGGAAAATACTTTCACTTCCGTAGCCACAGATGGAAAAAGACTTGCCCTAGTGGAAAAAGTAATTGAAAAGTATGAGGGAGAAGAAGGGGATTCCATTGTTCCTTCAAGAAGTGCAAATGAACTTGTCAGATTGCTCCAGAAGGAAGGTGATGTGCTTGTTGACATTGGAGAAAACCAGGCGTCATTCAAGGTTGGAAATACTGTTATGATGACAAAGCTCGTCGAAGGGAACTATCCCAACTACAGGCAGGTCATACCAACATCCTTCAGCAAGAAGGTGCAGATATCCACCAGTGCTTTTGCATCGGCACTTCGAAGGGTTTCACTCGTTGTTTCCGACAGCAGCTCATTTGTAAAGATGACATTCAACAAGACTTCCCTTGTTCTTTATGCTTCAAGTTCGGAATTTGGTGAAAGCAAGGAATCGATGGATATTGAGTACGGAGGTCCTGAGCTCAATATATCCTTCAATCCTGTTTTCCTTTCGGATCCATTTAAAAATCTTGACGCCGATAAAATTACGCTTCAGATGAATGACGGATACAGTCCTGTGGCTATTTCCGCCGGAGAGGGTTTCCTCTATGTGATCATGCCTGTCCGCAGCAAGTAAGATCATCAAGAAGAAATAATGATAAGGGGAATATACCTCAAGAATTTCCGCAATTATGCGGAACTGAGTCTCAAACCGCTGGGAAAGATAAATATATTCATCGGAAGAAACGGTCAGGGAAAGACTAATCTTCTTGAAGGTATTTTCTTCCTTGGCATGCTCAGATCCTTCAGGACCTCCCAGATAAGCGAACTTAAGAAGATCGGATCGGGAGGTTTCAGCCTTAAAGCGGAACTTGCATCAACTTCAAATTCAGCAAAATACATTGAATCAGAATATTTTGACAAGAGAAAACTGAAAATAGACGGGAATCCGGTTGCAAAGGCAAGCGAATTCATACATAACTTCAGGACAGTTGTATTTTCTCCCAATGACATATTGATTGTAACTGGAAGCTCATCAGGGAGAAGGAAATTTCTTGACATGTATATTTCATCGGTGGTTCCTGAATACATGCCGGTTCTTCAGGAATATGTATCGGCCCTCCAGAAAAGGAATGCCTATCTGAGAATGGGCAGGAATAGGATGGCAGAGGTCAGGTCTTTTGAACCAATACTAGCTGGAAAAGGCTCGATTATCGTGGGGTTCAGATCCGAAATACTGAAAAATCTTTCAGAACATATATCCAGCCTAATCCAGGAAATTTCCGGACTTCAGAAGGATTTTTCACTCAAATATTCGATACAGAAGAACACGTCGGACTATCAGGAATATATGACAAGATTCGAAAATGAGAGGGAAAGGGATTTTTCCAGGCAGTATTCAACATTCGGTCCGCATCTCGATGATTTCGAATTCATCTATGATGGGAAACCTCTGAGGTGCTATGGTTCTACTGGACAATGCAGGCTGGCATCCCTCTGCCTCAAACTGGCTTCTGTAAGGGTCATGAGCATATCAAGATCAAATGAGTCTGAAATTGTCGCCCTGGTTGATGATGTTACGGGGGAGCTGGATATAGACACAAAAAAAGCATTCTACAACGTCCTTAAGCAGGCAGGGCAGGTGTTTTTCACTTTTACCGAAAAACCTGTAATGGATGAATTCCTCAAAGGATCTGTAATATTTGAAGTATCAGATGGGAAAATCATTCCTGGTTCAAATTCTGCTGATTCTTCATAAGTTCCGGGGGTATTGTTCTCTTTATCCCTTCCATGAAAATCTCAGTATTGATGATCAACGACTTTTCTGCAAAAGTGAGCTTGGAACTGAACATAGGCAGCTCTTTTACAGCACTTGAATAGGCATCGACATAAATATCAGCGTCATTTGCAGGAGCCGCTCCTGCTGCGGGGGATTCTGTTGAAATCAATTTCTCATCATACGTGGAAGCTATTTTCCCATAAACGACCTTGATTTTGTTTTTTTGCATGACAAGGAAGAAATTGAATTTTGATTCTTTGTTGCCTTTCTTGAATCTAAAGATGCCATTCCCAGCATCTTCTATATTTTTTCTGCCGGAGATGAATGTCCTCAATTCCTTCTGCTTCTCGTCAGTTGCCTGAATTTCAAGGCATACTGGTGAACCTGGAGCAAAGCTTTTCATGAAAAATTTAAAATTCCCGGAAAACTTGTCAGTCAGGATCGAAAACAAATCCGTTATGTCTGGATTTGCCTCATCTGATGTTTCTACCATGGCCTCTTTTGTCATATTCACGATGGAGGATTTCAAGTCATCGGTTATGCTAATATGGCCACATGAGACAAACTCATTCGAATCCAGTATATCTTTCTTGTATTTTCCTTTAAATGTCTGGGAATCAAGGAATTTCTCTGTAGGTGATCCCTTGGAAGTGGAGAATTCAGTGTTTATTTTAATGCTCTCTTCGCAGAAAGATATATCCATTTCGAATTTGCCGCACTGCCTGAGAAAATTTTCAAAGGCCCCCAATTTCAAATTCAAGAATGTTATTTCATTGAAATCCTCCTCTTCCCTTCCTTTTTTCTGAATGATCTGCCGGATCATCTCATTTTTGAAGGTTTCCAGCCCTTCTGGAAAGGATGAAAAATATTTTTCTGGATAAAGTATCAATATGATATTTGGATCTGATTCGATTGCATCCTCTTCAGATTTAGGTATGGAAGTAATTGATTCTGAAAGAGATTTGCTGTATGTAAGCAGTCCTTTTCCACCTATTTCCTTGAGGTAGACCGGTTCTTTCATGTCTTTTAGACTGTTATTCAAGGGGATATCTTTTTTCCTTTCAAGCACCAGGCACCACTCAAATGACTTCGAATTGCCTTTTTTTGATGAGAACCCAAGCACCTGTATGGGAAGAGTAAGATCAAAAGGAGCCATCTGCGGACTGAACGATAGGGCGGCGACCGACATGGCCACCATGCCTGACGATCCAGGCGAGACTTTTTCGGAAAGGGAACTCAGATCCTGTGCTGATTTCATGAGGGAAGGCATTCTTATCTCTGAAATCAGTTCGAAATCTCCTTCTGCAAGGCAGTCTTCGATGGAAATCATAACTAAAACAGCAGCAATGGAGAAAACGAACCTTAAATTTTGAAAAATTGTCCAGTTCATGGTATGTCCTTCATATGAATGTGCTTAATTTTCTATTTGGGAAGATATAATAAAAAGCGGCTCATTCAATGAATTTTTCCGGAATTGAATTATATTTGAACCTTCATGAGCAAAAAAGTCATAATGATAATGGTGGACGGATTCGGAATTCCCGAAAAGGGATGGTTCAATTCTATATATTCCGATTTCTGCGATAGAAGGTTTGTAAATCTTCTGGCGGATTTTTCAATTCCCGTCAGCGCAAAACTCGGTGTTGAAGGCATCCCTCAGAGCGCCACTGGACAGACGGCTCTTTTCACTGGATTCAATGCCGCAAAAATAATGGGGATGCACATGCAGGGATTTCCAGGCCCCAAGCTCCGGGAAGTCATATGCAGGCGCAACTTATTTTCAAATCTCATGGAAAAGGGAAAGAAAGTGGCTTTTGCAAATGCATATGTGCAATACACTCTTGAGGAACTTGCAAGCATGCGCCTCAAATCGGTTACTACCACAATGGTTGAATCTTCCATCGGCTGGGTGCGGAACATGGAAGATCTTCTTTCAGGCAAAGCCGTATATCATGATCTTACAAGAAAAACGATAAAAGGAAATCTCTCTGTTCAGGAAATATCCCCTAAACAGGCGGCCATAGACCTTCTAAACATATCAAAAGAACATGATTTTACTCTTTTTGAGTATTTCCTAACTGACAGGGCAGGTCATAAGATGGATGCCAATGCCCTTAAGGAGATTCTTGGCAATCTAAGCGCATTCGTATGCGAACTGGTTGATTCAGCCGCTGAAAATACTCTTATCATACTTACCGGTGACCATGGGAACTGCGAGGATATTTCAACTAGGAAGCATACGAATAATCCTGTACCTCTTTTCGTATATGGATATCCCCTGCCCCGCGACAGGAAAATCACCTCGATTGAAGAGATCTATTATTTCATAATCGAAGATATTTTTAAAATTCCCAAAATAAGCACAGGAGTTTTTAATGGCTAAAGTTCTTCCATTCAATGGTCTTCTACCTAATCCAGGGAAAGTTTCAAAAGTTGCCGCAGTTCCCTACGATGTTGTCAATTCTGAAGAGGCATCCAAACTTGCTGAAGGGAACCCTCTAAGCTTTTTAAGGGTATCCAGACCGGAAATTGAAATGGAGCCAGGAATAGACATCCATGATGAAAGCGTCTATTTAAAAGCTGTTGAAAACTTCAAAAGACTTTGCAAGGAAGCACCACTTGCTTTGGACAAGGATAAGCATCTTTATGTATATTCCCTTAAAATGGGAAAGCATGTCCAGACAGGTATAGTTACAGCAGTTTCTGTTGAGGATTATGATAGAAATATCATTAAAAAACATGAAAAAACAAGAAAAGATAAGGAAGACGACAGGACCAAGCATATATATATGACGAAAACTCATTCCGGTCCAGTATTCCTTACATATAAAGACGTTACAAATATTGACGAAATATTGACGAATGCTATGACGGCTACTCCATTGTTTGATTTTACGGCAGTTGACGGGATTTCCCATAAACTTTGGAGATTATCAACTGACCAAAGCAAGAAGATATCCGATTTATTTGATAAAGTATCATGCCTTTACATAGCTGATGGTCATCACAGGGCTGCATCTGCTTCAAGGGTTGGAGCGAAATGTAAATCTGAAAATCCCAAGCATACTGGCAAGGAAGATTACAATTATTTCCTGGCAGTTGTTTTTCCTGCATCTCAACTAAAGATTCTACCCTACAACCGCGTTGTCAAAGATTTGAATGGATTATCGGTTGATGGCTTCATGAAGGCTGTTTCCGCGAAGTTCGCAGTTTCTCCGTCAAATACCCCCTCGCCTGCAAAACAAGGTGAATTCTGCATGCTGCTTGAAGGTAAATGGTACAGTCTCAAGCCGTTGTTTGATACTTCAAAGTTCAATGTCATTGATTGTCTAGATGTAAGTGTGCTTCAGAACTACATATTGAACCCGATTCTGGGCATTGATGATCCCCGGACAAGCAAAAGGATAGACTTCGTTGGTGGCATAAGAGGGACAGGCGAACTTGAAAAGGTTATAAGCAGCGGTAAGGCCAAAGTGGCGTTCTCAATGTATCCGACTACTGTTTCCCAGATGATGGACATTGCTGATGCAGGGGAGATCATGCCTCCGAAATCCACCTGGTTTGAACCAAAGCTCCGTGACGGCATTGTATGCCATATTTTTTAATAAGGGGAATAAAATGATAAGTGTAATAGCCTCGATAAAGGTCAAATCTGGAAAAGTTGGCGAATTCATTTCAATCTTCAAGGCAAATGTTCCTGAAGTCAGGAGGGAAAAAGGTTGCATCGAATATTATCCGGCAATTGATATTGATTCCAAGATACCTGTTCAACAGCTTGATGCCAACATTGTTACAATCATTGAGAAATGGAACAGCCTTGACGATTTGAACGCCCACCTTAAAGCCCCTCACATGGCTTCATACAGGGAAAAAGTAAAGAACATGGTTGAATCCGTGTCTTTGAAAGTTCTTCAAGAGGCGTGATGAAGGATTACAAGCATTTCCATGATATAATATGACGGCCTACAAATACGAGACACATCTACATACATCGGAGACCAGCAAATGTGGCTGTAGTTCAGGGAAGGAATTTGCTCTTCATTTTAAATCTCTGGGCTACACTGGTGTTTTTGTTACGGACCATTTTTTAAATGGTAACACGACGGTTCCGCAGGATTTGCCATGGAATGAGCGTATTGCCTTGTTCTGCCACGGCTACGAAGCAATGGAGAGGCAGGGCGCCAAGCTTGGTCTCGATGTCTTTTTCGCCTGGGAGTACAGCTACGGCTGGGCTCATTTTCTGACCTATGGGCTTGGAAAAGACTGGCTTCTTGCCAATCCCGATCTGCTCAGATGGGATGTACTGGATTATTTCGACCGGGTACATGCGGACGGTGGTTATATCGTCCATGCCCATCCCTTCCGCGAAAGCATTGAAATAGTACAATTGATTCCTGGCAAAGTTGATGCGATTGAGATCATGAACTCGGGGAGGACTGATGAATCCAACCGGCATGCGCTTGATTTTGCAATCAGCTACGGACTTCCCCGGACGGCCGGGTCGGATATACATTCGACGAGCCAGAAAAAGCTGTGTGGAATAAAGTCTTCCCGGCGGTTGATGGGAGGAGTTGATTACATTGAAGCTGTCAGATCGGGAGATGCTGTAATATTCGACGAGTCCCGGAAATGAAGCAGTTGAACTAATCCCGGTAGAAAGCGTGACCCTGAAAGAACTGTTTTCTTGCAATTCACTCGTGCAAAAATCGATCATTCCGCACACGGTGCACGCTTATTTGTCTGATTTTTTGCTGTATTTCAATTCCGCTTTTTCCAGATCATCAAGGACTTTTTGTTCTTTTGTATTATTCTTTGCGTCAGCAATGAGAGACTTTATATCGATCATTTCCCCTTTTTCCCCATAGACTTTCCCGTCGTAGGCGAAAAAAGCATAAAGAAGGGGAAGTACAATGTTCTTCCTTTGGAAATCGTCAGGCGTCAACAGTCCTTCCAGAAGTATTGAATATCCAATCAACACCTTCTCATTAACAAGATGCTTCGCAACAAGCAATTTCGAATCCAAGCTCTTTTTCGGATTATCCAATATCTTGCGAGACAACTCAATTCCTTGCGCCCTATCAATGTGCACAAGGGCATCTGCACACATTACTTGTACAATGTCATTGTCAAGGTTCTTGTCAAAACAAGCTGAAATTTCCTTTGAAAAGGCATCTTTTTCTATCTTATCTTTATCAAGGACAATCAGCTTCAGAGCTGCAACCAGTTCGCCCGTCTTTTCACCCTGTACATCTTTAACAGATAGGCTCATACGGATATTTTCAACGGTTGGCTGATTGCCGGAAAACTGCGTGTAGCGTTTTCTCTGCTGCTGGAGCTCCTGTTCGCGGGCAATCTCCGGGGTTTTCGGGTCATTTGCCATGGTAACTATTGCTCCTTCACAGACAATGAGTAAACTTACAAATATAAATAGAACTTGTTTCATAGGATTACCTTTTACCCATAATGACCCCGGGTATTATTAACATCATAAATACTAATTTTTTATATATTAATATATCTTCGCCTTAAATGCAAAAATTGAGTAAGCGTTAAGCTGGGTGTGCCAGCCTCATTTAACGCAATCAAGTATGGCTCTTTCGCCGAAAGAGCCTCGTACCGGTTTCGGCGAAACCGTCATACTTTAACAAAATATGGCCAATTGCCTTGCTTTGCTGCGAGTTTGGGATTGGTACCAAGCATGTCCCTCATCCGGGTGAAGGCGCGCATTGTCTGTATGTTGATGGTGACCGACCTTTCACTTCTGAGAATGCCTGAAAGCATATAGGAATATTACCTGTAGATTTATGTGTCGCCGTCCTGCGGAGACTTGGAATTTTCGAGAATCGTATTGATCCCCACGCTTTCGCATGGGGCTTTAATATGTCACCCTCTGCGAGGGTTTTGGGAGATTTTAATCCTAATTAGATGGTGCTCGAAAATGGTTCCGGGAACAGCTCTTGCGAGCTTGACTACCGCCTTCTGAGCCAGTTTCATCGAAACTGACATGTTTGACGGTTGAAAATTCCAAAATATATGCTACTTTAAAAAAGTTAATCACTTTATTATGAAGTGAATATGGAAAATAATCAACCTAGACATGACAGCGTTGTTCTTGCCGATAAATCGATGCCTGCCGATGCCTACATCTAGTTTAAAGAAGAGGAAATATGGGTTTTACTAATTTCAATTTGGATCCGCGTCTGTTAAAATCAATACATGAGGCCAACTATACTATTCCTACCGCCATACAGAAACAGGCTATTCCTGTATGCATGGAAGGCTCGGATATCATAGGAACCGCGGCAACCGGTACTGGAAAAACTGCCGCATTTGTACTGCCGATACTGAACCGTCTGCTGAATACTCCCGCCCATGGGAAACACACAAGAGTTCTTATTGTCGCTCCTACCAGGGAACTTGCCGAACAGAACCGCGAAGTCATCAAGACATTCTCCTCACACACCAATATCCGATCTGCCGTTGTTTACGGAGGAGTCGGATTCAATTCACAGAAACAGGCTTTGACTGACGGGACTGAAATAATAGTTTGCTGTCCCGGGCGCATGCTTGATCACATGGGGCAGGGGTATGTGAACTTGAAGAAATTGGAGATAGTTGTCCTTGACGAGGCTGATCGCATGCTTGACATGGGATTTCTGCCGGATATCAAAAGAATTCTCAATTCACTTCCTCCTGAAAGGCAGACTCTTCTGTTCTCTGCAACATTTGCTCCGGATTTGGTGGCTCTAATAAACCATTATCTGAAAAACGCAAAAAGGATAAGCGTTGATACAGAGGCTCCTGCAGAAACAATAGATCACTGTTTTTATCCAGTTCCGGATCATCAGAAGACAGATCTCCTGATTGCCCTCCTGAAAACGATTACCGACCAGAAGTCAGTCCTAATATTCACCCGCACGAAACGCAGGGCCGATATTCTTGAGGACCGCCTCTATAAAGCAGGTTTTGTTACAGGCATCCTGCATGCTGACAGATCTCAAAGTGAACGCAAGAAAGAACTTGATAATTTCCGTTCCGGAAAAATTAAGATGATGGTGGCCACGGATATAGCTGCAAGAGGTTTGGATATTGAAAGCATATCGCACGTGATAAATTATGATATTCCTGACACTGCAGTGAACTATATACATCGCATAGGCCGTACTGGACGTGCCGAACGTTCAGGTGACGCAATAACCTTTATTTCTGCAGATGATGAATCGGAAGTCCGCGACATTGAGCGACGTCTGGGTACGACCGTGGAAAAGAAGAGGCTTGAAGGTTTTGAATATAGCAAATATGATGTGCCTACGGGACGCAAGTTCACCCAATCACGCGGAAGAAGCGGAATGAAGACTCCAAAGACTCCTATGTGCGGTTCCTGGGGTGGAAAGAAAAGAGGAAGAAGATAAAAAAAATGGCCGGTTTATGACCGGCCATTTCTCGTCAAATTCCAAATAATGAGTACGGAAATGTATTCCGTCACTTATTTCATGCAGCAAGAAGCTTGTTCACCACATCAACTGCCGATGCAGCGTCTGCAGCATATCCATCAGCACCAATTTCCTTTGCAAAACTGTCTGTAAGAGGAGCACCTCCGACAATTGTCTTTGCCTTGACTCCGGAAGTCTTAAGGGCGTCGATTGTGGATTTCATTGAACCCATGGTCGTTGTGAGAAGAGCGCTCATGGCTATGACCTGGGCTTTTTTATCTTTTACAGCGTCAATGAATTTCTGAGGTTCGACATTTACTCCGAGATCTATGACTTCATATCCAGCTCCCTCGAGCATCATTCTTACGAGGTTTTTGCCGATGTCATGCAGATCTCCCTTGACTGTTCCGATGCATACAATTCCCTTTGCCTTCACGTCGGCTGCCTTGAGATGAGGTTTTAGAACAGCCATTCCTGAATTCATGGCTCTTGCTGCAATAAGGACTTCTGGAACATAGACCTGGTTGTTCTTGAATTTTTCACCGATGATCTGCATTGCTGAAATAAGTCCTTCATTAAGGATCTTTTCGACAGGAATATTCTCCTTTACAGCCTGTTCACAGAGATTCTTGACGTCATTGGCTTTGCCCTTCATCAGATTTTCTTTGATTGAATTCAGGATTTCTGTGCTCATAAATTCCTTTCTATTTTAAGTTTTGCGGGATTGTCTAATAAAAACTATTATGCTATATTTTACCAATAATACTTATAGATTCTATAATAAAATTGTAAAATATTTGTATTTAACTGCAAAAATGGATGAAAGTTTCTATAAACGAATCGAATCAGTCCTCGAAAATCTTGATAATCATGCGCATTGCGGAGGTGTTTATCATGATATCGAAGGAAAGGATTTTCCCAGGGTGGGAAAAGCCTTCTGCCGTCTTTGTTCAGCATGTGTTTTCCATTCAAGGGCCGGTGATTTTTGCAGGCAGGCGGCCAGAGCCGGCGCCTATCAGTCCTTGATCAAGGGAAATGTCCACTACTTTAAATGCTGGCTTGGCTTATATGGAATTGTGATTCCCGTCGCCCCTGACGGTGAAAAGATCATTGGCGCTATTGAGATTGGCGGACTTCTTCCAAAGGGGGAACTTCAGAAAATACAGCACAACATGATATCGACGCTGTCTGCAATTGATTCAGGCGAGAGGTTGCAGAATTTCATCAATGCTTTCCAGGGAATTGAGGAAATGCCGAATGTAGAGATGGAGAAGACAGGGGAATTCCTTAAAGAGGCTGTTCTATCTTCCGGTCTCCTGTCTGCGGAAAAATTCTCCGTGAGAAATGCTCTTTGGCTTCAGCAGGAGAGGCTTGCAGTAGGAATGGAGGCCCTGGGTTCGGTCCGAGGGGAGAGAAGAAAGAGTATATTGATTTGTTCGGAGGATCTTGCCGGCCTTTTCCATGCTGGAAGCGAAAATGATTTTCTGAAAAAGACAGATGAAGTTCTCAGCCTTATTCTACTTGAATCATATCAGGATGTTGGCAAGGTGAAGGCCTTTCTCGCAATGGTTGTAACAATTCTTTCTATGAATTCCATACTCAAGGGCGATAAATGGTCGAAAATAATGACAGTAAACAACCTCTACATCGAGGAAATTGCGAAATTCGATGACATGAAGGAACTTTGCTTCTGGTTTGAAAGACTGACCCTTAAGCTTTTCAGGAATGTCCATATTGAAAGGAAAGAGGAGGACGTTTCCGAGAAGGTAATTACATATCTGCACAGGCATTTCAATGAAAATATCAGGCTTGTAGAAGTTGCGAGATTCGCAGGAGCAAGCACTTCAGGAGTGATGCACAAGCTTAAAAAGGAAACAGGACAGACTTTTTCCCAGCATCTGAACTCAATCAGGGTAAAGGAAGCGAAAAGACTGCTTGCCTTCACCTCTCTTCCCCTAGGTGAAATCAGCAGCAGATGCGGATTCCGTGACCAAAGCTACTTTACAAAAGTTTTTACTAAAACAATTAATATTGGACCCAGGGAATTCAGGAAGATGCTCGTCAGCGTGAGCCAATAGCGGCTTCCATCTGTGCCTTTGCGTTCTCGAGGTTGACCCTTGAGCTGGCGAGGTCGGCCTGGGCCCTGACGAGGTCGGACTGGGCCTGGTTTACCCGTGTGAGGTTCGTGTT